>DASVPL010000028.1:0-31444 GCA_036382905.1 Thermoleophilaceae bacterium | reverse complement strand
GTCGAACCAGGAGCCCGGCCGCTCCACGCCGGACGCCCGCCTCCACTCCCAGCCGGCCTCCGACCACCACTCACGGCGTGCGTATCCGCCCGCGGCGATCCACTCTCCGAAGGCGCCGTTCGTCACAGGCACGCGCCCGATCTCGAACGCCGGGACGTCCGTGGTGTGCCGTGGCCGCTCGTTGTCGTACGAGAAGCGGCCCGCGGGCGCTCCGAGCTCGAACGCCCCGGGCGGCACGACCACCGTTTCGAGCCCGGTGGGCGTGCGCTGCTCGACCTGGGGCAGCCGCTGGTCGGCCGGGGACACGTAGCCGGGCGGCACGTAGCCGTCGAGTCGCGCGAGCGCGAGCGTCTGGAGCATCGTCTCGTTGTGCTGGAGCTCGTGCTGGATCACGAGCTCCTGGAGCAGCACGTCGCTCGGCGCCAGCTCCTCGACCCGGCCGCGGACCTCGGCCAGGTAATCGAGCGCCGCCGAGCGGCCGAGGAACTGGAGCTCGCCCCGGTGGGCTCGCGGGGTCTCGAGGGCGTCGTAGATCTCGGCCAGGCCGGGTCGGAGCAGCGGCTCGCCCGCCGCGCGGTGCACCAGCCAGAGATCCTCGAACGCCGCGATGTGGCCGAGGTCCCACGCGAGCGGGCTCATGAGCGGCGAGTGGACGGCCTCGGCATCGGAATCGGAGAGCGGCTCGACGAGCTCGAGCGTCCGGGTGCGCACGTCGGCGAGGCGCGCGAGCGGGCCGACGGCTGAGGCGCTCGTCATGCGAATGCCTCGATTCTCGTCGTCGTCATGGGGGGTACGACCCGGCGTCTCGTAAAACGGTTCAGCAGGTCATCCGAATCGGGTCGCCGCACGTAGGGTCTAATTGCCGATGAGGAATCCGTTTACGGCGCTTAGCTTCGCGCGCGACCACGCATGGTCGCAGCAGCACATGTCGGAGTACATCGACGCGGAGCTCGGTGCCCGCGGGGCCGGCCGGATCGAGCGCCACACGGACGACTGCCCGGAGTGCGCGGAGCTGCTCGCCAGCCTCCGGATGATGGTCGCGACCCTGGCAGCGCTGCCGGGACGGCCGGGCCAATCCGTGGCGGCGGCGGTGCTGGCGGGGGTACACGACCGACTGGCAGACGATGACTCGCGCGCCTGAGGTCGGGACGGCGCAGGATCCCGACGCGGTGCTGGTCCAGCAGGCGAGCGCCGGCGACATGGCCGCCTTCGAGCAGCTGGTGATGAGGCACGCCGATGCGCTCCACGGAGCGCTGCTGCGGTTCGGCCTCGACCACGGCGAGGCGCAGGACGTCGCGCAGGAGACCTTCCTGCGGGCATGGCGATCGCTGTCGCGCTTCGAGGCGCGCTCGCGGTTCTTCACGTGGCTCTACCGGATCGGCTTCAACGAGGCGCAGCGGCGGCTTGCGAAGAGGCCCGCGGCGGGAGCCGTGGTGTCCACGGAGGACCGCCCGCTCGACGATCTCGCGGCGGAGGGACCCGGGCCCGTCGGGACGCTCGAGCGCGAGGAGCTCCGCGCGACCCTCGCCGAGGGCCTGCGCGAGCTGCCCGCGGACCTGCGCGCACCGGTCGTGCTGCGCGACGTCGAGGGCCTCTCGACCTCGGAGGCCGCGTCGGTCCTCGATCTCGGGGAGGCGGCGTTCAAGAGTCGCCTCCACCGCGGGCGAATGGCTCTCCGGGCGATGCTGGCGCCCCGGCTCAGCGGGCTCCCCGGGTTCGGATGAACCGTTTTCGCGGCGCACGGGTCATACGTCGAGCAACCGGCAGAGGAGCGAGGATGACCGCACGCATCGAGAAGAGCGACCAGGACTGGCGCGAGGAGCTGACGCCCGCGCAGTACGAGGTGCTCCGCCGGAAGGGGACGGAACGCCCGTTCAGCGGCGGCTATGTGCACACGGAGGACGACGGCATGTACCGCTGCGCGGGCTGCGGCACGGCGCTGTTCTCTTCGGACACGAAGTTCGACTCGGGCACCGGCTGGCCGAGCTTCACCGAGCCCGCCGTGGCGGCGAACATCGAGCTGCACACGGACCGGAGCTTCCTCATGAAGCGCACCGAGGTGACCTGCGCGGCCTGCGGTGGCCATCTCGGGCACGTGTTCGACGACGGGCCCCGCGAGGCCGGCGGCAAGCGCTACTGCATCAACTCGGCCGCGCTCGCGCTCGACCCCGACACCGACACCGACGGCGCCTCGTGAACGCGCTCACGAGGCGGGACCCCTCCCGGTGACGGCGGACCTGCGCGCCCTCGCGCTCAACTGCACGCTCAAGCCCTCGCCCGCCGAGTCGAGCACCGAGGCCCTCGCCCAGGTGGTGCTCGACGCACTCGCGGGCCTCGGGGCGACCACGGAGATGATCCGCGTGGTGGACCACGACGTGCGCCCCGGAGTGACGTCGGACGAGGGCGGCGGCGACCAGTGGCCGCTGATCCACGAGAAGCTGCTGGCCGCCGACATCCTCGTGCTCGCCTCCCCCACCTGGCTGGGTCAGCCGTCGAGCATCGCGCAGCGCGTGCTGGAGCGGATGGACGCGATGCTCGCGGAGACCGACGAGCTGGGCCGGCCCGTCGCGTACGACCGGGTCGCGGGCATCGTCGTGACCGGCAACGAGGACGGCGCTCATCACGTGATCGCCAACCTCGGCCAGGCCCTGATCGACATCGGGTACACGATTCCCGGCCAGGCGTGGACCTACTGGAACAAGGGCCCGGGCCCCGGCGAGGAGGTCTACCTCACAAGCGACGACCGCGAATGGTCCGACGCCACCGGGCGGACGGCCGCCGCGAACCTCGCCGCGGTCGCGCGGGCACTTCGGTCGAAGCCGATGCCCGCGCCGTAGCGGCCGGCGCAGCTCGCCGCAAAGCTCGCTGCCGCCGGCCGCTCAGGTCGCCGGACCTAGCGCGGCGAGGTCGTGTTCACGCCGCTGGGATTCGGCGTGCGCTTGCTGACCTCGGCGAAGTCGTACATCTGGCCGGGCTTCGAACCCGCCTTGCCGAACCCGAAACCGGCGGCCTCGAGCTGCGCGACGGCGGTCTCGATCCGCTTGAAGCCACCCGCCCCGCGGTTGGGAGCATCGGCCTCCTCCGACTGCACGTAGCGCATGAAGGCGCGATCGTTTCCGAGCTTGCCCAGGGACTGCCGGGCGAGGGCGCGATGGACCGCCTCGACGCCCATGAACTCCGCGGTGTAGCGAGCGAGCTTCGGGTTGCGGTAGCGCTGGGTGGCGAAGACCGTCGTCGCGAGCAGGTACGCGTTGATGAAGATCTGATCGCCGACCTCGAGTGTCGAGAGCAGGTTGGTCGCGTTCGCGAACACCTCGTCCGGCACGTGGATCTGCGTGGTGACCGGCTTGCCGCCGGACGCCTCGAGCACGCGCTCGTGGATCAGCTCCTCACGCGCCGCGGCTGCCACGTTCGCGTCCGTGACGGCGTCCAGCTTCACCTTCTCGCGGCCAACCGTGTTGACGATCGTCGCGAGCACCTCGGCGGTCGCGGCGACGTTGAGCACGGTCTGGGGCTCGTTGGTGTGCTCGGCCGAGGCAAGCTCGGGAAGCGCGCCGAGCACCGTCAGGCTGCCCACCGTGGCGGCCGCGCCGCCGACGAGCTGTCGCCGCGTGGCCGCCGGACGATCTGAGTAGGCGGCCTCGACCGCTTCGTACACGTTGTTGACTGGCTCGCTCATCGCGGACTCTCCCGTTGTCGGACGTGCAGCGCGTGCTGCTCGAAGACGCGTATCCGCAGCGCACGGGAGTCCGGATCAGGCGCGCTCGGGAATTGGCGCGACGAGCCAGCGGGCGCACCCCACCCGGAGCCGCCCGCCGCAGGTGGGGGCCCCATATGTGATCCGATGGGTCGTCCGGGGCGTAGGGGAACCGACGGATGGGGAGAACGCGCGATGGTGATCCGGCTGACTTCGCCGACTTCTACGAGCGCAACGCGGCGCTCGCGTACGGCCTCGCGATCCGGATCGTGGGCCGCGAGCGGGCGGAGGACGTGACGCAGGAAGCCTTCTTGACGGTGTGGCGGAGCCGAGGCCAGTACACGGCTGAGTTGAGCGGTGCCCGGTCGTGGCTGCTGACGATCGTGCGCAGGCGGGCGATCGACGCGCTGCGCCGGGAGGGCGCGCGCCCGCGGACGCTCGTTCTCGAAGGCGCTGAGACGGTGGGCACGGATCGCCTACGCGGCGCTGAGACGGGCTCGCCCGCGGTAGCCGTCGTCGAGCGCGACGAGGCTCGCGTCGTACGCCACGCGCTGACCTCGATACCACCCGACCAGCGCCAGGCGCTCGAGCTCGCGTACTTCAACGGGCTCGCCCACAGCGAGATCGCCGAACGCCTGGGGCTTCCGCTCGGCACGGTCAAGGGGCGCATCAGGCATGGGTTGGTAAAGCTTCACGACCGCCTGAGTGATGCGGGCGTGTGTCGCTGACGGCGACCCGACGCTTGCTCGGCCCGTGAACCTGGCGCGCCTGCGCTGGGTCCGGAGCCAAAGGGTCTGCAACCACGCGTGGCGCGTGAGAACTCCTCGACCACTCCGCACGGCGGGCGTTCCTCCGACCACAACGACGTCTCACGCAAGGAGGCAGACGTGGACAGAAGGTCCCCAGGGACTCGCCTTTCGATCTGGCTGATCATCGTGGCGGCATGGATGGCGGTAGTGGCAGGGACAGCCCTCGCCGGCGAGGGCAGGTCCAACTCGCACGGCAACGGGGCCGCCGCGCCCGGGCATGGGTCCGGGGGCTCGAACGCGCAGCACGCGCGTGGCGGCAGGGGCCACTCGCGGGGCAAGAGCGCACAGGCGCCCTCACGTGGGAGCTCGCGAGGCAGTTCGCATCGCGGCCACTCCCGCGGCACCCCGGCCCAGCCCAGTCGAGGGTCGCGTGGCCGCTCGAACGGCCATGGCTCGAGACACCACGGCACCGGCGGCTCGAGGAGCCGCGGCTCCGGTGGGACGGAGCACCGCTCGAGCCGGCACGACCACGGCCGGGGCGACTCCGCGCCGTCGCGCGCCGGTGGCCCGGACGGCAAGGTCACGATCTGCCACGCGACGGGCTCGGCGATGAACCCGTTCGTGCGGATCACGGTCTCGGTCAACGCGCTGCCCGCGCACATGCGGCACCAGGACGGCGAGGACATCGTCAACCCGTCGGGCCCCTGCGGAGCGGCGGTTGCCGCCAAGGCCCTGCCGGCTGGCGCGGCCCCGGCGGCTGACGCGGCCCCGACCGACGCTGCCCCGGCGCCCGCGCCCGTCGTGAGCAACGGCACGGGGGCCTCGCCCGGCACGGCGCAGGCTCCTGCGTCGGTGAGCTCGCCGGCCGAGGGCAACGGCGTTCGCGGCGTGGCCGCGCGCTCGGAGGATCGGTCACCCGCCGGTACCACCGCTTCGCGCGATCGCGCGAAGCGGTCGTCCGGGTCGTCGGGATCGCTGCCGTTCACCGGCTTCGCGGTCCTGTTCCTCGTGCTGATCGGGACGGGTGCCGTCCTGGCGGGCACGAAACTCCGCTGGTCGACGCGGGACCAGCACCAGTAGCCGACCGAGCGCTGGGAGGGCGGCCGCCGGGTCGCCCTCCCGGCTTCGGCGCTCAGCCCCGCGTCACAGCAACGCCTCGGCGCGGGCCACCTCGGCGTCCAACGCATCCCCCGCGACCGGACCAGCGTCCTCGAACAAGCGCACCCGGACCGTCCGCCCGTCGGCCTCCCAGGTCCCGACCACCCGGCCCCCGGCGACCACGACCGGCGAGATCCAGCCCGCCGCTCGGCTCACGTCGGCTCGGTGCGACGGCGCGATGATCTCCTCCGCCCTGGTGCCCGGCCCGAGCACGTACTGGTCGAATCCCGGGAGAAGCCGGACCACCTGCGTCGGCGCGGTGGCGCCGAGCTCCTCCACGTCGTCGGCCAGCAGCAGGGCCGGCTCGCCGCCGACCTCGACCGTCGCCAGCCGGTCCTCCAAGCTCGCGAACCAGCTCCGCAGGGCGGCCCTCCTGGAGCTCCCGCGCGTCAGCCATGCGTCGAACCGCTCCGGCGTGGCCGGCCCGTAGGCCCGGAGGTACGCGGGGATCACGACCTGGGCCGCGTCCTCCGGCGCGGGCACCCCGGTCCAGTCCGCGAGCCACTGGTCGGGCCGAGCGAAGCGGACGCGGTTGCCGTCGGACGTGGCGTGGCACAGCCCGCCCTGCCAGGCGACCGGCTTCAGCACGGAGCCCCAGCCCGAGCGCAGGGCGGCCTCCAGCTCCGGGCGACCCAGGCGCTCGCACACCGCGGCCACCAGCTCGTCGCGGCCGAGCACCCGGCCGTCGAGGGCCTCGCCCACGGCCTCGACGAGCAGTGCCATCTCGTCCGGGGTCAAGCCGTACGCCTTCTGCCAGCTCCCCTTCTCCCACGACCGCGCCGCTCCGGCCAGCGCCAGGTAGGCGCCCGCCTCGTCCGGCGCGAGCAGGTGGAGGGTGCCGCGCATCGCCCACGTCCGCATGAGCCGGCGGTCCTCCAGAGCCCGGCTCACCCCATCGGAAGACGGACTCGCCTGGCGCACCCGCACGGCCAGGGCTGCCGCCGACGGCACCTGAGCCTGGACGCCGCACAGCCGCCGGACGACCTCGAGGGCGTCGACCTCGCCCAGCGGGTCGAGCAGCTGACGCCGCATCCGCCACGCGAGTACCTGCGGCCAGGTGGTCTGCAGCCTCAGGCCAGCACGCGATCGACGACCGCCTCGCCGCCGCGGCTGGGCAGCATGGTCACGCCGCGGAACCGAGCCGCCTCGCCCCTGGAGCGCGAGGCTCGCAGGCGGGTCCGCGCCAGCACCGTCGCGATCACGACCTCCATCTCGAGCGTCGCGAACGCCGCCCCCAGGCAGCGGCGCACCCCGCCGCCGAACGGGATCCAGGTGTAGGGCTCCGGCGCCCCGTCGAGGAACCGCTCGGGACGGAACGCCTCGGGGTCGGGCGGGTACAGCTCGGGGTCGAGCTGGACCAGCAGGATCGCCGCCGTGAGGTGGGCGCCCGGCTCGAACACGTAGCCGCCCAGCTCGGTTCGCTCCGTCGGAGACCGGAACACCTCGGGCACGACCGGCCTGACCCTCATCGTCTCCTTGACGACGGCGTCGAGGTACTCCCCGGACTCGCCGGCCGCGACCTCGGCGGTGAGGCGCTCGAGCGCCGCGGGCGTGCGCAGCAGCCGCTCGAACGCCCATCCGATCGAAGTCGCGGTGGTCTCGTGCCCGGCCAGCAGCAGCGTGATCAGCTCGTCGCGCAGCTCGCGATCGCTAAGCGGGTCGCCCGCCTCGTCGCGGGCCGATAGGAGCAGCGTGAGGATGTCCTTGCGGGTGCCGCCGTCCCCCTCGCCGCGGCGCTCTGCGATCTCCTCGTAGATGAGCCGATCGACGTGGTCGCGCAGGCGGAGGAACCGGCCCCAGGGGCTGCGCGGCCCGAGGTCCTTCTGCACGAGCAGCAGGAACGGGCTCGGCGACGACAGCCGCGGCAGCACGCGCTGGAGCTCCGCCAGGCGCCCGGGATCGGTGACGCCGAAGACCGCCCGGATGATCACCTCCATGGTGATCCTCTGCGCGACCGTGCGCATGCGAACCGTGTCCCCCGGCCGCCACGCGTCGATCTCGCGTCCGGTGACCTGCTCGATCAGCTCGGCGTAGTGCGCGATCGCCTCGCCGTGGAACGGCGGGAGCATCAGCTTGCGCATCCGCATGTGCGGCGCGCCGTCGAGCAGCAGGACCGATGTCGGCCCGGTCACCGGCTCCATCAGCTGCCGTGGCTCACCGACGTTGTACTGCGCCGGCTTCCACTTGAAGATCTGCTCGACCAGGTCGCGATCGGCTATGTGGAACATCTCGCCCGCGATCGCGTCGTCGGTTCGGAAGACGCGTCCGTACCGCTTGCGCATTGCAAGGCGGGCCTCGAGCGGGAGCGCGACGCCGAGAAGCGTCTGGAGCAGGCCCGGCAGGCGCGGCCCCGGGACCTCGGACGACGGCCTCCCGCGGGCCGGCGGGCGGCGGCTCGCGCGGGGCTCGGCGACGCGAGTCCCGGACCCGATGCGCGTATCGGTATCAGCCATCCCCACCCCCGGCGGAGTCTACGGCCGCCACGCCGAGGCCCAGCACGAAGCGCATCGCCTCCGGCTCGATCTCGCGCAGGCGCGCGCGCGGGTCCCGCGCGGTGGCGATCAGCAGGCCCGCCTCGATGAGCGCGGACAGCAGTATCCGAGCGGTCGCGTCGACGTCGTTCGTCCGGAGCTCGCCCGACTCGACCGCCGCGCCGACGCCGGCCTTCATCACCCCGAGCCCGAGCGCGGCGACCGCCTCGCTCCACTGCTCCCAGCCGAGGACCGCGCGGCTCTGGCGAAGACCGATGCGCTGGAGCTCGCGCGAGGTCGCGCACTCGACGAGATATGCGCGGCAGCCGCTCACGAGCGACTCGAAGGGGCTCCCCCCACCGGTCGAGCGCTCGGTGAAGCGCGCGAGCAGGTCGCGCTCGCTCGTCTCCCACGCGGCTCGAAACAGGTCGGTCTTCGAGGGGAAGTGGTGGTACATCGCGCCGCGGCTCACACCCGCCCGTGCCAGCACCTGCGCGGTGCCCACGGCGTGGAAATCGTGCTCGGTGAACAGCTCGCGCGCGGCCCCGACCAGCGCCTCTCGGGCACCCTCGCTCGGTCGGCCGCGACTGCGGGGGAACCCGGCCTCCGCTCCCCTCGCCGCCACCTCACCTGACATCCCTGCGACTATACCGACAGCCTGTCGGTAAATCCTGTAGCCTGGCGCCCGGCAACCACCTCGGAGGAGGACACATGCAGCTCTTCATGATCCGCCGGCGCACCGCGTGGCAGACGCCGGAGGAGCTCGGCGCGACGGCCGAGCGGTCGAAGCAGGTCGCGGCCGACGAGTTCCCCGACGACATCCGCTGGATCCGCAGCTACGTCGTGAGCGAGAGCGACGGCGCGCTCGGGACCGTCTGCATCTACGAGGCAGCGAACGAGCAGGCCGTCCGCGATCACGCCGCGAAGGTCGACATGCCGGCCGACGAGGTGCTGGCCGTCGCCGACACGGTCGTCGTGCGCCCGGACCCGGAGCCGGCGACGGCCTAGCCGGGTCGAGCGGGGAGTGAGGCGAGCGCCGCGGCTCAGTCGCCTGTGCCGCGTCCGCTCGCCAGGTCCCGCATGCGGTCGAACAGCGATGCCGCGGGCCCCACCGCGAGTCGCGGCAGCGCCTCGTTCGGAACGTTCGGGTGCGGCCTGGTCGGCGCGACCTTCTTGAAGGCCTCGACGGCGCCGCCCATGTCGCGCAGCTCGTCGGCGTCGAGGACCTGTCGCATGTGGGCGAACATCTCGCCCTCCTCGTCCTCGATGTGGTGGCGGATCTCCTCCATCAACGTGGCGAGCTCGTCGTCGAACTCCGAAGCGTCCGCGTCCAGCTTCTCGAGCCGCTGCAGCGTTTCCTCCGCCTCCGCGTGCTCCTCGCGCGCGTGCTCGACCTCCTCGGCGCTCACCTTGGCCTCCACGCGCGGGTAGACGAGCACCTCCTCGGCGACCGAGTGCCGGACGAGCTCGATCGTGACCTGCTCGGTCAGCTCCTTGCGCCGCGTGCGCTCCTCGTCGGTGGAGGCGCCGCGCAGCGACTCGAGCTCCGTGAACATCTCCTCCACCTCGCGATGGTCGTGCTCCAGGACCTCGATCACGTCACGCTGCTGGTCGGCCATCGCTGCCTCCTCGAAGAGTTTGCCCGGGGCCGCGCGCAGCGGCTCCATCGGCCCTACCCGCCCGGCGGATCGCGAACACGGGGACGGCCTTAGACTCGCGCGCCGAGTGCCAGCCCAGACCGACAGCGCGACCGGAGCCGCGGCGGCCGCCGCCGAGCTCCGCCGCCGCGCGGAGGCCCAGGGCGGGTCGCTCATCGCGATGCCGCGCGACGTGGTGGCCCTGGCGGGGCGCAAGCGGCTGTCGAAGCGCTTGCGCCAGGACCTGGAGGAGGCGATGACGCGGGAGGGATTGGTCGCGGAGCCGAGGATGACCCAGGCCACGAGCTTCTCCATCGTCATCTGGACGCTGGCGAGCGCACCGCCCGGGGTGCTCGAGCGGCAGGGTCTCACCCGCGACGGGGGCGGCGGCCACACCGGCGCCGCGAACGGGGAGCACGCCGACGACCGCGCGGCGTTCTCCGCCGGGCTGACGCAGGTGCTCGAGAGCCAGGGATTCGCGATCGGCCTCCGCGCCCACGACGTGAAGACCGAAGGCGCGATGAAGCAGGGCGAGCATCTCGTCGAGGCGATGACCCTGCTGCTCGGAGGCGGGGTCGGCCCCGGGCTGCTCTCGGGCGGTGGCGCCGAGGCGAGCCAGGTGAGCGAGGCGCTCGTCCCGTTCGTCCCGCTGAGCGACGTGCTCGCACTGCGCTTCGACGCGGCCGGCCTCGCCATCCTCGTCCCGGTCGTCTTCGCCGACGAGCTCGACGCCAACGAGGTCGGGCGCCGGCTGACCGCGTTCCTCGAGCTCTCCCCGCCGCTCGCCGAGTTTGGCCCGCGCATCTACGGCACCAGCAGCGCGAGCTGCAACACCTTCCCGATGGTCGTCTACCTCGACTCCGCGCGCTACGCCGCGAGCGTGCCCTCCCTCCTCCCGCTCGGGTTCCAGAAGAAGGTGATGGCCCGCGCCTACCTGCGCGCGGGGTTCGTGGACGTGCCCTCCGGCGCGGTCGCCTGGGCGGAACGTCCGGGCGTCTGGGGCTGGGGCAACAAGCTCGCGTCGGCCCTCGGCAAGAAACCGCGCGACCACTTCAACTTCGGGCCGGGCGAGCTCCAGGCGATCGCCGCGCTCACGCGGCGCTGAGCTGCGCGTCATCATGTGCCGCCGAGTGTCCTAGTCAGGGGAGCCGCATGAACTTCGCCACACTGTTCTCGCAGTCCGCAAGCGAACACGCCGACCGCCAGGCCGTCAAGCTCGACGACCTCGCCCTCACGTATTCGATGCTCGACGCGGGCGTCGCGCGCGCGGCCGGGCTGCTGCGCTCGAAGGGCGTCGGCGAGGGCGATCGCGTCGCGATCCAGCTCCCGAACGTCCCGTACTTCCCGGTCCTCTACTTCGGCGCGCTGCGCATCGGCGCGGTCCTCGTGCCGATGAACCCGCTGCTCAAGGGGCGCGAGGTCAGCTACTACCTGAACGACGCGGGCGTGCGCCTCATGTTCGCCTGGCCGGACTTCGCCGAGGCCGCCGAGGCCGGCGCGGCGGAGGCCGGCGCCGAGTGCGTCATCACGAAGCCCGGCGAGTTCGAGCAGCTGCTCGGCGGCGCGGAGCCGGTCGAGGAGGTCACCGACCGCGCCGACGACGAGCCCGCCGTGATCATCTACACGTCCGGCACGACGGGCGCGCCGAAGGGCGCGACGCTGACGCACGCGAACCTCTCGGCGGGCGCCTCCACCGCCCGCGAGCTCGTGGAGATCGGACCCGAGGACGTGGCGGTCGCCACGCTTCCGCTCTTCCACGTGTTCGGCATGAACAGCGTCATGAACGTCTGCCTCGTCCACGGCGGCCTGCTCACGCTGGTCCCGCGCTTCGGTCCGGAAAAGGTGCTCGAGGTGATCGAGCGCGACCAGGCCACGCTGTTCGCGGGCGTGCCGACGATGTTCTCCGCGCTGCTGAACCACCCCGGGAGCAAGGACACGGACACGAGCTCGCTCAAGTTCTGCGTCTCGGGCGGGGCGGCGATCCCGGTCGAGGTGCTGCGAGGGTTCGAGGACGCCTTCGATGCGACGATCCTCGAGGGCTACGGGCTGTCGGAGACCACCGGCATGGGCTCGTTCAACCTCCCGGACAAGCGCAAGCCCGGGTCGATCGGCGTCCCGGTCGGCGGGACCGAGATGAAGGTCGTGGACGACGACGACAACGACGTGCCGCAGGGCGAGCCGGGCGAGGTCGTCATGCGCGGGCCGTTCGTCATGCGCGAGTACTGGGGCAAGTCCGAGGCGACCGACGAGGTGATGCGCGGCGGCTGGTTCCACACCGGCGACGTCGCGTAGGTGGACGAGGACGGCTACCTCTTCATCGTCGACCGCAAGAAGGACCTGATCATCCGCGGCGGCTACAACGTCTACCCGCGTGAGGTCGAGGAGGTCATCTACTCGCACCCCGCGGTGCGCGAGGCGGCCGTGGTCGGCGTCCCGCACGACGAGCTCGGTGAGGAGGTGGGCGCCGCCGTGGCGGTGCGCGACGGCGAGGAGCTCTCGCCGGACGACCTCCGCGCGTATGTGAAGGAGCGGGTCGCTGCCTACAAGTACCCGCGCGTGATCTGGCTCGTCGACGAGCTCCCGAAGGGACCGACCGGGAAGATCCTCAAGCGGGAGATCGAGACGCCGGACGAGGACGGGGCGACGTAGCGCCGAGCCGATGAGGGCGCTTCGCGCGGCAGCGCTGTGCGCCGTGTGCCTTGCCGTGCTGACCGGCGGCGCCCGGGCTCAGGGACTCCCGGCCGAGACGATCAAGGCGAGGCAGCACTTCTTCGGCGCCGAGAACGTCGCCGCGGACGGCACGCTTCCACGCGGCCGGGTCATCCTCTCGTGGTTCAGCGTCGCCAGCTTCGCGGCGGCCATCGACGGCCACGCCGTCCTGCTCGACACCTACATCCACAAGGGCGAGGACCGTCCCAACTACGTGCCCACCACCACCGACGAGCTCGCGGCGCTGCGGCCCGAGGCGATCTTCATCGGTCACGGGCACTACGACCACGCGTCGACCGCCGGGCAGCTCGCCGCGCGCACGAACGCGACGGTCGTCGGCACGCCCGAGCACTGCGACCAGACCCGGGCGCAGGCGGAGGCGTACGCCGGCCATGTCCTGCCGATCAGGTGCGTCGAGGCGGTCGATCGCGGCTCCGCGCCCGGCGCCGAGGTGCGCGAGCTGCGGCCGCTCGGCGACGACGTCTGCGTCTCGGTCCTCAAGCACGTGCACAGCGCGGCCGAGCCGCCGGACGCCGAGCACCGCGACCCGCAGCTCCTCCCGCCGCCGCTGATCGATCCGACGCTGGTCCTGGTCCACCCGCCGGGCCCGTCCGCGGTACCGGGCCTCGCGAACACGGCGGGCGACGAGGGCTCGAGCCTGCTCTACCAGTTCCGCGTCGGACGCTTCGCGCTCGTCTGGAACGACAGCTCGGGCCCGCTGCGCGAGCGCGCGCCGCAGGTCTTCGACGTGATGCGCAGGTTGCCCGCGACCGACGTCGAGCTGAACGCGGTGGTCGGCTTCAACAACCCGACGAACGGCGTGCGCGACCCGGTGGATTACATCGACGCGATCCGGCCGAAGGTCATGTATCCGACGCACCACGACTTCGTCGCCGAGTACGGGTCAGGCGACGACTTCGAGCAGTACATGTACCGCGAGATGTCACGGCACGAGGGCCTGACCGCCGCGACCGAGCTGCGCTGGCTGCGCGATCCCTACGACTACCTGCGCCCCGGGCTCATGAGCTTCAACGTGAACGACCCGCGCTGGGCGAGCGACGACCCGGCGCGGCCGGAAGGCGCGTGCGGCTGCCCGCGGCCGCGCAAGTCGACCTTCAAGCTCCACCGCGTTCCCGGCACGCGCATCACGCGGGCCGAGCTGTTCGTAAACGGGAGGCGGACGCTGGTACGCACCGGTCGCGACCTGCGCAGGGTGAGCGCGCCGCTCCCGGCGACCGGCAGGCTGAAGGTGCGGATCGTCGCGACGCACACGAGCGGCGCGCGCGTGGTCTCCACCCGCACCTACGACGGGTGCACGAAGACCAGGCCGGTCATCCGCGTGGTGCGCCCGCCGCGCCGCTCCTGAACGGCCGGCGCGCTACGACTCGATCGTCACCAGGTCGTAGATCGACCGGCCCTTGCCGACCCGCGCGTTGTCCGGGTAGGGCTCGAGGTCGGCCACGTGGCCCGGCTGCTCGCGGACCCGGTCGAGCCAGGCGGTGACATTCGGAAACGCGCCCATGTCCACGCCCGCCTCGTGCGCGACCTGGAGGTACCCGTACAGCGCGATGTCGGCGACCGTGTAGCGGCCGGCCACGAAGAACTCGTTGCTCGCGAGGTGCGCCTCCAGCAGGCCGATGGCCGCCGCCGAGAAGCGGAGCTGCTGCCTCGCCTGCTGGCTCTCGGGATCGAGCCGGCCGCTCATCACGAAGAAGCGCAGCGTGCCCACGATCCCGAACAGCCGCGCCTGCTCGTACATCATCCAGCGGTGCACGTGCGCGCGCTCGAGCGGATCGTCGGGAAGGAACTCGCTCCCCTCGGCCAGGTAGAGCAGGATCGCTCCGGACTCGGGGAGGTAGACGCCGGGCTCCACCTCGAGCACGGGCGTCGTGAGCCCCGGGTTCTTCTCGAAGTAGCTGGGCTCGAGCGTGTCGCCGCCGAAGATGTCGACCGGTACCCGCTCGTAGTCGCGGCCGAGCTGGGCGAGGAGGATTCGAACCTTGTGGCAGTTGGGCGATGGTCCGTAGTCGTGTAGGCGCATGCCGGGCAGTATCCGCCGCCGCCGATCCGCCCGGCGTGCCCGATCTCACCCACCGCTAGCCTGCCGGGCCCTCACACCTCGGGTCGATACGCGAGGTAGACCACGCCGTTCGGGTACGTGTCGGTGTTGGTCAGCGCCAGCTTGCCGGGCGCGTCCTCCTCGGTGAACAGCCGCGGGCCGGACCCGCGGGTGAGTGGGAAGACGAACAGGTGCAGCCCGTCGACGAGGCCGTCGGCGAGCATCGCCCGGACCAGCGTGCCGCTGCCGCTCACGTAGAGGTCGCCGTCGACCTCGTCCTTCAGCCGGCGGATCGCGTCGGGGTCGTACGGTCCGACGATCTCCGAGTTGTTCCACGTCGCCTCGGTGAGCGTGGACGAGACGACGTACTTGGTCGTGTCGTTGAAGAACGGCGCCCCGGGGTCGTCCTCCTCGGTCCGGCTCGACCACGCGGGCTCGAACATCTCATAGGTCGTCCGCCCGAGCAGGATGCCCCGCGAGCTCGCTGTGAGGCCGCCGATCGCCTCCCCCATCCGGGGATCGAAGCCGTAGTCGAACGTCCACGTCGGCGTGTCTATGACGCCGTCGAGGGACATGAACTCGTGCACGTGTATGGATCCCATCGCGTACCTCCGTGTCGTTCAGTCGAAGAGCAACCTAAGAAAACACACGCTCGGCCAAACACCGGCGCGCCCCGCACGTCTCTCGTGCAAATACCCCACGAGAGGAGCCATCTCATGAGCATCACCAAGAAGTTCCGAGCCATCGCCCTGGTCGCGGCGTGCATCGCCGCACTGGGCGCGTCGGGTACGGCGCTGGCCGGCTCGACACGCGACGCCGACGGCGACGGGATCGCGAACGTCCGCGATCGCGACATCGACGGCGACAGCGTCCGCAACGGGCGCGACCGCAACACCGACGGCGACTCGCTGCGCAACTCGCGCGACCGCGACGTGGACGCCGACGGCGCCCGCAACTCGCGCGACCGCGACATCGACGGTGACGGCCAGGCCAACTCTGTCGACACCGACGACGACGCCGACGGGATCCTCGACGTCGACGATCCGGACGCGGACGGCGACGGCGTCGCCGACGCCGAGGAGGAGCAGCAGCGCGAGGATTGCCCGGACCACGGCAGCCGCGGCGACAGCTCGAACGACGACTCGGGCAGCTCGGCCCAGCCGACCCCCGCCACCTGAGGCGATCGCAGCGACCGGGCGGGCGGCCCCCTCGCCCGCCCGGTCGTGCCGCGACTGCGACACTCCGCGCCCCGTCCTGCTTGAGTTGTCGCCGTGCTTCGGGGCCTCCGCCTGTCGCTTTGCGTCGTCGCCGTCCTCGCGTTCATGACCGCGACGGCGTCGGCCCAGGCGTCGTTCGACGCGCGCGGCAGCGCCGAGCAGGTCGACGTGACCGGCCTGACGCCGGGCGCGGAGGCGTCTCTGCTCGACGGCGCCGGCCGCACGGTCGCCACACGGGAGGCCGACGCACAGGGCGGCCTGCTCTTCCGCAAGGTCAAGCCGGGCTCCGGCTACCGCGTGAGGAGCGGCGGTACGACGTCGGAGCCGGTCACGGTCCTCACGAATCAGGCGGCGCCGCCGGATCCGAAGGTCTACGACCAGCAGATCCCGTCGAGCGGCTACGGCTACCTGACCACGCGCGACGGCACCAAGCTCGCGATCAACGTGCACCCGCCGCAGGACATCACGAACGCCTCGCCCGCGGGCTTCCTCCCCCAGGTCCCGACCGGCCCCACCCCCACCCTGATCGAGTACTCGGGCTACGGCTACGCGAACCCGGCCGGCCCGACGAACGGCATCGCGATCATCGCGAACCTCATGGGATTCACGGTGGTGGACGTGAACATGCGCGGCACCGGCTGCTCGGGCGGCGCGTTCGACTTCTTCGAGCCGCTACAGAGCCTCGACGGCTACGACGTGGTCGAGACGGTCGCGCGCCAGTCGTGGGTGATGCACAACAAGGTCGGGATGATGGGCATCTCCTACGGCGGGATCAGCCAGCTCTTCACGGCGCAGATGCAGCCCCCGAGCCTGGCCGCGATCTCGCCGCTGTCGGTCCTCGACGGCGTGCAGACGACGCTCTATCCGGGCGGCGTCCTCAACACGGGCTTCGCGGTGGAGTGGGCGAAGGAGCGGGAGAAGGAGGCCAAGCCGGCGGGGCCCGACGCCGGGCAGCCGTGGGCGTACAAGCGGATCCAGGAGGGCGATCAGGTCTGCAAGGACAACCAGGCCCTCCACGGGCAGGCGGCGGACCTTCAGGCGAAGATCAGGGCGAACAACACCTACAAGCCCGAGATCGTCGACGAGCTGTCGCCGATCACCTTCGTCGACAAGATCAAGGTCCCGACGTTCATGGCCTGCCAGTGGCAGGACGAGCAGACCGGCGGGCACTGCCCGACGCTGGCCGCGCGCTTCACCGGGACCAACCGCAAGTGGTTCACCTTCACCAACGGGACGCACGTCGACTCGCTCGCGCCCGAGACGTTCAACCGCTGGTACGACTTCCTGAAGCTGTACGTGGCCAAACAGGCGCCCGCCACGAACTCCGCGCACATCCGCGCGGGGGCGCCGCTGATCTACCAGGCGGCGATGGGCATCGACGGACAGACGCTGCCGCCCGACCCGATCCAGGACCAGCCGACCTACGAGGGGGCGCTCGCCGCGTTCGAGCAGCTCGACCCGGTCCGCGTCCTGTTCGACAACGGCGCCGGCGGCTCCCCTCCGGGCGCGCCGGTCCCGGGCTTCGAGCATTCGTTCAAGAGCTTCCCCGTGCCGGGCACGACCGCGCGCTCGTGGTTCTTCTCGGGCAAGGGGGCGCTGCGCGGCAAGCCGTCGGCGCGCGCGCGTGCGAGCTCGTTCACGTGGGACGCCAAGGCCCGTCCGCTGACGGACTTCACCGGCGACACCGCCGCGGGCGAGGACGGGCTGTGGACCGCCACCCCGCCCTACAAGTGGCTCGAGCCTCCGGCCGGGACCGGCGCGTCGTACGTGTCGAGCCCGCTGAAGGCCACCACGACCGTCGTCGGCGCCGGAGCGGTGCGCGCCTGGGTGCGGTCGTCGCGCAAGAACGTCGATCTCCAGGCCACGGTCACCGAGGTGAGGCCGGACGGCAAGGAGACGTTCGTGCAGAGCGGCTGGGTGCGCGCGAACAGGCGCAAGCTGGACGCCAAGCGGAGCACGCCGCTCGCGCCCGTGCTCAGCCTCCGCGCCAAGGACGTCGCGGCGATGCCGAGCAACCGCTTCGTGAAGGTCACGATCCCGCTCTACTACCAGGGTCACGCCTACCGCGCCGGATCGCGCATCCGCGTGACGATCACGGCGCCGAACGGCGACCAGCCCGTCTGGTCGTTCAGCGAGACGCAGCCGAAGGGGAAGGCGACGGTGGCGATCGCGTACTCGAAGCGCATGCCGTCGAGCCTGACGCTCCCGGTCGTGCCCGACGTCGCCGTGCCGACCGAGCTGCCGCCGTGCCCCGCCCTCAGGGCCCAGCCGTGTCGCGACTACAAGCCGGCCGCGAACCGCACGGCGTCGCGCTAGACGTCGGGTAGCGCCCCGTGCGCGGCCTCGAGCTCGGCCAGGTCGGCGCGGTCGCGAAGCCTTCCGGCGAGTCGCTTGAACGCCGCCAGGTGGCGAAGGTCGCACACGCGCGTCTCCACGCCGTCGATCTCAACCCGCTGAGCAGAGTCCCGGACCGCTTCGAAGTCGAGCGGCGGCTCGCCCTCGGGGATGAAGTCGACGACGCCATCGGGCGTCCGAGCGCGCACATTGTGCTCGCCATCGAACAGCGCGTCGGGAAGGGCTGAGCCGTCGAGCCGCGTCGCGCCCCAGTCCGCCAGGAGTACCCGCAGCGCATCCCCTATCGGTGAACGTTGTGGGACCAGTACATCGAGATCCTCGGTGGGGCGGACATAGCCGTGGACGATCACCGCGATACCACCGACCACGACATAGGGGATCCCGGAGCCATTTAGGCGGCCGAGCATACGGCCCACCTCGAAGGGCGTGTCGATCACCGCGTGGGTTTGTCGAGCACCCGCACGCTGGCGGCAAGTCGCCGCAGCCGGTTCGCTCGCTCGACGAGCTCACCTGGCGGTCGTGCGGCGTCGACGATGCGCTGGTAGCGCCGCCACGCGTCGTGCGCGGCCCAGCGGTCGCCCGCCTCCTCAGCTCGCTTAGCCTCCGCCGCGGCGGCCGCCGCGCGCTGCTCGAGCGTCATGCCCAGATCGTAGAGGAGCCGGCTAGCGGTACGGTGCGGGCGTGCACGATGTCGCGCTGATCGTCGCCGGGTCGCTCGCGCTCCTCGGCGCCGCGATCCACGGCGTGGGCGGTCAGATGCTCGTGGTGCGGAACCTGTCGCCGGAGACGCTGCCGCCGAGTCGCTTCGGCGGCCCGCGGACGACCATGAGCATGATCCACATCACGTGGCACATGACCACGGTCGGCTTCGTCACCGTGGGTGTCTCGCTCCTGCTCGCGGGCTCGGTCCTCGACGGCGACACGGCGCGCGGGGTCGGCGTGGTGGCCGCCGCGGCGGCGACGGGCTTCGCGGCGATCAGCATCGGGCTCGGCGTCGCGAACTCGCGATCCGCGCGGGGCCTGCTGCGCCACCCCGCCCCGGCACTCCTCACCACGACCGCACTGCTCGCGTGGTTGGGGTCGCTCTAGCGCGAGGGCGAGCTCAGCAGAAGTACGGACCGCCGCGAGTCACGTTGTTCGTCTCGTCGCTCTCGTCGACCTGGTCGAGTGAGTCGGCGCGGGCCTCGCTGCTTCCGGCCTCGCAGCTGCTGTTGTAGGTCCGGCTGGCCGACGCCCCCGCCGCCAGCCCGTCGAAGTTGTGCGTCCCGGCGCCCACGAGGGTGACGGTGAACGGACCAGCCGCGCCGGCGCCCTGGTTCTTCACCGTGAACGAGTACTGGTTCAGCGCGGTGACGATCAGGTCGGGCTTCGGCGGTGGCGGTGGGTCGCCCGGCTTCGGCGGGTCCTCCGGCGGCGGGTCCGGTGGCTTCGGCAGCGGTGGAGGCGGCACCATGTCGAGGGTGTCGATCCGGTAGCGCAGGACCCCGTCGTCGCCGTCCTTGCCGAGCCGGCCCCTGTACTTCTCGCCGCCGCTGATCGTCTGCTCGGCGACCGTGCCTGGCACGTACCCGCGCGCGAGCGCGTCGCGCGCGTCGTAGGGGTTCACGTCGCCCTGGTCGTCGCCGCCGTAGACGGTGTCGTCCTCGCGCAGGTCGAGCCAGACCGGCAGGGCCGGGCCGGCCGGGGCCGAGGGCGCGAAGTCCGGAGCCCGCCACACGCGCTTGCTGTTCTCGAGCCAGCGGTTCACGCGGTCGTTGCGGTACAGCACGCGCCCGTTGACCGTCAGCTTCACACCGGCGAGCTTCCAGCCTCCTCCCACGCCGTCCTTCGACTTGGCGATCTCCACCTGCTGGATGTCGCCCACGCTCAGGCCGCGCCGCGTGGCGGCGTCGATCGGCACGCTGTAGGTGTCGCGGTCGCCGCGCTCGAAGTCGTCGTAGAGGCGCTTGTCGAGCGTCCAGGTACGGCCGGAGCCGATCCGCAGCGAGACGTCGTCGTCGGTCCCGGCGCTGCGGTCATTCGAGGTGCGCAGCTCGACGGTCATCGTCGACACCGGCTCTCCGTAGCTGCCGCCGGCCGGCACCGACCGAAGCCACGTGAACGCGTGGTAGGGCCGCGGGAAGCTGAACCGGTCGTGGCTGTGGATCACGGCCGAGTCGAAGTCCTGCCCCGCGATGCTCGCGCGCGTGTACATGTCGGCGTCGTCCGGGCCCGGGTCGCCGAGCTCGACGCCGCGGATCGACAGCACCTGGAGCCGGACGAATCGCGTGGCGGCCTGGATGTCGCGGCTCGACTCGACCGGGAACGTCTCGCCGACCGGGCTGTGGTAGCCCACCGCCCTGGCG
This sequence comes from Thermoleophilaceae bacterium, assembly GCA_036382905.1. GTDB lineage: Bacteria > Actinomycetota > Thermoleophilia > Solirubrobacterales > Thermoleophilaceae > AC-37. The sequence goes on along the minus strand of DASVPL010000028.1, from coordinate 11,047 downwards.
GCGCCCTCGAAGAAACCGCGGAAGCGGGTCTTGCCGCGCTGGAAGTACGACTTGGTCGCACTCCGGAGGTCGAGCAGGTTCCCGCCCCAGCCACTCCGCTCGCCGCAGCTCAGCTCGCCCTTGCCGATCGGTGCCGGCCAGCCGCCCTTGGGGTTGCACGGCTCGCCCTCGCCCTGCCAGTGGCCCGAGTAGAGCGACATCAGGAACGCTCCGCCGAGGACGTCGCGCTGGAGCTCCGCCGGCCGCTCCGCGAGCGCCATCGCACGCCCCCACAGCTCCTCGTTCGCGAGCCAGCGCCGCACCGCGCGCACCCACTGGCGGGTGGCGAAGTACGCGGCTCGGTACGCCTCCGTGAACAGGGGGCGACCCGACCAGTCCTTGTTCATCCCCCTGTTGAGGTTCTCGTTGCGGTCCTCCTTCCAGCTTCCGTGCGGGCGGTGGCCCGGCGAGCGCCCGGCGTAGATGTCGGCGCCGTCGCGGAGCCCCTTGGGGAGGTCGTACCAGGTCGGCGTGGTGCCCTGGCCCTGGGCCGCCCAGCCCGGACCCTGGCCGCCGGCCCCGGCGCCGGGCTCGAGCCAGTTCGTGTGCGTGTAGAAGTCCTGGAGCGCGTGCAGGCTCACCCCGAGCGCGCTGAGCACGGTCAGCGCGGCGTCGGCCGCCTGCTGCGGGTAGCCAGACGGCCCCCGCGAGAGCGCCCACAGGTCCTTCGCGTCCTTGAGTGAGCGCGTGGTGCCGCGCTGGAGGCGTTCCCACTCAGCCTCGATCTCGGCGGTGGTGGAGGTCTGGTTCTGGTCGTGGGGGTCGAAGTGCAGGCGGTCCGTCGCCTCCACCAGGGCGGCGTCCCAGTGCTCGTTGTGGAACGTGCCCCCGCCGACGATCGTGAGCGGGTGGTACCAGGAGTGGTGCCCGGAGAACGGGTTCTCCTTCTCGTTCGAGTACAGGTCCACGAAGTAGTTGTTGACCGCCACGATGTCGGCCGCCGGCCGCGCGAAGCCCTCGGCGCTGAGGGCGTCGACGGTCATGTCGTGGTGCGGACCCGTGTCGAACGCCTGCGCCGCGGGGGCGGCGGCCAGGACCAGCAGGATCGCGGCCACGCAGGCACCCGCGCGGGACACCGGCCGAGTCTGATCCGGCGCACGCGCCAAGTCAAGCCGCCGCCGCGGTTTCCGGTTGGCCCCATCGGGCAGCTTTCCCCCCACGGAATCGATGGTTCGAGGAGGCAGAGCGTGAGTTCGAGAGCAGCGATCACGGTGATGAAGCCGCGCGAGGAGCTGGAGCGGCTCTGGAGCAGCTCCGAGTACCGCCCCGACTACGTCGACGGCACCGATGCGGCCGTGACCTTCCGGGACGCGCCGGGCGATCGCGGCACCGAGATCTACGTGGACCTCGAGGGCGCCCCTCCCGGCGGCAAGCTCGGCGAGATGGTGGCCAAGCTCGCCGGCAAGGACCCGCGCGCGAAGGTGATGGACGACCTGCGCCGCTTCAAGCAGCACGTCGAGACCGGTGTGATCGCCCGCTCCGATGGCGCGCCGGAGGGCGAGCTGGCCGAGCGCAAGCTCAAGCAGCGGCCCGCTCAGCCGCTGGACGACTCCGAGATCGAGAAGGCGGGGGTCTGATGCGCGCGACCGTCTGGTCAGGACGCAACACGGTCCAGGTCGAGGAGGTCCCGGACCCCAAGATCCTCAACGAGCGCGACGCGATCGTGAAGATCAGCTCCACCGCGATCTGCGGCTCCGACCTCCACCTCTACGACGGCTACGTCCCGGAGATGAAGCGCGGCGACATCCTCGGCCACGAGTTCATGGGCGAGATCGTCGAGAAGGGGAAGGGCGTCCCGAACCTCGAGGTCGGCGACCGCGTGGTCATTCCGTTCCCGATCGCCTGCGGCAACTGCTGGTCGTGCAAGCACGAGCTGTACTCCGCCTGCGAGAACTCGAACCCGAACTCCGGCATCGCCGAGAAGATGTTCGGGCACTCGACCTGCGGCATCTTCGGCTACTCGCACATCACCGGCGGCTACGCGGGCGGTCAGGCCGAGTACGCGCGGGTCCCGTACGCCGACGTCAACCAGATCAAGATCGAGGACGACCTCACCGACGAGCAGGTCCTGTTCCTGTCGGACGTCTTCCCGACGGGCTACTTCGGAGCCGACCTGTGCGACATCAAGGGCGGCGAGGTGATCGCGGTCTTCGGGGCCGGGCCGGTCGGCCTGTTCGCCATCGCGAGCGCGATCATGATGGGCGCCGAGCGGGTGATCGCGATCGACCAGTACGACTACCGGCTCCAGATGGCCCGGAACAGGGCGGGCGCGACCGACGTCATCAACTTCTCCGAGGACGCTGACATCGTCGAGCAGCTCAAGGAGCTGTCCGGCGGCCGCGGCCCCGACGCGGTGATCGACGCCGTCGGGATGGAGGCGGTGCACGGCCACGGCGTACTGCACGCGGTCGAGCGCCAGAAGCAGGCGATGCGCGCCGAGACCGATCGCGGCCACGCCCTGCGCGACGCGATCCTGGCCTGCCGGCCGGGCGGCATCGTGTCGGTGATGGGCGTCTACGGCGGGCTCATGGACAAGTTCCCCACCGGCGCGTTCCTCAACAAGAGCCTCCAGCTGCGGGCGGGCCAGGCACCCGTCCACAAGTACATGAAGAGGCTCTACGACCACGTGCGCAACGGCGACATCGACCCGAGCTTCGTGGTCACCCACCGGCTCCCGCTCGACGAGGCGTCGAATGCCTACGAGACGTTCAAGCACAAGCAGGACGACTGCGTGAAGGTCGTGCTCAAGCCCGGAAAGGACGGTTGACGTGCCCTTCCCACCGCGCCCGATCGACTCGACGCTGCACGGCATGACCGACTACACCGTCGGCGCGCTGCTGATGACCGCGTTCCCGAAGCTCGCCGGCATCGAGGGCTCGCAGGCCGCCACGCAGATCAGGGTCGCCGGTGCGATCCACGCCGGCTATAGCACGCTGACCGACTACCCGCTCGGCGCCGTCAAGGCGATCCCGTACAAGGCGCACCTGGCGCTCGACGCGATCGGGGCACTGGCGCTGGCCGCGACTCCGTTCGTCACCGGCCAGTGGAAGAAGGGCACCGGCCAGTGGGTGCCGCACCTGGCGCTGGCCGCCTTCGAGCTAGGCTCGCTGGTGATGAGCGACCCGACCGGCAACGGCAACTACCACGGCGACGTGAAGGCTGTGCGGGCGGCCAACATGGAGGACCCGGCGCGCAAGATCTACGAGGGCCCGCCGGCGGTCACTCCCGCGGTCGACTGAGCCCGCACGTCTCACCCGTGGTGGAGGCCGACCTGCCGGACCTCCTCCCGCTGATGCGCGAGTACTGCACGTTCTACGAGGCCGAGCCGGCCGACGAGCGGCTGCTGTCCCTGTCGCGCGCCCTGCTGGACGACCCGCGCTGCGAGGGCTTCCAGCTCATCGCGCGCGACGAGCGCGGACACGCCCTCGGCTTCGCCACCGTCTACTGGAGCTGGTCGACGCTCGCCGCCTCGCGGACCGCGATCCTGAACGACCTGTACGTGCGCCCCGAGGCGCGCGGGTCGGGCCTCGCCGAGGCGCTGATCGAGGAGGCGCGCGTGAGGGCCGGGGACCGCGCCGCGTCGATCGGCTGGCAGACCGCGAAGGACAACCTGCGCGCCCAGCGGGTGTACGAGCGGGTCGGCGCGCGGCGCTCGGAGTGGGTCGACTACTCGCTGGACGCCGCACCGAGCTGACGCGGGGAGGCGCCCGAGCACGTAGCCTTCGTGGAGATGGCTCGGGGGACGTCGTCGAGGGGGAGAGCGATCGCTGTGCTGAGCGCCGCGATCGTCGCCGGCGCGGTCCCGGGCGCCGCACAGGCGGGGCCCCGGTTCGACTACCGGCAGGTCTTCACCACGAGCGCGCCGGGCGCGTCCACCGGGATCGACACCCAGATCCTCTACAAGCACCCCGACGACCCGGACGCGAAGCCGATCCCGGTCCGCCAGGAGGTCTTCACGTTCCCGGTGGGCACGCGGTTCGACGAGTCCGTCGTCCCGGACTGCACCGTGTCCGACCTGCAGCTCCAGCTCCAGGGCGTGTCGGCGTGCCCGGCAGCGACCTGGTTGGGGAGCGGGCACGGCAACACGTCGATGACCGGGTTCCCGGGTGCGGGCGAGAACCCGGTGCTCGTCAACGCGTTCGACTTCGGCTCTGACCGGTTCCGCGTGCTCGGCGAGTCCGAGGACCTCCCGCTGCGGTTCATCGCGCACGGGGAGGGCACCGGCCGCACCCGGACCGTGGACGTGCCGGCGACGCCCGGCGGGCCCCCCGACGGGGAGGGCGCCCTGCGGCGGGTCCGCAACATCTTCCCGCCGCGGTCGGCGGGCGGCCGTGCCGCGGTGCGCACGCCGCGAAAGTGCCCGTCGTCGGGCACGTGGACCTTCAAGGCGCGCCTCACGTTCGCCGACGGCGGGGTCGAGCGCAACGTTCACCGGATGCCGTGCAGGCGCCGTGCTCGGCGCGGCACCGCGCGCTAGTAGGCGGCCGCGCCCCCGGACCCTCAGCGCTCGGCGAGGGCGAGCCTGCCGGCCAGCGCGAGGAACGCGCCGCCGAAGACCCGGCGCATCCAGGCGAGCACGCTTTGTCGCGCGATCACGTGCCTGCGCGCCGCCACGCGAACCGCACTCGGGATTTAGGTTGGCGACGCGCCCGTTGGGGAACAACCCCCCCATGTGGAGGGGGGCGATCGTCGTACTCATGGTCGCGTGGGCGTGCGCGTGGCCCGGCGCGGCCGCGGCCGAGCCGGTCAGCTTCGCCCACGGGACGATCGAGCACCGGTACACGACCGCCCAGCCGAACGCTCCGACCGGCTTCAGCTTCAGCGGCACCTACCACGCCGCGAACGACCCGAGCGCCGACCCGCCGTACATGCGCAAGATGACCTTCTACTCGCCCGCCGGGCTGCGCTACGACACGAGCGTCCCGGATCGTTGCACCGCGACCGACGTCCAGCTCCAGGTGCAGGGGCCGGCGGCGTGTCCGGAGGGCAGCCGGCTCGGCGGCGGGACCGCGCGCGGCAAGTTCATGGGGTCCGAGTCGAAGCTCGACGTCGACGTGTTCAACAACGCGGGCGAGCAGGTCATGCTGATCCATTCGCCGCTGATCGCCACCGTGAGCCGCGGGCGGATCGCCGACGACGGCTCGATCGAGTACGCGTCGCCCACCTGCTACCCGGCACTCGTCACCTGCCCCACCGACACCGCGCTCCAGCTCGGCTCGGACATCGTCACGCAGCCCTACACGCGCGACGGGCGCAGCTACACGACCACGCCGCCCAGGTGCCCGAAGTCCGGCTACTGGGAGTCACCGGTCCGCTTCTGGTGGGCGGACGGCTCGGACGAGACCGTGGTCACCAAGCAGCCATGCACGCGGCCCGCCGCCAAGGCCAAGAGCAAGCGCCGCTCGCGCTCGCGCGCCCGCTGACCCTGCGCGTCCGGAGCGCCGCGGCGGCGTGCGCGCTGCTCGCCTGCCTGCTCGCCCCGCCGTCCGCGCTCGCGGCGCCCGACTGCCCCGGCACGGCCCCGCCGCGCGAGGTCATGAGCGGGCTCGGCGTGCTCGAGGCGATCGCCGCCGACCGCGCCGGCCGCCTTTACCTGTCCGACATGGGCGGCGGGCGGGTGCTGCGCGTCGACCGTCCCGGCGCCGAGCCACACGTGCTCGCGCGCTTCCCCTCCCCGGGAGGCCTCACCTGGGACGCGGACGGCACCCTGATCGCTGGCTACGGCAACGGTGCCGCGCAGGGTGTCGCCGACAACGGCCAGGCGGGGCTCAACAGGGTCGACCCCGACAGCGGGGAGACCGCGACGATCGCATCGGGCATGGGCATGGCGAACGGGGTCGTGCGCGGGCCCGACGGCGCCGTGTACGTGACGAACACGTTCGGACGCGAGGGAGGCCGGATCGACCGCGTGCGCGGCGCGCAGGTCGACGAGGCCTGGTCGCCGGTGGACGGGCTGAACGGCCTCGTGATCGACCGCGCGGGTCAGAACCTGTACGGCTCGAGCACCAGCGGGCCGCCGCGCATCGCCCGCATCCCGATCGCCCGGCCGGCGGAGGTCGAGACCTACGCGGCCCCGACCGAGGCCGACGGGTTGAACGGCTTCGACGGCATGGCACGCGACGACGCCGACCGCCTGTACGTGACCACCCAGCCGGCGGAGGAGGTCTGGCGGATCGACGGCCCCGGGCGGATCTGCGCGCTGGCGCGCGGGATCGAGGCGCCGAGCGCGGTCGCGTTCGGCGGCGGCGGCGCCGGCTTCCCCGCGGACAGCCTCTACGTCATCACGTTCACGGGACGGGTGATCGAGGTGCCCGCGGCGACCGACCGCCCCCCGGCTCCGGGCCCGCCCCTGCGGCTGCGCCTGGCGGTCGAGCCGCGCACGGTCCGGGCCGGCCGGGCCGCGCGCTTCCGGTTCCGGGTGCGCGCCGCCGACCGCGGCCGGACGCTCCCCGTGGCCGGCGCGATCGTGCGCTTCGCCGGACGGCGGGTCGCCACGGATGGCGCAGGGCGCGCCGAGCTGGTCCGCCGCATCGTGCGCCCGCGCGCGCTGCCGGCGAACGCGACCGCGCGCGGCTACCAGGCCGCTCGCGCGCAGGTGCGGGTGCGCGCCCCGGCGCTGCGGCGCCGCTAGCCGACGCGCGACATCGCTACGCCGCCGCGTCGAGCGGACGCAGCTCGTCGCCGTAGGTGACCTCCGTCGGCCGCAGGACGCCGCCGGGCCCGACGACGTAGGCGTTCATCCGCTCGAGCGGGGGCGAGTAGGCGTGGATCGAGACCGCCGGCACGCGACCCGCGTGAGACAGGCGGTGGATGTCCCACGAACCGAAGTCGAACGACTCCCCGGCGCCGTACGTGCGCGCGTCGATCGTGCCCCCGGGCCCCGGGCGCTCGTCGAGCACCTCCCCCGACACGACCCGGACCGTGCCCGACGAGACGCCGTGGTCGTGAAAGCCGGTGTCGTGGCCGTCCATCCAGCAGATCAGCCAGAGGCCGAGCCTGCCCTCGAACTCGGCGTCGCCCGGATCGAGCGCCTCGTACAGGCGCTGGGCGGGGTCGTGGCGAACGAGCGGGCGCCAGCGCGCCTCGTCCTCCGCCACGCCGGCGACGACCTCACGGATCTCGGACTGGGTCAGGGCCTTCATCGCGGCCCCTGCGAGTGCGGCATGCGCTTCCCCTTCGGACGACGAATGGTCACCAGCCGAAGGTCAGCCCGCGGCACTGCGGCCCGCACGCTTCCCAGTCGCTACAGCGGCGCCCTCCCCCCATGTGAGGCTTGGGCGTACGCTTGGATTACCCGCCGCGCCGGGCGGCTAATCGGTGGCGCCGCCGCCTTCCGCGCCAGCCGAGCGGCTAGCTCGACTTCTTGCCGCCCTTGCGCCCGGCGGCCGCCTTCTGCGCCTTGTTGCCGCCGCTGCCCGAGCCGCTGCTCTTCTTGCTCTGACTGCTGCCGGAGCTCTTGCCGCCGCGGCTCTCGCTCCCCTCCGAGTTCGAGATCGCCGCCGCGCGCGACTTGCTCATGCCCTTCTTCCGCAGGCCCTCGTACTGCTTGTCGTTCTTGACGCTGGGTCCGTGGTCCTTCGCCATCGTCGCCTCCTCCGCTGCGTTGCCGTCATCTATCCATTACCCGCCATCCATGGTTAGGCACCACCGCGGCGGGTACCCGTGCGGTGAGGGCGATGCGGCGACTCGCTCGGTGCCGTCTAACGGGTTCGCCGGCCGCTGGAGTCGTTTCGCTCTCTCCGGAAAATCGGGTTGCCGCGGGCCAACATGTCCCGCGAGACGCTTCGACGCGCTTGCTCCGGGTAACGGTCAGGCGTGAGCGCTCTAATCGAAGACACATTGCCTCTCGACCCGAGGGCTCCCGGAATCGCGCGTGAGCTGGTGCGCGGGCTGGGGGTCGACGACGCTACGCGCCGGACCCTCGAGCTGATCGTGAGCGAGCTGGTGACGAATTCCGTGGTGCACGGCGACGTCGCGCCCGAGGGCGAGCTCGCCCTGCGGATCAAGTCCGACACCGACGGGGTGCGCGGCGAGGTCTGCGGGCCGGGTCCGACGTTCGAGTGGGAGCAGCACGAGCCCAACCTGACCACGCCCGGCGGGCTCGGCCTGATGCTCGTGGACAACCTCGCCGAGAGCTGGGGCATCACGCGCAACGGCGACACGTGCGTCTGGTTCCAGTGCCTGAGCGAGAAGCTCTAGCGCGCTAGCTGCGCCGTTCGCGCGGGGAGTCGCCCGCGCCTACGATCCGGGCGTGGCCGCTAAACGCCCGCTCGTGCTCGTCCTGCTGCTGGCCGCGCTCGCCGGCGGCTGCGGCGAGGGCGACGGCGGCTTCGGGATCGTTGACGCGGCGACCGCCGACCCGAACGCCACCGACGCGGCCTTCGCCCGCGCGATCGTGCCGCAGGAGCGGGAGGCGCTGGCGTTGGCGCGGATCGCCCGCAGGCGGGCGCTGCGGCGCGAGCTGCGCGAGATCGCCAAGAAGATGCTGGCGCAGCCGCCGGAGCGGATCCGCGAGCTCGGCGGGATCGCGGCCGACCTCGAGCACGACGGGGTGCGTCCGGCCGGCGCCGAGATGAACCGGCGCCCGACCGGCACGAGTGGACTGCGCGACGCCGTCTCGTTCGATTTCCGCTTCATGGAGCTGATGATCCGCCACCTCGAGCGTGCGGTGGCGATGTCGGAGGAGGAACAGGACCGCGGCGGCCACCCGCGCCTCAAGTACCTCGCGGGCGAGCTGATGAAGACGCACGAGCGCGAGCTCGACGCGCTCAGGCGCTGGCTGCGGACGTGGTACGGCGAGGGCGTGCTGCCCGGCGAGGGCGGCGGCGGTGGAGGCGGCGGCGAGCAGCCGGCGCCCGACGGCGGCGCGCCCGCGGATCCCCCGCTCTAGCGATGACGGCCGGCTTCGCCGACGAGCTGACCGCGACGATCGCCGCCTTCCTGGTGGAGATCGGCATCCCCGTCGAGCCGGCCGACCTGCCGGACGGGCCGTTCCTGCCCGGCGTGGCGCTGGAGCGCGGTGGGCTGCTGGTGGACGAGCCGCGCCTCGAGTATCCGGGCGACCTGCTGCACGAGGCCGGGCACGTGGCGGTCGCGCCCGCCTGGGCCCGGCCCTCGATGAGCGGCGCGATCGACGTCGAGGGTCTCGACACGAGCGACCTCGAATGGGCGGCGATCCCCTGGTCCTACGCCGCCGCGCTCGCCATCGGGATCGACCCCGCCGTGGTGTTCCACGAGGGGGGCTACCGCGGGCGTTCGGCGGGCCTGCTCGCCAACTTCGCGGTGGGCGTCCCGATCGGAGCGCACCTGCTCGTCGAGGCGGGGATGACCGCGTCGGCGCCTCTCGCCGCCGAGCTCGGCGTGCCGCCGTACCCGCACATGCTGCGCTGGCTGCGCTAGGTGCTCGGCGACCGTCCGACGGGGCGGCGGGTTCGCGAGGTCGCGAACGGGGTACCGGCCTCGCATGCCCGCCGAGCGCAACCTGACCGTCGCCGTCACCGGCCCGACCGGGACGTTCGGGTTCGGCCTCGTCCCACTGCTCCAGGACGACGCGCGCGTGAAGCGCGTGGTCGGGATCGCCCGGCGCCCGTTCGACCCGGCCGAGCACGGCTGGACGAAGATGGAGTACCGCCGCGGCGACGTGCGCGAGCGTGCCGCGCTCGAGGAGGCGTTCGCCGGCGCCGACGTGGTGGTGCACCTCGCGTTCATGATCACCGGCACGGCGTCGCGCGAGACGATCCGCGCGATCAACGTGGAGGGCACGCTGAACGCGTTCCGGGCCGCGGCCGCCGCCGGGGCCAGGCGGTTCGTCTACGCCTCGTCGGTGGCGGCGTACGGCTTCCACCCCGACAACCCGGTCGGCATGGACGAGAGCTGGCCCGTCCGGCCCGCCGCGCACCTCTTCTACGCGCAGGAGAAGGCCGAGCTGGAGCAGCTCCTCGGCGAGGAGAACGAGAGGCATCCGGAGCTCGACCTGTACCTGCTGCGCCCGCCGATCGTGCTGGGCCCGCACGCCGTGGGCGCGAAGGACATCCTCCCCGCGCCCGTGGCGGCGCTGGGGCGGCGCCTGCTCGAGCTCGTCGCGCGGCTGCCGGTGCCGGTCCCCGCCCCCACGCCCGACGCGCCCGTGCAGTTCATCCACGAGGACGACGTCGGCCAGGCGCTGCTCAGGTGCGTGGTGGCCGCGGGGCCGCCCGGCGCCTACAACATCGCGGCCGACGGGATCATGACCGGCAGCGACATCGCCCGCGAGCTCGGCCTGTCGCCCGTCTCGATCCCCGCCGGCGTGGTGCACGCCGCGGCCGGCGCCGCCGCTCAGCTTCCGAAGCCGCCGTTCGCACCGCCCGCGACCGATTGGGTCGAGGCGATGAGCCACCCGGCGGTCATGGACACGTCGAAGGCCAAGCAGCAGCTCGGCTGGAGCCCGCGCTACACGGCCGTCGAGGCGCTGCGCGAGACGCTGCCGACGAGCGCCGGCGGCTAGGCCTTCGCCGCCTGCGCGGTGCGCGCGAGCTGGTAGGCCGCGGCCGCACCCACGAGCCCGTAGACGACCCGGCTGGCGACGTTGGTCGTGCCGAAGCGGTTGCCGGTGACCTTCGCGACGAGGTCGAACTCGGCCAGCGCGACCAGGCCCCAGTTGACGCCCCCGATGCCGGTCAGCGCCGCGACTGCGATGTCCTTGGTGTCCATTCCCTGCTCCCTTGTTGCCTTCGTTTCCGGGAGTACGTCTCAGCGGGGCGCGGAGATCGTCAGATAGCGAGGTCGCGGAGCCAGTTCGCGACCGTCTGCGCGACGGCGGTGACGTCCTTCTTGAGCCCGTGGTCGCCCGGCACGATCGTCACGCGGCGGTTCGTGGCCGGCGGCGGGATGCCGAAGCGGTCACGCTCGCCCTGCACGACGAGCGTGGGGACGGTCACGGCGTCGAGCTCGTCGAGGCGGCTCCGCGGCGGACCCGACCGGCGCGGCGCCTCGAGCGGGAACGCGAGGCAGAGCACCGCGGCGACGCGGG
>DASVPL010000027.1:0-7631 GCA_036382905.1 Thermoleophilaceae bacterium | reverse complement strand
GAGGCGCGAGCGTTCGGCGAGTGGCTGGACGAGAACTTCGACGCGATCCGCGAGGTGGCCGAGTCCACGACCTCGACGGGCAAGCTGCAGGACATCGAGCAGTACTCCGCCTCTCGGATCCTCTACACGCGCTTCAACTACACGACGGGCGACGCCGCGGGCCAGAACCTCACCGGCAAGGCGACCCAGGCGGCGTGCAAGTGGATCACCGAGAACTACCCGGGAATCGAGCACTACTTCCTCGAGTCGAACTTCGCGACCGACAAGAAGAGCTCGCAGGTGAACATGCTGAACACGCGCGGCAAGCGCGTGATCGCCGAGGCCACGATCCCGAACGAGCTGTTCCAGCGGATCATGCGCTCGGACAGCGCGCTGATGTACCGCGCCCGGCAGGTGTCGAACCTCGGCGGGTTCATGTCGGGCGTGAACAACAACGGCGCCCACTCGGCCAACGGGATCACGGCGATGTTCATCGCCACTGGGCAGGACGCGGCGAACGTGGCGGAGTCCTCGGCCGCGTTCGTGTACGCGGAGCTGCGACCGAACGGCGACTACTACTACTCGGTCACGATCCCGTCGCTCATCGTGGCGAGCTACGGTGGCGGGACAGGCCTCGCCACCCAGCGCGAGTGCCTCGAGATGCTCGGCTGCTACGGCAAGGACAGGGTGCGCAAGCTCACCGAGATCGTGGCCGCGACGGTGCTGTGCGGCGAGCTCTCGCTCGGCTCGGCGATCGTGGCCGAGGAGTGGGTCGAGGCGCACGACCTGTTCGGTCGCAACCGCCCCTAAGGCTGCCGCTCAGCAGCTCCCGCGGCCGTTGCCGAAGGAGACGAGCTCCCCGCCGGGATAGGTGATGTGCTGCGTGCTCTCCGGTGCGCAGTCCACGTACTGGAGGTTGGGGGAGTCGCCCACGCCCAGGGTGGACGCCTCCCACTCCGAGCCGCTGGCCGGCGGGGTCGCCTCGGGGAGCGTGCGCGTGTCCATCACGAGGGAGACCCGGTTCCCCCGGACCTCGACGTCGGCGTCGACGATGCCGCGATCCGCTCGCTCGTCGGCTCCGGGATAGCCGAGCTCGACGGTCCACTCGCCCTCGCGCCGGAACGCATTGACGCCGACGAGCGTGCCGCTGTCGCCCTTCCCCCTCTCCCGGAGGCCGACGCGAAACCCGCCGGTCTTGGGGGGCGGCGCCTCGGACTCGAACACGGCGCAGAGCTTCGTGGCGCTCCGCGCCACCTGCACCTGGACGAGGTCGATGCCGGCGGGCGGCGGCGGGGGCTTGGGAACCGCCCGGTTGGCGCTGACGTCCCCGGTGCCGTCGCTTGCCACGGTCACCGGCCCCACGCCCCGGCACGGGTCGGTCGCGGCGGGCTCGCCGGACCGCGGGCCGTCACCGCAGCCGGCGAGCGCCAGTGGCATCAGCGCGAGCGCGAGCGCAGGAGGCCTAGGCATTGTCGCGGCTCAGGGTAGGGCCGGGCACCTTCACCGCCATGACCCCATCTTGGCGCAATCGCACATCGCGGGGTACTGGCGCGTCGTCCGTTGGGTGCTTACGGTGGACGCACCCCTACGTGATGAAGTCGATCGTCCCCCTCATCCTCTGCGCCGTCGCGCTCGTGGCGGCAGCCCCGGCCCACGCGGTCGTCGAGGTCGCCGGCACCGGTGAGCCGGCGTACACCAACACCACCACCAACACCCAGTGGGTCTCATGGCAGGCTCCGGCGGGCGCGACCCAGTACCGGCTGCGCGTGACCTACTACGAGAACAACGTCCAGGTGCAGCAGGAGACGACCGGCAACGTGTCGGCGAGCGGCACCACGTGGGTGAACTGGGCGGGCGTACGCAGCCCGCTCGTCGAGGGGAAGACCTACGCGATCTGCGTGCAGGGCGAGTACACGATCGCCGGCGACGGGACGTTCTCGCCGGACGGAAGCTCGTGCGCGAACGGGTCCGCCACGGGCAAGCGCACATCCACCACCATCGACCGGACCGCGCCGGCCGTCACGACGACGCTCGCGGACGGCGCCGCGGCCGTCAAGACGGCGACCTTCGGCATGCAGATCGGGTTCCAGGACAACCTCGCCGGGCCCTACCCCGCGAACTTCGTTTGCCTCAAGGCCGTCGAGTCGGGCACCGCGGACACCGACTGCACGTACTCGTTGTCGGATGCGTGCAGCATTCCCGCCACGGGCGGGAAGGACACCACCTTCGGCTGCCAGGTGAACGTGTCGGGTCTTCCCGACGGTCCGGTCTCGGCCTGCGTGATCGGCACCGACGCGGCGGTGCCCGACAACCCGACCAGCTCCACGCAGACGTCGACCGCGAGCCAGGCGAACCGCGCGACGGCCGCCTGCGACCGGGTCACGCTCGACCGCGTGGCGCCCAGCGTGGCGATCAGCTCGTCGAAGGCCACCGCGACCGTCGGCGAGACGATCTCGTTCTCCTCGCAGGCCAGCGACGCGACCTCCGGGCTGGCGGGCGCCGGCGGCTGGCAGTTCGGCGACGGCGCGACCGGCGCCGGCGCGGCCGCCGACCACAGCTACGCCCAGGCGGGCACCTACACCGTGCGCTACACGGTGACCGACGGCGCCGGAAACTCGGCCACCGCCGAGAAGGTGGTGACGGTGACGGCGCCCGCGACCAGCGACCCGGGCACGCAGAACCCGGGCACGCAGAACCCGGGCACGCAGAACCCCGGGACTCAGAATCCCGGGACTCAGAATCCCGGGACTCAGGATCCGGGGACGCAGAACCCCGGCACTCAGGACCCGGGGCCCACCCCCGCGCCCGGCTCCGTGCAGGTCGGCTCCGTCTGGGTGCTCGCGCCGAAGCGCTTCCGGATCGGCAGCTCGCGGCGGCTGAGCGTCTCGGTGGGTGCGAGCCAGGCGGGCCAGCTCACCCTCACCCTGGTGCGCGGGAAGAAGACGATCGCGCGGCTCGGCGTCGGCCTCTCTCCCGGCGCCACGAAGCAGGCGATCAAGCTGCCCAAGAAGCTCGCCGCCGGGACCTACTCGCTGAAGATCGGCTTCAAGCCAAGTGGCGTGACGTGGTCGGCCAGCGGCAGCGCGAAGATCGCCTTCCAGGCCGCCAAGAAGAAGAAGCGCTAGCGGTCGGCTAGCCACCGCCGGCGGCCGGGACGAGCCGCTCGAGCGCCGCTCGGAGCCGATCGGGGATCGGCACCGGGCGGCGCGACTCGCGGTCCACGAACACGTGAACGAAGTGCCCGGTCGCGGCCGGGTCCGGCTCGCCCGCCCTCGCCACCGCCAGCTCGTAGCGCACGCTCGAGCGCCCGAGCTTGCCGACGCGCAGGTGCACGTCCACGGCGTCCGGGAACGCAACGCCCGAGCTGAACTTGCAGAACGACTCGGCGCACACGCCGATCACCTCGCCGCCCTCGATGTCGAGCCCGCCCTCGCCGATCAGCCACGCGTTGATCGCGGTGTCGAAGTACGAGTAGTACTCGACGTTGTTGACGTGCCCGTACACGTCGTTGTCCTTCCAGCGGGTCTGGATCGTGAGGGTGTGCGGGTAGTCGGAGCTCACCAGTTGCGCATCGAGGCCGAGATGATGTGGCCGAGGTCGTCGGCACCGGCCTCCTTCGGCGCCACCACGAGCAGCCGCTGCTGCTTGAGCGCGCCCTCCACGAGGGCGGGCACGTCGTCCTCGCCGTAGCCGAGCTCCGCCACGCCGCTCGGAGCACCGACATCGCGCATCAGCTCGAGCAGCACGTCCGGCAGCGTGTCCGGGCCCGGATCGGTGACCCGCTCGCCCGAGAGCAGCTCGGCCGCGCGGTGGTGGCGCTCGGGATCCGCGTCGTAGGTGAAGCGGAAGGCCGCCGGCGCCGTGACGATCACCGAGTGCCCGTGCGGCACGAACGGGTGGTCGGTCGGGTAGCCGGGTGGCTCGTACTCGTGCTTGAGCCCCGCGATCGGATAGGCGCAGGCGTGCGGGATGTGCACGCCCGCGGAGCCGAAGCCGACGCCCGCCATCGTGGCCGCCAGCATCATCCGCCCGCGCGCCTCGACGTCGCCGGGGTCCGCCACCGCGCGGCGCAGGTAGCGGCCGCCGAACTCGAGCGCCTTCGCCGACCAGACGTCGGCCACCGGGTTGGAGCCCTGGTAGGGCGGGCGGTCGTCCGGCGAGGCCGGCCGCGGGCGCGAGTCGAACGGCCGCGAGATGTACGACTCGGCCGCGTGGCACACGACGTCGAGCCCCGCCGACGAGGTCACCTCCGGCCCGAGCGTGCGGGTCAGCTCCGGGTCGACGATCGCCTGCGACGGTCGCATGTAGCGGTGCGAGATGCCGCTCTTGACCTTGAGGTGCGGGATGTCCAGCACCGCGACGGTGGTCGCCTCGCTGCCGGTGCCGGAGGTGGTTGGCATCGCGAGGTGCGGCTTGAGCGGGGTCGGCGGCTTGCGGCCCTCGCCCACCGGCGGGTTCACGTAGTCCATCACCGGCGCCGGGTGCGAGTCCACGAGGTTCGCCACCTTCGCCGTGTCCATCGCGGAGCCGCCGCCGACCGACACGAACCCGTCGACCCGCGCGTCGCGCGCCGCCTCGCACGCGTGCTCCAGCGACTCGAGCGTCGGCTCGACCCGGCTCTCGTCGTAGACCACCACCTCGATGCCCTCGGCGGCGATCGATTCGCGCACGCGGTCGGCGTGCCCCGCGGCCGCCACGCCGGGGTCGGTGACGAGCAGGACGCGCCGGACGCCGAGCCGCTTCAGCTCCCAGCCCGCCTCGGCGGCCGCCCCCGGGCCGAACTTCACGGGGGTCGCCTCGAGCGTGAACACAGTTTCATGTCCCATAGTTGAGGGCGTGAGATTGGCAGAACAGCTCGCCGAGGTGGTCGGCGCCCCGCACGTGCTAGTCGACGACGACGTGCGCGCCGCGTACGAGACCGACTGGACGCGGCGCTTCCACGGGCGCGCCGCCGCGGTTGTGCGCCCCGGCTCCGCCGCGGAGGTCGCGGGCGTGCTCGGGGTCTGCGCGGCACACGGCGTGGCGGTCGTGCCGCAGGGCGGCAACACGGGGCTGGTCGGCGGCTCGGTGCCGCGCGGCGGCGAGGTGGTGCTGCTGCTCACGCGCCTGACCGGCCTGGGCGAGGTCGATCGCGCGTCGCTTCAGGTCGACGCCGGCGCGGGCGTGACGCTCGCGGCGCTGCAGGACCACGCGCGCGCCGCGGGCCTCGACGCGGGCGTGGACCTCGCCGCACGCGACACCGCGACCGTCGGCGGCCTCGTGGCCTGCGACGCGGGCGGCCTGCGCGCGCTGCGCCACGGCACGGTGCGCGCACGCGTGGCCGGGCTCGAGGCCGTGCTCGCCGACGGCTCGGTGGTGCGACGGATGTCCGGCCTGATGAAGGACAACGCGGGCTATGACCTGCCCGCGCTGCTGGTCGGCTCCGAGGGCACGCTCGGCGTGGTCACGCGGGTGCGCTGGCAGCTCGTCGCCCGACTCGACGCACGCGCGCTGGCGTTCGTGCCGCTGGCCTCGCTCGGCGCGGCCGCGGAGCTGCTCGCCGAGCTGCGGCCGAAGCTGCCGTCGCTGATCGCGTGCGAGTTCATCACCGACGACGGGCTCACGCTCGTGCTCGACCACCTCGACGTGCGCGCGCCGGTGGACGAGCGCGCGCCCGCCTACGTGCTGCTCGAGTGCGGCGCGGCCAAGGACCCGCTCGAGGAGCTGGCCAGCGCGCTCGACGGCGCCGGGCTCGGCCACGCGCTGCTGGTGGACGACGGCGCGAGCCGCGACCGGCTCTGGCGCCTGCGCGAGGCCCACACCGAGGCCATCGCGGCTGCCGGGATCCCGCACAAGCTCGACGTGGGCGTGCCGCTCGCGCGGCTGGGCGAGTTCGCGGAGCGGGTCGCCGGGCTGCTCGCGGATGTCGCGCCCGGCGCGCGCCCGATCCTGTTCGGCCACCTCGGGGACGGCAACGTGCACGTGAACCTGCTGGGCCTCGACCCTGGCGACGAGGCGGCCGACGTCGCCGTCCTGCGACTCGCGACCGAGTGCGGCGGCACGATCAGCGCCGAGCACGGCGTCGGCGTCGCGAAGGCGCGCCACCTCGGCCTGGCGCGCTCGGACGAGGAGATCGCCGCGATGCGCGCGATCAAGCGCGCGCTCGACCCGGGCGGGCTGCTGAACCCGGGCGCCGTCCTGCCCTGACGGCGGCCCGTACTCCCTGACGGCGGCCCCGCACGGTTGGCCCTTGCATTCAGACCCTCCGTGCGCTTAGGGTCGCTTTAACGCTGAAGAGGGGGATTCGTGATGTACCGACTGGCCATTCTCGTCGTCACGGCGGCGTGCGCCGCCCTGCTGCTGGCACCCGCCGCGCAGGCCGGGCGCGTCGTGCCCGTGCAGCTCGGCCAGAAGTCGGGTGAGGTGATCTTCGCCAACGGCCAGCCGAGCGCCCCCGACCCGGCGATCCTGGTCCACCTCGAGGGGCTCATCGATCGCGCCGCACCCGATTCGACGATCGTCGCCTCGATCTACGCGATCACGAGGAACGGGCGGATCGAGGACGCCCTGCGACGGGCCTACACCGACCCGGCGCGGCGGATCAGGGTTCAGATCGTGTCCAACGAGTCGGGCCTCAAGCCCGGCGAGCCGTTCGACGACTGGCCCGCGTCGGACCGCTTCAAGTTCAAGAACTGCTCCGGAGGCTGCATCTCGCTCACCAACCCCGAGAACGGCAACGCCTCGATCGCCCACAGCAAGTTCTTCGTCTTCCAGGCGACCAGGCGAACGGCGACGTCTCCGATCGTCCCGGTCTCGTGGGTCGCGTCCGCGAACCTCGACGCCAACACCGGCACCGACGCGTGGAACGACGCGATCACCTGGTACGACGACCCCGACATGAACTGGGGCCTGTACACGGTGTTCCTCGACATGTGGAACGGCCCGTACTACACGAAGGGCTTCCCCGAGTCGCATCCGTGGTTCGACTACTTCACCTGGCCGAACGACAACCCCACGACCGCTGGCAACGGCGCGTTCTTCGCGCCCGACTCGGCGAGCACGGGGATCGTTTCGCCGGAGCTGGACAGCGATCTCTGGGTGACCCAGCTCTCGATGATCAAGGGGCCGGGCGCGGGCGGCGCGCCCGTCTGCCGCGTCGCCGTGCTCCACAACAAGATCTTCAAGGAGCGGATAGCGGTGGTCCGTCAGCTACGGCGGCTCGTCAACGAGGACTGCGTGGTGCGGGTGCTCGTGAACCGCACGGTCGGGAGCGCGGACGACCCCGCACACCCGGAGATCGACGAGCCGTCACGCACGGAGCTCTGCGCCCCCACGAACGGCGACCTCCAGGTCGGCGCGACCACCAAGCTGCACCACAAGGCGATCATCAGCTACGGCACCTTCTACGGGGTCTCGCGCCCGGTGGTCTGGGCCGGGTCGCACAACCTCTCGGAGGTGGCCCTGAAGGCGAACGACGAGGTGATCGTGCGCGTGGACGGGTCGCAGTCGCTGTGGGATGCCTACGCCCAGCAGTTCCTGGACGCATGGAACGCTCGCGCCGTCACGATCTGCACGCCCTAGGGCCGGGGGATCGCCCCCAGCGGCCGATGGTCGCCCCCGGCCGCCGCCGATGATCGCCCCCGGCGGCCGCCGATGATCGCCCCCGGCGGCGC
>DASVPL010000026.1:0-14596 GCA_036382905.1 Thermoleophilaceae bacterium | reverse complement strand
CACAAGGGCACGCCCGACTACGCGCTCGCCGCCGAGCTCGTCCAGTGCCTCGACGCGCCGGTGATCATCTCCGGTGGCCTGGCCGACGACGAGCGCACGCTCGCCGCCTTCGAGCGGACCGGCGCGGCCGCCGCGATGCTGGCCCGCGGCTCGCTCGGCAACCCGTGGAGGTTCGAGCGCCTGCTCGGGTTGCGCGAGGGCGAGCCGACGCAGGCGGAGGTGATCGCCGAGCTGCGCTGGGTGATCGACCGGGCCGAGGAGCACCTGGGCGTCGAGCGCGCGGGCCGTTACCTGCGGAAGTTCTACCCGTGGTACGCGGAGACGCTCGGGCTGCGCAAGCGCGAGGCCGCGCCGCTGGTGGCGGCGCCCACCACGGCGGACGCCCGAGCGGTCCTCGACCGTATGTCCAGTGGCGCGTCCGCAGCCGTGGCTGCCTGAGCTATCCTGTCGCGCCCTTCGCCCTTCGTAGGAGCGCTTTTCCTGATGACAAGAGACGAAATCCTCACCCCCAAGGGGCTCGAGGACCTCAAGCAGAAGATCGAGTTCCTCTCCACCGAGCGCCGCCGCGAGGTGGCCGAGCGGATCAAGGAGGCGCGCGAGTTCGGCGACATCTCGGAGAACTCCGAGTACGACGACGCGAAGAACGAGCAGGCGATGCTCGAGCGCCAGATCATGGAGCTCGAGGAGAAGCTGCGCGGCGCCCAGGTGATAGACGAGAGCGCGGTCTCGACCGAGTCCGTGACGGTCGGGACGACGGTGCACGTGAAGGACCAGAAGACCGACAAGTCGGTCAAGTACAAGATCGTCGGCTCCTCGGAGGCCAACCCCTCCGACAACAAGCTCTCGAACCAGTCGCCGGTCGGCAAGGCGCTGCTCGGCAAGAAGCGCGGCGAGCTGGTGTCCGTGCCGGTCCCGCGCGGCCCCGCGCGCAAGCTGAAGATCACCAAGATCGAGGCGTAGCCCGCGAGGCGCCCGGCGCGGCGCCTACAGTGCCGAGCCGTGACCGAGCAGCCCAAGACCGAGGCGCAGGCACTCGACGACCGCCGCGCGAAGCTCGAGCGGCTGCGCGCCGAGGGCATCGACCCGTTCCCGCACGCGTACCCCGGCGCCGTCGCGATCGAGTCGGTGCACGGCGCGCACGGCGAGCTCGAGGCGGGTCAGGAGACCGAGGCGACCTACCGGGTCGCGGGCCGGCTGAGCGCGCGGCGCGGGCAGGGCAAGGCGGCGTTCCTCGACGAGGTCGACCGGTCGGGGCGGATACAGGTCCACGCGCGCGTGGACGTCCTTGGCCCGATGGAGTTCGAACGCCTGCTGTCGCTCGACCTCGGCGACCTGGTCGGCATCGACGGCACGGCGTTCAAGTCGCGCCGCGGCGAGCTGTCGCTGCGCGCCGACGGCTGGACGCTGCTCGCGAAGTCGCTGCGCCCGCCGCCCGACAAGTACCACGGCCTCCAGGACGTCGAGACCCGCTACCGCCAGCGCGAGCTCGACCTGATCGCGAACGAGGACTCGCGCCGGCTCTTCCTGCTGCGCTCGCAGGTCGTGTCGAGGATCCGCCGCCACCTCGACGACCGCGGCTTCCTCGAGGTCGAGACGCCCGTGCTCCAGCCGCTCTACGGCGGCGCGATGGCGCGCCCGTTCGTGACCCACCACAACGCGCTCGACCGCGACCTCTACCTGCGCATCGCCACCGAGCTGTACCTGAAGCGGCTGATCGTCGGCGGCCTCGAGCGCGTGTACGAGCTCGGCAAGGACTTCCGCAACGAGGGCATCTCGCACAAGCACAACCCCGAGTTCACGATGCTCGAGTGGTACGAGGCCTACGGCGACTACGAGACCGGGGCCGAGCGGCTCGAGGAGCTCGTCACCGACGTGGTCGGCGCGAGTGGCGCGCCCGGCGAGGGCATCGACTGGCAGCGTCCGTGGGCGCGCCTCAAGCTGCGCGACGCGGTGCTCGACGCCACGGGCGTGGACGTGTCCGCGGCCGAGGACACGGAGACGCTCGTCGCCGCCGCGAAGGAGCGCGGCATCGAGCTCGACCCCACCGAGTCGTGGCCGCAGCTCGTGGACGAGCTGCTGTCGAAGCACGTCGAGCCGAAGCTCATGAACCCGACGTTCGTCATGGACTATCCGGTCGCGCTGTCGCCGCTGGCGAAGCGCCACCGCTCCGAGGACGGGCTCGTCGAGCGCTGGGAGTGCTTCGCCGGGGGCATCGAGATCGCGAACGCGTTCAGCGAGCTGAACGACCCCGACGACCAGCGCGCGCGCTTCGAGGAGCAGCAGCGCCTCGGCGCCGAGGGCGACGAGGAGACGCAGCCCTACGACGAGGATTACGTGCGCGCGCTCGAGCACGGGATGCCGCCGACGAGCGGTGTCGGGCTCGGGATCGACAGGCTCGTGATGCTGCTCGCCGGGAGGACCACCCTGCGCGAGGTCATCCTGTTCCCCGCGATGCGGAATTGACCCGCTCGCGGGGCCGGTACGTACCCCGCGTTAAGGGCTAATTCGTCAACTTTCGCGGCCGGTTCCCGTTGCTAGACTCGACTCCTCCCACGGGTCGGGAGGCCAGGGATCTTGGAACGGGTGGCGAAGGTGCCCATACCGACGGAAGAACCCCCGGGTTTCCCTCCCAGGGGGTACCCCGAGAGTTAAGGACCGCACCGTGTTCGAGCGCTTCACCGAACGGGCCCGCCAAGTGGTCGTCCTCGCGCAAGAGGAGGCCCGGATCCTCAAGCACAACTACATCGGCACCGAGCACATCCTGCTCGGTCTCCTCCGCGAGGAGGAGGGTCTCGCCGCGCGTGTGCTCGAGTCGCTGGACATCACCGTGGAGCGCGTGCGCGCGCAGGTCGTCCGCATCGTCGGATCGGGCGAGGAGGTCACCTCCGGCCAGATCCCGTTCACCCCGCGCGCGAAGAAGGTGCTGGAGCTCGCTCTGCGCGAGGCGCTCTCGCTCGGTCACAACTACATAGGCACCGAGCACATCCTGCTCGGCCTCGTGCGCGAGAACGAGGGCGTGGCCGCGCGCATCCTGCTCGACTTCGACGCCGACTCCGAGAAGATCCGCAACGAGGTCATCCGGATGCTCTCCGGCCCGGGCGGTCGCCGCCAGCAGGGCCAGGGCGCGCAGGGTCAGCAGGGCGAGGGCAAGAAGTCCTCGAAGCTGCTCGACCAGTTCGGCCGCAACCTGACCCGCCTCGCCGCCGAGGCGAAGCTCGACCCCGTCGTGGGTCGGGAGACCGAGATCGAGCGGATCATGCAGATCCTCTCGCGCCGCACGAAGAACAACCCAGTGCTGATCGGCGAGCCCGGCGTCGGCAAGACCGCCGTCGTCGAGGGCCTCGCGCAGCGGATCACGCACGGTGAGGTTCCGGAGCTGCTCAAGAACAAGCAGATCTACACGCTCGACCTGGCGGCGCTCGTCGCGGGCTCGAAGTACCGCGGCGAGTTCGAGGAGCGCCTCAAGAAGGTGATGAAGGAGATCACCCAGCGCGGCGACATCATCCTGTTCATCGACGAGCTGCACAACCTCGTCGGCGCCGGCGCGGCCGAGGGCGCGATCGACGCTGCCTCGATCCTCAAGCCGGCCCTCGCGCGCGGCGAGCTCCAGACGATCGGCGCCACCACGCTCGACGAGTACCGCAAGTACCTGGAGCGCGACTCCGCGCTCGAGCGCCGCTTCCAGCAGATCCGCGTCGACCAGCCGTCGATCGAGGAGACCGAGCAGATCCTCAAGGGGCTGCGCGACCGCTACGAGCAGCACCACCGCGTCGACATCACCGACGAGGCGCTGCACGCCGCGGCCGAGCTGGCCGACCGCTACATCTCCGACCGCTTCCTGCCGGACAAGGCGATCGACCTGATCGACGAGGCCGCGTCGCGCATGCGGATCAAGTCGATGACCGCCCCGCCCGTGTACCGCGACCTCGAGGAGGAGATCGAGACCACGCGGCGCGACAAGGAGGCGGCGATCGAGGCGCAGGAGTTCGAGAAGGCCGCGAACCTGCGCGACCAGGAGCGCCAGCTCACCAACAAGAAGCGCGAGCTCGAGGAGCAGTGGCGCGCCGGCGAGTCCGGCGAGCGCCCCGCGATCGGCGAGGAGGAGATCGCCGACATCGTCTCGATGTGGACCGGCATCCCGGTCTTCAAGCTCACCGAGGCCGAGACGCAGAAGCTGATGCGCATGGAAGACGAGCTGCACAAGCGCGTCATCGGGCAGCAGGCCGCGATCGAGGCCGTGTCGAAGGCGATCCGCCGCTCGCGCGCCGGGCTCAAGGACCCGAAGCGCCCGACCGGCTCGTTCATCTTCCTCGGGCCGTCCGGCGTCGGCAAGACCGAGCTGGCGCGCACGCTCGCCGAGTTCCTGTTCGGCGACGAGGACGCGATGGTGCGCATCGACATGTCGGAGTACATGGAGAAGCACTCCGTGTCGCGGCTCGTCGGCTCGCCCCCCGGCTACATCGGCTACGACGAGGGCGGCCAGCTCACCGAGGCCGTGCGCCGCAAGCCGTACTCGGTGCTGCTCCTCGACGAGATCGAGAAGGCCCACCCGGACGTGTTCAACGTGCTGCTCCAGATCCTGGAGGACGGCCGGCTCACCGACGCGCAGGGCCGCACGGTCGACTTCCGTCACGCGATCGTGATCATGACCTCGAACGTGGGGGCCTCGGAGATCGCGAAGAACACGGGCGTGGGCTTCACGATCGGCGACGACACCGGCATCACCTACGACGACATGAAGAACCGGATCATGGGCGAGCTGAAGAAGCTCTTCCGGCCCGAGTTCCTCAACCGCATCGACGAGGTGATCGTCTTCCACAAGCTCACCAAGGAGGAGATCACCGAGATCGTCGAGCTCCTCCTGCGGCGGATCCGCGAGTCGATGGCGGAGCGCGAGCTCTCGCTCAACCTCTCCGACGACGCGCGCGACCTGCTGGTCGAGAAGGGCTGGGATCCCGCGATGGGAGCCCGTCCGCTGCGCCGGGCGATCCAGCGCTACATCGAGGACCCGCTTGCCGACGAGGTGCTGAAGGCCGACGACATGCAGCCGGGCGCGACGGTCGAGGTCGACCGCGCCGAGGGCGGCGACGGCGAGGAGCCCGAGGTCAAGATCTCGATCACGGCTCCGAAGCGCGAGCCGGTCACGGTCGGCGGCGACGGCGAGGCGGAGGCCGGCGGCGACGAGTCCCAGGGCTCACTGCCGGACACCGGCTCGCTGCCGGACGTGCCCGACGTGCTGCCGGAGGCGCCGGACGCGCCGCCGAGCGACGAGCCGGGCCCGCCCTCCGAGTCCTAGTCCGCGAGGAGCCGCGCAAGCGGCAGCGCGAGCCGGGCAGCAGCGGCGACTCGAGCGAGTCGGCCGCGGTGAGCTCGAGGGCGACATCGAAGCGCGGGGCCCCGGTTGCCGAGCGGCGAAACACGAGCACGACGCTGGCGGCGGTGTCGACGAGCCACAGCTCCGGAAGTCCGCGGCGCTCGTAGACCGACTTCTTCGCGCCGATGTCGTAGCGCCAGGTCGACGGCGAGCGAACCTCGACGGCGAGATCGGGGATCGGCGACGGGCGCACGTTCGCCCGGGCAGGGTCGCGGCCCTCCGCGTACCAGAGCACGTCCGGCGCGTAGATGTTCCGCTCGTCCAGCTCGACGTCGATCGGTATGAGCGCCCGACCACGCCCGGGTCGCGAACGGACCCAACTCTCGAGGGCATACAGGATCTCCACGCACGCGACCTGATGGCTCGGCAGGGGCTGCTCCATCACGAGCTCACCCTCGACCAGGCTCCAGCGCTCGTGGCGCGGCGCCTGGGGCAGCGCGAGGAATTCGTCTGCGGTCATCAGGCCAGCGGCCGGCATCGCGGTCATCGTACTCCTCCATACACAGGGGTCTAAGGCCCTGCGCGGGGGTTTTCGCCCCCCTGTAGGGTGACTCGTCGCATGCCCGATCCCGTCGAGATCAAGGTTCGCGAGAACGGGCCCTACCGCGTCACCGGCCCGATCACGCTCGTCGACGCCGACGGCAACAGGTTCGAGATCCCGGACGACGGGCGGCCGGTCGCTCTCTGCCGCTGCGGTGGGTCGACCACGAAGCCGTTCTGCGACGGCACGCACTCGAAGATCGGGTTCGATGCCGCTACGCGCGCCGTGCGCGCTGCCGACGAGTAGCTAGCGCAGGCGCTTCGAGACCCAGCTGAAGGCCTCGTCCTGCGGCTCGCCGAACGCGACCGTGGTGTGGTCGATGTTCTCGTGCAGCTTGAGGGTGACCTTCGCGCCGCTCTTGCGGAGCCCCGCGACCATCGCCTGGGTGAAGTTCGGGTTCACCGTCGTGTCCGAGCTGCCCTGTTCGACCAGCAGCGGCGTGGTCAGCTTCAGGTCGGTCGGGTCGTTGGCGGCGAGCGTCGTCCTGATCGGCTCGAGGTCGGCACCCTCGCGGAAGAGGTCGCGCGGAGCCGTCTTCGCGAACTCCGAGCTCTCGGAGGTGATCTCGTCGATGCAGACCGACAGCGTCAGCGGGTAGAGGTCGGCGCCGCGCTGCGAGAGCAGCGACGTGACGCCGAGCTGCGGGTAGCCGGCCTCGATCCCACGGACGAAGAGCGCCGCGTAGCCGCTCACGCGCGAGGGCTGGTCGAGCTGCGCGAGCGAGGCGAAGATCTCGTCGCCCTGCGAGAACGGCGCGAAGGCCGTGGTGCCGCGCAGCGACAGCTCCGGCACCCACTTCCGCGCGAGCGCGGTGGCGAACACGGCCGCGTGGCCGCCCTGCGAGTGGCCGCCGATCGCGAACCGCGTGCTCAGCAGCCCAGGGTGGACCTTGCGCGCCGCGCGGACGATGTCGAGCACGCCGCGTCCCTCGGAGACGCCGACGAGGTACGGGTGGACGCCCTTGGTCCCGAGCCCCTCGTAGTCGGTGCGCACCACGGCGAAGCCGGCCTTCAGCCAGCGGTCGAGCAGCGCCTCGATGTAGACGTGGTAGGCGTGGATCGCGCCCTCGCCCGGGTTGCGCGACGGGGCGCACTGGTCGCCGAGTCCGCTCGTGGCGTGCGCCCACGACACGACCGGCCAGCCGCCCCTGGGCGCCTTGCCCTTCGGGAGGTGGATCGTCCCGGACACGGCGACCGTCTTGCCGCGCACCGAGGTCGAGCGGTACAGAACCGACTCGTTCACCTTCGCCTCGGCCAGCGTCTGCTGGTTGGTGAGCTTGCGGATCCAGATCGGGTCGCCGTGCGTCTTGCCGGGGAGCTTCTTCGGCGGGGTGTAGAAGGCGTCTCCGGACGGGCCGGTCGCGACGGCGGCCGCCGCGGGGCTGGCCCCGAGCGCGGCTGCGGCGACGGCGAGGAGGGCGAGAAACGGGCGGCGAGGGGTCATGCGGGCGAGGGTAGTCCGCGCGGGAGGTTCCGATGCGCCGACCGCGAACCTAGAACGGCTCGACCGGCGTAGTGAGCCTCCGCCGGTCGAGCATCCAACCTCCCCGGGGGGCGAAAGCGTCCTCCGCGCGCCTTACCGTGGCGGGATGCCTCGCTCGGTCCACGTCTGCAGCGCCTGCGCTCACGAGAGCGTGAAGTGGCACGGCCAGTGCCCCGGCTGCGGCGAGTGGAACACGCTGGTCGAGGAGGTGCCGGCCGCCGCTCCCGCCGGCCGCGCGAAGCGCGCGGCTCCGGCGCTGCGCCCCGTGGCGCTGGCCGACGTCGAGGCGCCGCGCGTGCCGCGGCTCGGCACCGGCATCGGGGAGCTGGACCGCGTGCTGGGCGGTGGGCTCGTCCCCGGATCGGTGGTGCTGCTGGGCGGTTCGCCCGGCATCGGCAAGTCCACGATCACGGCCTCAGCGCTCGGCAACCTGGCCGCCGCCGGGCGGTCGGTCCTGTACGTGTCGGGCGAGGAGTCGGCCGCACAGGTGAAGCTGCGCGCGGAGCGGCTCGGACCCGACGCGCTGCGCGTGCCGATCGTCGCCGAGACGAGCCTCGAGCCGGTGGTCGCCACCCTGGAGGCCGAGCGCCCGGACGTGTGCGTCGTGGACTCGGTGCAGACGCTCCAGTGCGCCGACCTCAGCGGCACCGCCGGCTCCGTAGGCCAGGTGCGCGAGGTGGCGGGCCGGCTCGCTCGCGTGGCCAAGGAGCGTGGCGTGGCCACGGTGCTCGTGGGGCACGTGACCAAGGAGGGCGCGCTCGCGGGCCCGCGGGTGCTCGAGCACCTGGTCGACTGCGTGCTCCAGTTCGAGGGCGAGCGCGAGCGCACCTACCGGACGCTGCGCGCGCTGAAGAACCGCTTCGGCTCCACGAACGAGACGGGCGTCTTCGAGATGCGCGAGAGCGGCCTCGTGGAGGTGGCCGACGCCTCGGCGCGCTTCGTCGAGGAGGCCACGCGCGCTCCGGGGTCGGTGGTGCTGTGCGCGATGGAGGGGTCGCGGCCGCTGCTGGTCGAGGTGCAGGCGCTGGTCGCGCCGGCTCAATCGGAGCCGCCGCGGCGGATCGCGAACGGGATCGACCGCAACCGGCTGTCGCTGGTGCTCGCGGTGCTCGCTCGCCACGGCGGGGTCGCGCTCGGCGGGAGCGACGTGTTCGTGTCGGTGGCCGGGGGCGTCCGGGTGGAGGAGCCCGGCTCCGATCTCGCCGTGGCGCTGGCGGTCGCGTCGGCCGCGCGCGGGGTGCGCGCGGCGGGCGACGGGCTCCGCCCGCTCGCGGCGTTCGGCGAGATCGGGCTCACCGGCGAGCTGCGGCACGTCGCGCACCCCGACCGCCGGCTCGCCGAGGCGGCGAAGTTCGGCCTCGCGGACGTGGTGCATCCGGCGGGCGCGGTCAAGACGGTCCGCGCGGCGCTCGCACGGGCTTTCGACGGAGCCGCCGAGGCCCGCGCGGCCTGATCCGTGCCCGGCGCACAGCGGCGGCTTTCGCCGCTACCCTCCGCCCCGGGGCTGCGGGGGATGCGAATCACGAGACTCTTGGGCTGGGTGCTGGCGGTCGCCGTCGCGCTGCTCGCCGTGCCCGCGGGCGCGAGCGCCGCGCAGATCCTGGCGGGCGTGGCGGTCAAGGACGCCACCTGGCACGTGGGCGCGTCGGCCGGCCAGTACGCGTCCGGCGGTGACCTGAACGAGAACGACGCGGGCGGGGCGTTCGCCAGCGTCCACTCCTCCGATCCGCACCAGCACTCCACGCGGCGCGCGCCGTCCTACGGGGTCCAGTCGCGGCTGAGCGCCCGCGCGATCGTCGTCCAGGGCGCGAACGGGTCGAAGTTCGCGCTCGTCAAGAACGACCTCTACATCCCGCAGGACCTGCTCTGGCGCCGGACCGCGCAGATCCTGGAGAGCAAGAGCATCGACATCGACCGCGACAACCTCACGATGACGTCGTCGCACAACCACTCGTCGCCGCTGTACTCGTCCACGGGCTGGGGCGTGTGGGTCTTCCAGGACGTGTTCGACTTCCGCTACTTCGAGTACATGGCGCAGACCATGGCCTCCGCGGTAGCCGAGGCCGACCGGACGAAGGTCCCGGTGAAGGTCGGGGCCTCGGTCACGCAGTACGACTTCGTGCAGCGCAACGTCCCGGGGCCGTCGACCGCCGACGACGGCACGCCGGCCGGCTTCCCCAACGACTACACCGACCACGACCTGATGGTGGTCCGCTTCGACCGGCTCGACAACGGCAAGCCGCTCGCGAACCTCGTCAACTACGCGGTCCATCCGGAGGACAACGAGGGCAACGACCTGATCAGCGCCGACTACCTGGGCCCGATGGAGCGGATGACCGATCGCGCCACGGGGGCGGTGACGATCTACACCCAGGGCGCCGTCGGCAACACGGAGCCCGAGGACAACCGCTGGCACAACGTCCACGAGCGCGCCTTCTTCTCGCACGCGCAGTACGCGCAGTCGGAGTTCAAGGGGCGCGGGATCGCCTCGAACATCGTCAAGACGTGGAAGGACATCGAGGCCGGCACGCCGGAGAACCCGCAGCGCTTCGTCCCGTTCAGGTCGGAGTTCGGGGCCGACGACGTGAAGTTCGCCGACAAGTGGTTCCCCGGGCCGGCGTCGCACCCCTACCCGGGGATCTCGTCGTGCCGCACCGACTCGGCGCTCGCCGGCGACCCGCGCGCGCCGGTGGTCGGCTTCCCCGATTGCGCGGCGCTGAGCGACTACCGCCAGGAGTACTTCGACGACAACTGCCGCGGCAACGGTCCGGACGAGTTCTGCAACGGCCCGCCGCAGGCGTTCGAGGAGATCAAGGGAGCCGGGGTCACCACCGACACGATCCAGGTCCTCGGCCTGCCCGTCCCGGAGAACTACTCGGCGCCGGCCTACACCGGGCTCGAGGAGGACGTGAGCGTCCACCTCCAGGCGTTCAGGATCGGCGACATCCTGATGACGGTCTGCTCCTGCGAGCAGTGGGCGGACCAGTCGAAGAACATCAAGTCACGGACCGACCGTGTGGCCGGCAACCAGCACAACGGCTACGACTGGACCGCGCAGTGCGTGCGGGCGGGCGCCGACTGGACCTGCCAGCATCCCAACGGCCAGCGGACGATCTCGGACGCGCTCTACCAGAAGATCCGCGCGCAGGTGAACAACGACGCGAAGGGCTGGGACGACCTCACCTACGTCGCCCAGGCCGAGAGCGAGCCGACCGATCCGGCCCTGATCAAGGGCAACTACACCCACGACGACAACGCGGCCAGCGCCGGCCTCGGGTACGGCCTCACGCTCGCCATCGGCATGGGCAACGACTACAACGGCTACATCGCGACCTACCGCGAGTACCAGCGCGGCGACCACTACCGCAAGGCGCTGACCGCGTGGGGCCCGCACTCGAGCGACTACATGGCCACGCGGCTCGTGAAGATGGGCCGCTCGCTCAAGCCCGGCCAGGCGGACCCGTTCCCGGTCGTGCCGGGGAACCTGAACGTGGTCAGCACCGTCACCCCCACCGGCCCCCTTCCCGGCGAGCTGCCGGGCGGCGAGGCCAAGACCACCGCGGACCTCCAGAACAACGAGAACCGCGCGCAGGTGATCGGGCAGTTCGCGACGGGCGGGATGGCGGCGTACGAGGCCTCGCTGCCCAACGACCTGAAGGCGGAGCCCGTCAAGCAGCCCGAGGACGTCGAGCGCTTCGGATCGTCGTTCTTCACCTGGGTCGGCGGCTCGAACTACACGGACAATCCCCAGGTGAAGGTCCAGCGCTTCACCGGCGGTAATTGGACCGACTGGGCCGACCAGAGCGGCGAGCTGCCGGTCACCCTCAAGTTCCCGCCGTCGGAGGACCGGCCCGCCTACCGAGTGCAGGGCTCGCGCTTCGAGTGGACCGCGCACTACGAGGCGTTCGTCTCGCGCTACGACCTGATGGACCGTCCGGTCGCGACGCCGCCGGGCTCGTATCGGTTCGTTGTGAGGGGCCAGCGCCAGCAGGACGGCAAGCCCGCGCGCTACGACCTCACGTCGAAGGAGTTCGTCGTGAAGGCGTGGACGGGCGTGACCATCGAGGGCTTCGGGGCCGACGGCGGCCAGCCGTCGTTCAAGGTGGGCCCGCGACGGACCGTCAAGGCGTTCAACATCGAGGCGCGGCTCGGGCCAATCGACTACCCCGACACGTGGCAGTCGAACTACGGCTCGAAGATCCCTTTCATCAAGCCAGACCGGCGCGCCTACCGCGACCCGGCCGCGCCGAACGACCCGGACCGGTTCGAGTGGTACTGCCAGCCGGCTCAGGACGCCGGGGACGCGAACAAGCCGCACGGCTGCTCGTTCCGGCCGTGGCTCGACGTCGGTGACCTCGAGCGGGTGGTGTTCACGTTCGTGTCCAAGAACGGCGTGGTCGACCGCGTGTCGGGCAAGAAGGTCGGCGGCGAGTGGGTGGCCGACCGCAAGCTGAAGAGCGGCGAGGGCGTGTACATCGAGTCTGGCGACGCCTGCGACGCGTACGGCAACTACAACGGCGCGCCTACCAAGGTCGCGGGCAACGCGAACGCCGTGCCCGACAAGCCGCCCACCGGCTTCAGCTGCGTGCCGCGGCAGCCGGTGGGGGACACCCCCGGCGGCTCGACCGCTGGGGGCGGTGGTGGCGGCGGCGCGGGCGGCGGCTCCGGCTCGGCCGGCGGCGGCTCGAACCCGCTCGGCCTGCCGCCGAAGTCGAAGTGCCTCGACCGGCGCAGGTTCAAGTTCAAGATCCACCAGCCGCCGCGCCAGCGGGTCGTCAACGTCAACGTCTACATCAACGGCAAGCGCCGCTACAGCCGGCGCGGCACAAAGGTCACGACGGTGTCGATCAAGAAGCTGCCGAGCACCGGCACCTACGTGGTGCGGATCGTCGCGCTGACGAATCGCGGCAACCGCGTGATCAGCACCCGCCGCTACAAGGGCTGCAAGAAGGGCCGCCCGACGACACGCGTCGATCGCGGCGGCAAGAAGAAGACGACGAAGAAGACGACGGCGGCGCCGAGCCGGCGCTGACGGTCGAACCCTCCGCCGCGTAAGCCCCCCGCCGCGACCGCGGCACCCGCCGCTCGACGCCGCCCCGGCGGCTCGACGCGCCCGCCCGGCGGCTCGCCGCCGCCGCCCCCTGACGCCGTTTTTCCGCAGCGTGCGGCTTCGTTCCGCCGGGTGGCTTTTTCCGCAGGCTGCGGCAACAAAGGGGTAGAGAGCGCCCGTTTGTGGGACGCAACCCGCCGTTTGGCGGGTGGCGAGCTCTCCCGCGCCGGCCTTAGTCATTCGTAGCCCACCCCGAAAGGACCACGAATGTCACCCCGCCCCGCCCGCCGTCTCGACCGTCTCCGCTCCCGCCGCCGCGCGATCGTGGGCGCGGTGCTCGCGGGGCTCGTCGCCGCGCTGGTGACGGGTGCGCCCTCCTCGGCCGAGGACGCCTGCACGATCGCCTGGGACGGCGGCGCCGGCTCCGACGTGTGGCGCGAGGCGGCCAACTGGACCGGCAACCGCCTGCCCGGCCCGGCGGACACGGCCTGCATCCCCGGGGGCACGTCGGTCCGCTACTTCTTCGGCAGCGACACCGTCACCGCCCTCGGTGGCGAGGGGTCGGTCACGGTCTTCAACGGTCTGCTCACGACCACCGGCAGCTCGTCGATCGGCGGCCTCACGCTCGGGAGCAGCGGGACGGCCCGCATCGACGGCGAGCTCTCGGTGGCGACGATGGTCCAGTCGGGCGGGAACCTACTCGGATCGGGCCGCGTCAGCGCGGGGAGCCTCACCTGGTCGGCCGGGGGGCAGGGCGGCACGGGCACGACCGTGGTGCGCGAGGGGGCCACCCTGGCGGGCGGCATCCGCTCGCTCTTCGAGGCCCGTCGGTTCGAGGTCGCACGCGGCGCGACGGCCACGTGGACCGCGGGCGACATCGAGATCCGTGACACGGCGCGGCTCGCGAACGCGGGCGTGCTCGAGGTCCGCGGCGACCAGGACTTCACGAGCTCGGGGTTCAACTCCGCCGCGCAGATCCTGAACGAGGCGAGCGGGACGATCCGCAAGGCCTCCGGCAGCGGCGAGACCGTCACCTTCAAGCTGGCCAACGCGGGCGCCGTCGAGGTGCTCGCCGGAACGGTCTCGGTGCTCAGCGGGGAGTCGACCGGCTCGATCCACGCCGGTGCCGGCGCGACCGTGCGCTTCGCGGTCGGCGGCAGCACGCTCGCGCCCGGGTCGACCACGACCAGCTCCGGCGACGGCCGCGTGCTCTTCGCCGGCGGGGTCGTCCACGCCGCCGGCGCCTACACCGCGCGCACCGTCGTGAACGGCGCCGGCACGCTCTGGTTCGACGCGGCCGTCTCGATCCCGCGCCTCGAGTTGCGCAACGGCAACGTCTCCGGTGCCGGGACCATCACCACACCCGACGTCGCCTGGTCGAACGGCAGCCTGGTCGGCGACGGGAGTACCACCATCGTGCCCGGCGGCCCCGGCGTGGTGGCGTCCGGCGCCGGTGAACGCCGCCTCGAGCGGCGCACGCTCGCGATCGAGCCGGGCGCCGGCCTGCGCGTGGCGGACGGGAGCCTCATGCTCGCCGACCGCGCGCGGCTCGAGAACGCCGGCCGCGTGGAGGTCGTCGACGCCGCGCGGATCGAGCTCTGCTGCGACCAGACGCCGGTGGTGCACAACCTCACCGGTGGGGTCGTGGCGAAGACCGGCGCGGGGCGCGGCGAGATCACGCCGAGCTTCGTGAACGACGGGACCGTGGCCGCCGACGAGGGGACGCTCGCGTTCAGCGGGCTGCTCACGAACCTGCGCGGCCGCGTGCTGAGCGGCGGCACCTGGAGGGTGCGCGCCGCGCTCGAGCTGCGAGACCGGATCGACCGCAACGCCGCGCGGCTCACGCTCGACGGACCGGCCTCCTCGGTCGTGGACGGGTTCGCGCGGGCCGACGCGCTGCGCGAGCTGACCGCGAACGACCGCGCCGGTGAGCTGACCCTCGACAACGGTCGCGCTCTCGCGGTCGCGACCTTTGAGAACAGCGGCGGCGTGACGCTCGGCCGCGACAGCAGCCTCTCGGTCGGGGCGCGCTACGTGCAGCACGACGGCACCACGCGACTGACGTCGGCCGGCTCGCGGTTGAGCAGCGGCGGCGGCGCGGCCGACATCCGCGGCGGCGTGCTGAGCGGCATCGGCACCGTGGCCGGCG
>DASVPL010000025.1:0-3412 GCA_036382905.1 Thermoleophilaceae bacterium | reverse complement strand
GGGGGCCGAAGCCCCGCGGCGGGCGCAAGCCCCGCGCCGAGCGAGCCCGCGCCGAGCGATTCCGGCGCCCCCGCGCCGGGCGCCTCCGCACCGGGCGCCGCCGCGCGCGACGCGCTCGTGGCGGAGCCCGCCGAACCGCGGTCTTGACGCGCCCGCGGCTCGACCGCTTCGAGCTGCTCCTGCTCGCGGCGCTGTTCGCCCTGTCGGTCGCCGTCCTCGTCGGTCTGCTGCTGCGCGTGTGGACCAAGGGCGGCGTGATCACGGGATCCGACGGCTTCCTCGTCGTCGACCAGATGCAGTACCTGAACTGGCTGCGCCAGGCGGGCGAGCACGTGACCGTAGGGAACCTCTACGACCTCGACCCCGGCGGGCCGCGCAGCTTCCTGCACCCCGGCGTGCTGGTCTCGGGGCTGCTGCACCGGCTCGGGCTCGGCGTGGCGGCGGCGTACATGGCCTGGAAGCCGGTCGCGGTGATCGCGCTGTTCGCCGCGGCGCTCGCCTGGACGCGGCGGTTCTTCACCCGCCGCGACGATCGCCGTCTGGCGCTCGCGCTCGTGCTCTTCACCGCCTCCCCCGTCGCCGCCCTGGTCGGCTGGGCCGGCCTCGGCGACCCGCACGACAAGCTCAGCTTCGACTTCCTCAGCAACGAGATGTGGTCGGGGAACTGGCTCTGGGGCTACCTGTTCACGGCCATCGCGGTTGCGATGCTGCCGCTCGCGCTCATCGCCTACGAGCGCGGCCGCGGCTCGCCGTCCCCCCGCTGGCTCCTCGCCGCCGGCGCCGCGGGCATGGTGTGTGCCTGGTTCCAGCCCTGGCAGGGCGCGACGCTCGCCATCGTCCTCGTCGCCGGCGAGGCCCTCGCCCGCCGCCACGACGCCACCCCGCTCGGCCGCTCGATCCGCGATCTGGCTCTCCCCCTGGCCCTCACGGCCGCGCCACTCGTCTACTACCTCGTCCTCTCCCACACCGACCCCGCGTGGGAGCTCGCGGGATCGAGCAACGACACCGAGACGCAGCCGCGCTGGCCCGTCTGGGTCACGATCGTCGGGCTCGCACCGCTCGCGGTCCCGGCCCTGCTCGCGTACCGGATCCCGGCGCGCGACTTCGCGCAGATCGCGCTGCGCGCGTGGCCGCTCGCGGCGCTCGCCGTCTTCTACCAGCCGGCCGGAACCTTCCCGTTCCACGCGCTCCAGGGGATGGCGTTCCCGCTGGCGGTGCTCGCGCTGCTCGCCGTCCGCGAGCGACTCGGCGAGCGCCCGCTGCCCGTCCTCCCCGCCCTGGCGGTGGCCGCGATCCTCATCGTCCCCGGCACGCTCTACAACGGCGACCAGATGCGCGACGCGATCAACCGGGGCTTCCAGGCCCACTTCATGGAGCCGGGCGAGCGCGCCGCGCTGCGCCACCTCGACGACGAGCGCGAGGAGGGCGGCGTGCTCGCTCCCGCCTACCTCGGAACGGCCGTGCCCGCGTACACCGGCCGCGAGGTCTGGGCCGGCGCCGGCTCGTGGACGCCAGACTTCGTCGAGCGCAGCGACCAGGCCAACCGGCTCTTCGGCGGCCGGCTCCCCCGCCCGGCGGCCGAGGCGCTCGTGCGCCGCTCGGGCGCGCGCTTCCTGTTCTCCGACTGCCACGACCGCGCCGACGTGACCGCCCTGCTCGCACGCGTCACCGAGCCGCCGCGCCGGTTCGGCTGTGCCACCGTCTGGCGGGTCCGATGACCGCCCCGCGCAACCCCCGCTTCCCCCTGTTCGACTCGCTGCGCGCGATCGCGGCGCTGTCGGTCCTGCTCTTCCACATCGCGTTCGTGCTCGAGGGCTTCACCGACCCGAACTGGGGGCGCTACGCCACCCAGCTCAACATCGGCGTGACGATCTTCTTCCTGATCTCGGGGTTCCTGCTCTACCGCCCGTTCGCGCGCGCCCGCTACGCGCGGGAGCCGCTGCCGGGCATCCGCGCGTACGCCACGCGGCGGCTGTTCCGGATCGTGCCCGCGTACTGGGTCGCCCTCGCCGGCATCGCGCTCTGGGTGGACCTGCCGGTGGTGTTCGAGCACCCGTGGTTCCACTTCACGTTCACGCACGTCTACAACGAGGAGGACCTGCTCACGGGCGTCGGGCACACGTGGACGCTCGCGGTCGAGATGACCTTCTACATCTTCCTGCCGGTGTGGGCCTTCCTGCTGCGGCGACTGCCGCGCGGAGGGAGCGACCGGCAGTTCGTGCTGAGCGAGGCGCTGCCGCTCGTCGCGATCTACGCGGTGGGACTGATCTGGAACCTGACGCAGGTCAAGCACGTCAACGGGCTCGTGCTGTTCAGTCCGGAGGTGGCCGCGCTGCCGCGCTTCCTCGACCACTTCGCGCTCGGGATGGGGCTGGCCGTGGCGAGCGTGGTGATAGCCGGACGCGAGCGCCCGCCCCGCCTCGTACGTTGGGTCGAGGAGCGCCCGTGGGTGCCGTGGGCGCTGGCGGGCGCCGGCTTCGTGGTGCTGGCCAACCTGGGCAGCAGCTACATCTCGGCCGGGGTCGAGCCGGTTCGCCACGAGCTGCGCGGCCTGATCGCGC
Organism: Thermoleophilaceae bacterium; assembly: GCA_036382905.1. Classification (GTDB taxonomy): domain Bacteria; phylum Actinomycetota; class Thermoleophilia; order Solirubrobacterales; family Thermoleophilaceae; genus AC-37. Next base: position 851 of record DASVPL010000025.1, on the reverse strand, counting down.
TCTGCGTGCTGCTGCCCGCGGTGTTCGGTGAGGCGCGCGGGGGCGCCGTGCGGCGCCTGCTGGCCTGGCCGCCGCTCGTCTGGGTGGGGCTCGTCTCGTACTCGCTCTACCTCTGGCACCCGGCGATCGCGCAGAAGATCATCTACACGGACCTCGACGAGTCGGTCGGCTGGCTGCTGCCGGCCCTCCTGACCGTGATCGCGTCGATCGCGGTTGCGGCGGTGAGCTTCTACCTGATCGAGCGCCCGGCGCTGCGGCTCGGGCGGCGGCTCACGAGCGGCGGCCGGCACGAGACACCGGGCGACCCGGGCGCCGAGGGCGGGCTCGGCTCGCCGGCCGACGAGCAGATGGCGGCGCGCACGTGACGGCGCCCCCGCTCCGCGTGCTCCTCGGCGTCGGCCTGATCGCGGCCGCCACGCTCGCGCTCCAGGTGCTCCTCACGCGCGTGCTCTCCGCGGTCCTCTTCTACCACTTCGGCTTCCTGGCGATCTCGCTGGCGCTGCTCGGCATCGGCGCCGGCGCGCTCGTCATCTACGTGCGCCCGGCGCTGGTCGAGGGGCGCTCGGTCGAGCGGCTCCTGGCGTTCAGCTCGGCCGCGTTCGCGCTGCTCATGCCGGTCGTCGCGGCGCTGCTGGTTCGCATCGACTACACGTACACGGAGGTCACGGCCGGGTTCGTCGCACGCCTCGCGCTGGCCTGCTCGCTGGCGGTGCTCCCGTTCCTCGCCGCGGGGGTCACGCTCGCGGTCGCGATCCGCTCGTACACGCCGTGGATCGGCCGCGTCTACGCGTTCGACCTCGCGGGTGCGGCGCTCGGCGCGGCTGGCGTCGTGCCGCTGCTCTGGTCGGTGA
>DASVPL010000024.1:0-15345 GCA_036382905.1 Thermoleophilaceae bacterium | reverse complement strand
CTCGACGTGGGGATGGTCCCCGGGCCAGATCCACCAGGTGTCGGTCGTGACGGCGTGCGGAAGTGGGACGGGCTGCCGCAGCGACGCGGCGGCGCCGCACGGCGACCGCGCCGGTGTGCGCCTGTACGGGGCGACCGTGCGGGTGCACGACGACTCGGCGCCGAGCGTGGTGGACACCGGGCAGGGGAGGCTCGACAACGGGGCCTGGCAGCGAGGGACCAACGCGGTCGGGTACCGGATCAGCGACAACGTCGGGTTGCGTCGAACGCGGCTCTACGTGGACGGGAACCGTCTGCGCGAGGACGAGCGCGGCGGCTGCGACTTCACGCGAGCGCGCCCGTGTCTCGACGTGCCGCCCGACCTCTACGACGTCAACACCGCGGGGCTGCCCGACGGCCGGCATGTCGTGCGGGTCGAGGGCGTCGATGCGGCCGGGAATGTCGGCGGGATGGACCGCGAGTTCCACAGCGACAACACGGCGCCGGATGCTCCGCGCGAGCTGAGGGTCGAGGGCGGCGACGGCTGGCGGCAGACCAACCAGTTCAAGCTGACATGGCAGAACCCGGCGAGCGCATCGCCGATAACGATCGCGCGCTACCGCCTGTGCAGCACGGCCACGCAGCAGTGCACGGTCGGGGCTCGCCAGGGCGGCGGGATCAACTCGATCACCGACCTCTCGGTGCCCGCTCCGGGTCACTACACGCTGCGGCTCTGGCTGGAGGACCAGGCGGGCAACGTGAAGGAGGCGAACTGGTCGGACGAGGTGAGTTTGCGGTTCGACAACGTGGCGCCGGGGGAGGCGGCGCCGGCAAAGCGGAATGGCTGGCTAAACGCCGATGAAGCCGCGAACTACGAGCAAGACATCAGGATGGTGGACGGCGCCTTCCAACCAGTGTCGGGTGTTGTCGGTTATTCGGTGACCACGGACGGAAGCGAGCCTGACTCTGTCCTCGATGCTGTAGGCGAGACATACCGGATTGATGCGCTTCCCGAGGGAACGACCGTCTTCAAAGCGAGGGCAGTCTCAGGTTCGGGGGTGGCGTCTGCCGCGGTTGGGCGCAGCGAAATACGTGTCGACAAGTCGATTCCGACAGTAAGCGCTGCGCTGGATCCTCGAGCTGACGGCTGGCATCGTGAGCCAGTCAATGTCTCCATTACAGCGTCAGATCAGGATCACCTCTCGGGCCTCGAGCCTGCTCGTGAGCACCTTCCCATAGAGGATGGCGCGTACATCGCATACAGGCTGGATGGGTCTGTCCGGCAGACAGTCCGAGGGGGCGTGGGGCGTCTGGCTTTCGCCGACGATGGTGCCCACACCCTGACCTACAGAGCGTTTGACGTCGCGGGCAATGCGTCGATCGAGCGAGCGGTCAGCTTCAAGATCGACCGCACGGCGCCGGAGCTCGTGGTGTTCGAGGCACCCGACGCCGCAGACCCGCGGCGCGTCGTGGTCGCCGCGAGCGACCGCACCTCCGGCGTCGCAAGTGCGACGATCGAGATGCAGCGCCTCCACGGCGACGGCCGCTGGATCGAGTTGCCGACTACTCAAGACGGGGATCGCTTCGTGGCAACCGTCGATGACGAGTCGGTGGAACGCGGCGTCTATCAGCTGCGGGCCAGGGTGAAGGACCAGGCCGGCAACGAGTCCGCCGGCGATCGCCGTCGCGACGGCTCGTCGGCCACGGTCGACACCGCGGCTCTGCGTAGCGGGAGCAAGCTGTCCGCCGCGTTGGTGAAGCAATCGACCAAGAAGACCAAGACGGTCTGCTCGAAGAAGCGCCCCGGGAAGAAGAGGAAGTGCCGGAAGAAGGCGACGAAGAATCCCGGCGGCGAACTGGTCGGAACCCTGAGTGTCCCCTTCGGGAAGGGGGCTGTCGCTCGCGGCACGCTCGAGTCAGACACGGGTGCGCCCCTGGGCAACGCCGTGATCGACGTGTATGCACAGTCGGCGGCTACGGGGAGCGAGTTCGAGCGCGTGGGTGCTGTCCGAACAGACCCGAAGGGTGCGTTCGAGTACGTCGCGCGGGCCGGTACCAGCCGCGCGATCCGATTCGCATTCGACGGCGACTCGAAGCATCGGTCGAGCGACGGAGCCGTGACCCTCAAGGTCGCCGCTGCAGCGACGATCGCCGCCAGCCATCGGACGCGACGCAACGGCCAGAGCGTCACGTTCCGGGGCAAGCTGCGCTCGCTGCCGATCCCGTCGGCAGGAAAGGTGCTGGATCTACAAGCGTTCTACCGCGGCAAGTGGCGAACGTTTGCGACTCCACGCGCGAATGCCAAGGCGAAGTGGAGCTACCGCTACCGCTTCGGGGCTACGCGCGGGACGGTGCCCTATCGGTTCCGGGTCCTGATCCGACCCGAAGCCGCGTACCCATACGACCGCGGTTACTCCGAAACCGTGCGTGTCGTCGTACGCGGCCCATAGGGCACATTCGGCGAGAGGCGGTCGGCACGGGTAAACCGTGTCGGCCGCTAAGCCGATTCTGAGCGCGTGGCTGGGATGTTTCGTCGAATCCTTGTAGTCGTAGTCGCTGCGGCAACCTGTGCTTGGGTCGTTCCACGCGACGCAACCGCTGACCGCCGTGGTGGTGGTGTGGGAGCGGATCTCCCCCCGGCCCAGGCATTTGCTGCTTCAGATGGAGGCGCGAGCAGACCGCATAGTGGGCGGGTTCGGGCCCTCGTCACACTGAGGCACAGCCCGATGCTGCGTCGCGCTGACGCTGCGACCAACCGTGTAGCGATAACTGGCCACCTCAACGAGCGTCAGGTGGCGGTCCTCCGGACAGGTAGGCATTTGGGGTCGCTTGCAAGCCACCTCGAGGAACGGCGCCGCCGTGGACTCGTTGACGTCCGCGCCGCCGCTCGTGCTGCCGCCGCGGACCAAGATCACGTGGCTGCGGCGATGCGCGATGTCGGAGCCATAATCCTCGAGCACGATCTGGCTACCGGATCTGTCACTGCGCTGCTGCCGGCACAGTCGCTTGCGGCTGTTGGCGCGCTGCCGAATGTGAGATCAGTCGAGCTCGTACACGTCGAGGCCGACCTAAGTCTTCAGCTATCCACAGCGGCGATCGGCGCACCAGCCATGTGGGACGCCGGACATCTGGGCGGACGTGGCGCTAGCGATACCTATCCGGTCGACCTAGCCATCCTTCACGACAAGATTGAGCAGGAGCACCCAGCCTTCGCTGGCATCCACTTTCAACGTCCTTCAGACGCGCCAATCGGAACGAGTTGTGGACAACGGGTGAGCGGCTGCGAACATGGGACCGAGGTCGCGAGCATGGCGATCAGTCGCGGCGCTGCGGGGTGCGCGGCGTGCGTGAGCAGCGACTCTTCGAGGATGGGCGTAGCGCCGCGTCTGGACTCGGTCCTCGACGCACAGGCATCTGGTATGGCCGATGACACCGCATGGGCCCTCGGCGTTGGGTCGTTCGGAATCCAAGGTGCGACCGACCCAGCCGAAGTAATGAGTAATAGCCACGGTTCTGTTGCTGAGGCTGATGACTCAGGTTCACTGCGACGTACCGACAAGCTCATCTCTGCGTACGGTGCATTGATCGCTTACCCCGCCGGCAACGAGGGTCCTGCGCGCACCGTCAACGCAAACTGCATCGCCTATGACACGCTTTGCGTGGGAGGATTTGATCATCGGGGCACCGTCGACCCCGCCGACGACGTCGTCGAGGATTTCTCCAGCCGGGGGCCCACGCCGGGTGGTCGGAAGAAGCCGGATCTCGTTGCCGTGTCCACCAGCGAGTTCGCCAATCAGCACTGGATCCGGGACGGGCGGCTCTGGAGTGGCGGCAGCGGTACCTCGCTCGCGGCCCCGCAGGGTGCCGGCGCGGCCGCTCTGCTCGCCGGCTCAGGCATCGCCGCTCCGATCGCTCAGAAGGCCATCCTGATCAACTCCGCCCGGCAGGGCCGCGCCACCCCGACCAGCCCGATGGGTACTCAGGCCGGCTGGCAGCCCGACTGGGGTTGGGGCGCCCTGGACCTCGACGCGGCCGTCAAGGAGCGCACCCACTTCTACATGGACGACGTGGCTGGGGGCGACGCTCACTTCTACCGCGCCGACGTCCAGGCCGCGGGCGATCGGGCGACGCTCGTATGGAACAGGCGCGCGCTCGGCTGCATCGACCCCGGTTGCGACACCACGACGCTCACCCTCTCGAACCTGGAGCTCGAGCAGCTCGATCCGGCCACCGGCGCGGTCGAGGCCCGCAGCGCCAGCGGCATCGACAACGTCGAGCAGGTGCGCTCGCCCGCCACCGGCCCCGTGATCTACAAGGTGAAGGCCTCCTCGACCGTTGACGGCCTGCCCGGCGAGCCCTACGCGCTCGCCTCGCGTCGCCAGATCACCCCGCTCGCGGCACCCCGCCCACGTGCGCGCGTGACTCTGTCCACGACGGTCGCGCGCCCCGGCGAGCCCGTCACCGTGATGGCGGAGCTGTCGAACCCCTCACCCGACCTCAGCGCGGAATCCGCCAGCGCGACGATCGCCCTGCCGCCCGGCGTCGCGATCGACGAGGGGTCCGCGACCCAGCCGGTCGGCACGCTCGCGCCGGGCGCCAGCACGGTTGTGTCGTGGACCGTCCGCGCCAGCGGCGACGCCGTGAACAGGATCGCCGTGCGCAGCACCGCATCGCGCTATGGCGAGACGTTCGGATCCGAAGACCAGGCCACGTTCACCTCGGACGGGTCGCCTCCGAGCGTCGCGATCGCCGTCCCGGCGCGCGGCGTCACCGACCCGGCGATCCCGATCGCCTGGTCTGGTACGGACGCGGGGGCGGGACTGCGCGACTACACCGTCGAGGTCGCCACGAACGACGGCGCCTTCTCACCGTGGCTGACCGCCACCTCCGCGACCGCGGCCACCTACACGGGCACACCCGGCGCTCGCTACCGCTTCCGCGTGCGCGCCACCGACCGTCTCGGCACCACCTCCGGGTACGCCACCACCGACGAGGTCGTGGTCGAGGCACCGCGTGCCGAGCCACAGCCGGTTCCGCGGCCTCCGGGCCCCGCGATCCGGACGAACCCGCGGCTGCGCGTCCGGTCGATCGCTCGCCGAGGGTCGCGGATCGAGCTCAGGGGCACCATCGCGAGCGACGCGTTCCGGCGGCTGACCGTCGAGCTGAACGCGAAGTCCGGCACGAAGCGAGTGCGCCGCAACGGCGCGGCGTTCCCGCAAGCGGGACGGTTCAAGCTCGCCCTGCGCGCGCCACAGCGGCTGCGGGGCACCCTGAGCCTCCGCTACACGGGCGACGAGCGCTACGAGCCCGCGACCACCCTGGTCAAGCTGCGCGGCCTCTAGAGAAGGCGCGTCAGCGCGCCAGCCGCTGCGTACTTCCCTTCGCCTTGCGCAGCTGCGACGCGCAAAACGGGGGGTTAACCCAGCGCTTCTTCGAGAACAGGCTGGTCTGGTCGGAGAAGTGCTTCGAGTTCGGGTTGGTCGACTGCGAGTAGGTGAGGATCGTGCGGTGCTCGGCGCAGCCCTTCCTCGGGAAGTGCACCACCTGCACGAAGCTCGAGCCGTGCGGGATGTTCGGGTAGCCCTTCGGCGGCGACCAGCTCACGTTGATCGCGTTGAAGACGCCGTCGGTGCCCGGCCCGCCGTGGATCGGGAACGCCTTGTCGCCACGCATCTCGTACTGGTACCCGCGCAGGGGCGCGTCGAGCGGGATGCCGGCGTCGCGCAGGTCGTTGACCGCGTCGCCGAACGCCTGCTGTACGGCGGTGTTCTCGGTGTTGAGGCCGCTCGGGGTGTTGACCGGATCGGCGGGGTCGAAGGCGCGGCGGTACGGCCCGCCCTGAACGGCCCGGGCGCGGTTGATGAAGCGCCGCGCGAGGATCGCGCCCTTCGAGTCGAGGTCGTCGCGCACGTTCCACGCCGCGAGCACCGGGCAGGCGTCGGCAACGTTGACCGGCCCCTTCGAGCTGGGCATGCTCGAGGCGTTGGCGTTGCACATCGCCACGGCCTCGTCGCGCCACAGCTCGCCCGCGTACTGGCGGTTGTTGAAGACCGCCCAGGTCATGTCGGCGAGCCCGAACTTGGTGCCGGGGCGGCCGTCGGTGCCGTCGAGGCGCTGCTGGATGATCCGCAGGCCCAGCCGGGTGCGCAGGGCGCGCGCGGTGCGCTCGGGCCCGATCAGCGTCGGGTAGCCCTCGAGCGGCTGCTTGGGGTTGGTGAGCCAGTAGCTGTCGTTCGAGTTCTCCACGTAGTCGCGGCGGAACAGGAACGGCTGCTTGTCGGGGCCGAGGATGCCGGGAGCGACCGCGGTCGGGTCCTGCCCGGGATCGCACTCGCCGCGCGAGCCGTCGATCGCGAACACGCCTGCGGCGGTACGCAACGCGGTGCCGACGGGCACCTCGCAGGCGGACAGCTTCTCGTTCGGGAGGTTCGGCATCGAGCCGATGTCCGCGTAGTAGGCCTCGCCCTTCTTGTCCGCCGCGATCGTGTTGACCCAGGGGATGCCCTGGTAGCGGTTCTCGATCGCGTGGACCTGGCGCACGCTCTGCGCGTGGTTGACCTCGAAGAAGTGGTTGAGGTAGCGGAAGTTCGAGGCGTTGGCGTCGTCCATCGCGTACGCGCGCTCGGCCGTCCAGGGGAACACCGGCAGCCCGAGGATGCTCGTGAGGATCGAGCCGTGTTCTGAGGAGTAGAGCGTACGCGTCTGCGGCGTGGTCCCGCCCTCGGGGTTGCGCACCTGAATCGTCACGTTGTCGGCCTTCATCTGCTTGACCTGGCCGTCGTGGATGTAGCTCGTGGGCGAGCCCGGGACGAGCTTCAGCTCGTAGATCAGGAAGCGCCGCGCGGTGGAGACGGTGTGGCTCCAGGCCATCTTGTCGGTGTGGCCGATCAGCACGATCGGGACGCCGAGCAGGCTGCCGCCGGTGACGTTGAGCTTGCCGGGGATCGTGAGGTGGGTCTGGTAGAAGCGCTCGGAGCCGTCCCACGGGAAGTGCGGGTTGCCGAGCAGAAGGCCGCCGCCTGAGCGGGTGCCCTCCGAGCCGACGCCGACCGCGTTCGAGCCGATGCCGAGCTCCTCGCCGAGGCGGCTGCCGAGCTCGTCGAGCATCGCCGGGTTCGCGGCCGCGCCTGCGCCGCCGAGCAGCGGGACACCCGGCGCCAGCGGCGCGGCTGTGGCGATGCCGTCGATCGCGACGCCCTGGCTCGCCAGGATTCCGAGCTGCCAGAAGCGGCGGTAGACGTCCATCTCGGTGATCGGCTTGACCCAGTCCTTGCCCTTGCAGCGCGGGTCGTCGAGGCCGTTCGGGCCACCGATGCGCTTCAGGTACTTGTTGTAGCCCGCCGCGTAGCCGCGAACTGCTTCCTTGAGGATCGGCAGCGGACCCTCCGGCGGCGGCTTGGCGATCAGGCCCTCGACGATCTTCGTGTCGATCGCGCGCTGGAAGAAGAAGTCGGAGTCGATGTTCTTGAAGGTCGCGCCGTTGCCGCGCGAGGCGTAGGTGGCCTGCGGGTCGAAGTAGCGCGAGCGCTCCGCGCGGACGGTGGTGTAGATGTCGGCGAGCTCGCAGATGTTGTCCTGCGCGAGCGCGTAGGCGTAGCCGAACGCGATGCCCTCGTAGTTCGACGCCTTGATGTGCGGGATGCCGTAGGCCGTGCGCTTGATCTCGGCGCGGACCTTCGGCTTGCCGGCCGCCGCGGCGGGCGCGGCCACAATCAGGAGCGCGCAGAGCGCGAGTAGCGCCACGTGCACGTGGACTGCGGTCCCCCTCCTCACTGGCGCGAAGGTAGCAGGGGCGAGGGGTCGCGCGCGGCGGCAGCCGCGGCTCAGCGAATTGCCCGCCGCAGCGCCTCGATGCGGTCGAGCGCCTCGTCGCTCGGCGCGCGCTTCGCCAGCGCCTCCGCGCCACGCACCCCCGCCGCGTAGCTCGACGCGAACAGCAGGAGGTCGTTGCCGGCGCGCGCCGCACGCACCGCACGCGCCTCCGGCGAGCCGAGCCGACTCGCGGACTCCACCCCGAGCGAGTCCGTCACCGTCACGCCGCGGAACCCGACACGTTCGCGCAGCTCGTCCACCAGGATCCGCGGACTGAACACCGCGGGGCGGCTCCGGTCGAGCGCCGGGTAGTCGGCCGTGCTCGTCATCACCAGCTCGATGCCCCGCCGCGCGAGCGTGCGGTAGGGCGCGTAGTCCTCGGCGCGCAGGCGCCGCGCGCTCAACCCGACCCGGTTGTTGCGCTTGTCCTGGTCGTGCCGCGCGCCGCCCAGCCCGGGGAAGTGCTTGGCGCACGCGGCCACGCCGCCCTCGCGCAGCCCCGCCGCGAATGCGCCCGCCAGTCGAGTGACCCGCGCTGGGCTCGAAGACAACGCCCGCCCCTGCCGTTGTACCCGAAGACGATGCGCTGGCCGGCGAGCTGCGCGGGTGTGAGTGCCGGCTGAGCCTGCGGCTCCGCCTCCGGCGCGGACGCGGGCGGGGCGGCGGCAGCAAGGATCGTGGCGGTGACCGCGGCGATCCGCGAGCTCACGCCTCGTGGTACTCGCCGAACTCCTCGCGTAGCACCCCGCAGACCTCCCCGATCGACGCGCGCTCCTTCAGCGCAGCGCGGATCGGCACCAGCAGGTTGGCGTCGCCGCGGGCGGTGGCGCGCACCTCCTCGAGCCGCTTCTGCACGGCCTCCTGGTTGCGGTCCTCCTTGAAGGCCGTGAGCCGGCCGACCTGCTCGGCCTCGGTCTTGGGGTCGACGCGCAGGATCTCGACGTCGTCCACGTCGTCGGTCACGTACTTGTTCACGCCGACGACGATGTCCTGGCCGTTCTTGTAGCGCTGGTCGTAGCCCCAGGCCGACTCCTCCACCTCGGCGCGCACGAACTGGATCGCGTTAACCGAGCCGCCGAGCTCCTCGACCTTGCTCATCAGCTCCTTGGCGCGCTCCTGGATCTCGTCGGTCAGCGACTCGACGAAGTACGAGCCGGCGAACGGGTCGACCGCGTCGGTGGCGCCGGACTCGTGCGCGAGGATCTGCTGCGTGCGCAGCGCGATGCGCGCGGCGCGCTCGGTCGGGAGCGCCAGGGCCTCGTCGTAGCCGTTGGTGTGCAGCGACTGCGTGCCGCCGCACACCGCCGCGAACCCCTGGAGCGCCACGCGCACGATGTTGTTCTCCGGCTGCTGCGCGGCGAGCGTGACGCCGCCGGTCTGCGTGTGGAAGCGGATCGTCTGCGACTTGGGGTTCTCGGAGCCGAACCGCTCGCGCATGATCTGCGCCCACATGCGGCGCACGGCGCGGAACTTGGCCACCTCCTGGAACACGTTGTTGTGGCCGTTGAAGAAGAACGCGAGCCGCGGGCCGAAGCGGTCCACCTCGAGCCCCGCGTCGATCGCCGCCTGCACGTAGGCGATCGCGTTGGCCAGGGTGAACGCGACCTCCTGCACGGCGGAGCAGCCCTTCTCGCGCATGTGGTAGCCGGAGATCGAGATCGTGTTCCACTTCGGGATGTGCTCGTCGCAGTAGGCGAACAGGTCCGTGGTGAGGCGCATCGCCGGCTCCGGCGGGTAGATGAAGTTCCCGCGCGCGATGTACTCCTTGAGGATGTCGTTCTGGGTGGTGCCGCGAAGCTGCTCGGCGGGCACGCCCTGCTCCTCGCCGACCAGCTCGTAGAGGAGCAGCAGGACCGCCGCCGGCGCGTTGATCGTCATCGAGGTCGAGACCTCGTCGAGCGGGATCTGGTCGAACACGCGGCGCATGTCGTCGATCGTGTCGATCGCGACGCCGGTGCGGCCGACCTCGCCCTCGCAGAGCGGGTCGTCGGAGTCGCGGCCGAGCTGGGTGGGGAGGTCGAAGGCCATCGACAGCCCGGTGGACCCGTGCTCGATCAGGTACCGGAAGCGCTCGTTGGTCTCGGCCGCGGTGGCGTAGCCCGCGTACTGGCGCATCGTCCAGGTGCGCTTGCGGTACATGTCCGGGTGGATCCCGCGCGTGAAGGGGTACTCGCCGGGCTTGCCGAGGCGCTCCTCGAGGCCGGGCGCGACGTCGGTCTCGTCGTACAGCGTCTTGATCTCGATGCCGGAGTCGGTGAACCGGCGCGGGTCGTCCGGGCCGACTATCGGGGCGATCGAGGGCTTGTGCTCAGGGGTGGTGGCCACCGCCGGGAAGGATACGAGCGAGTTCAGCGGCGTCTCGGGAGGGGTCGTCGAGTGCGCCGTCGAGGCGCCCGCCGGCGAGCTGGCCGACCTTCGCCGCGAGGCGCTCGGCGGTCATCGGGTTCTCGGGCGAGCCGACCGCGGCCTCCACGCGCGCGAGGACCGCGCCGCGCGCGCTGAGGACCGCCTCGGACTCGAGCAGGCTCGCGTCCGTGCTGACGCGGATGGACCGGGCCTCGACGCGGACCGCATCGTCGATCGACCGGAAGCTCTCCACGGTGGGCGCACCGCGCATGAGCGCGTAGGCGGTCAGGTAGGGGATCGAGAACTTTGCCTGGAGGCCGTCGGCGGGGTCGTCGATCTCGGCCGCCGTGAGGGACACCGGGTGGACCGTGACCTCGACGCCGTCGCCGGGCGAGGCTCCGCTCGCGAGCGCGGCGTCGATCGCTCCGTGGGTCTGGAGGCAGCAGGGGTGGGCCTTGATCCAGTTCGCGTGGATCGCGCCGGCCGCCGCCTCCGGCTCGACCCAGCGGGCGCCGTAGGCCTGCTCCCAGCCGCGCTCGGCGCTCGCGCCGACGCTCGCTCCCGCGGCGGCCAGCCGCGCCGCGCGCACGCCGGCGGCCGCGGCGGAGCCGACCTGGAGCGACTTTCCGTCCGAGCCGAACGCGGCGCGCAGGCCGCTCGTCGCGAGCAGGGCGAGGCGCAGCGCCGCGAGCCGGCGCCCGTCGTCCAGCTCGAGCAGCTCGGCGGCCGCGGCGGCCGCGCCGACCGCTCCGCACGTCGCCGTCGGATGCCAGCCGCGCTCGCGCATGCCGGGATGGTTCGCGCGCGTGAGCTGCGCCATCGCCTCGAAGCCGGTCGCGTAGGCGGAGACGACCTCGCCCACGGTCGCGCCGAGCTCGCCGCCGAGTACGACCGCGGCGGGTGCGACCGGTGCGCTCAGGTGGGCGAGGCCGGGCGTGTAGGTGTCGTCGAAGTCGAGCACGTGGCCGGCCGTGCCCGCGGCGGCGACGCGGCCCTCGAGCCCCTCGGCCGCCCCGAGCGCGGCGCGGGTGGCGGGCTCGCCGGCTCCGCCGACGGCACACGCGAGCCAGTCGAGCAGTGCAACGCGGTATGCGAGGGCCATCGCGCGGAGCCTACGGACGTACGCTTGCGTCATGGAGGTCACGGTCCGGCTCTTCGCCATGCTGCGCGAGCGCGCGGGGTCGAGCGAGCTGACGCTGGAGCTGCCCGACGGCGCGCGCGTGGGCGACGCGCTGGCGGCGCTCGGCGAGCTGGCCGACGGGCTCCCGCTGGTCATGGCGGTGAACCGCGAGTACGCGCGCGAGGACGCGCCGCTCGATCCCGGCGACGAACTGGCGCTGATCCCACCGGTGTCGGGCGGCGAGGCCGCCGTGGCCCATGCGCTCGTGACCGCCGAGCCGCTGTCGCTCGACGCGCTCGCCGCCCGCGTGCGCGATCCCCGGGCCGGTGCGGTGGTCACCTTCCAGGGCGTGACGCGGGACGTCGAGCGGCTCGACTACGAGGCCTACGCCGAGATGGCGGTCGGACGGATCGAGGCGATCGTGGCCGAGGCGATCGAGCGCCACGGGCTGTGCGCCGCGGCGGCCGAGCACCGGGTCGGCTCGGTCGCGCTCGGCGAGCCCAGCGTGATCGTGGCGGTCTCGGCCGCGCACCGCGGCGAGGCGTTCGCGGGCGCGCGCGAGATCATCGATCGGGTGAAGGCCGAGGCGCCGATCTGGAAGAGGGAGGTGGAGGGTGGAGAAGCCCGCTGGGTCGAGGGAGCTCGACCCGATGGCGCGTGAGGCGCTGAGGTCCCTCCCGTCGGTCGAGGAGCTGGCCGCGCGGCTCGACGGCGTGCCGCACGGCGTGGCCGTGCGGGCGGCGCGGGAGGCGATCGCGGCGCGGCGGGAGGCGATCGCGGACGGCGTGGCTCCGGCGGACGGCGTGGCTCCGGCGGGCGGCGCGGCTCCGGCGGAGGGCGCAGCCCCGGCGGGCGGCGCGGGCTCGGCGGACGGCGCGGCCGCCGCCGGCGACCTCCTCGCGGACGCGCGCGCTCGGGTCGAGGCGACGCTGCGCGGCACGCTGCGGCCGGTCCTCAACGCCACCGGCGTGATCGTCCACACGAACCTCGGGCGCGCGCCTCTCGCCGAGGCCGCCGCGGCCGCTGCCGCCGAGGCCGGGCGCGGCTACTCGAACCTCGAGTACGACCTCGACGCGGGAGCGCGCGGGTCGCGCCAGTCGCACGCCGAGGCGATCCTGCGCGAACTGACCGGCGCCGAGGCCGCGATCGTCGTGAACAACTGCGCCGCCGCCGTGCTCCTCGCCGCCGCGGCGCTCGCGGCGGGGCGCGAGCTCGTGGTCTCGCGCGGGCAGCTCGTGGAGATCGGCGGGTCGTTCCGGGTGCCCGACGTGGTGGCGCAGTCGGGCGCGCGGCTCGTGGAGGTGGGGACGACGAACCGCACGCGGCCCTCCGACTACGAGCGCGCGCTCGGCCCGGACACAGGCGCGCTGATGCGCGCGCACCAGTCGAACTTCCGGACGGTCGGCTTCGTGGAGGAGGTCGAGATCGAGGAGCTGTGCGGCGCGGCCGCGCGCGCGGGCGTGCCGGTGATCGACGACGTCGGCTCGGGCGCGCTCGCCGAGCGCGTGCCGGAGCTGGCCGACGAGCCGAGCGTGCGGCGCTCGGTGGCGGCGGGCGCGGCGGTGGTCTGCTTCTCCGGCGACAAGCTGCTCGGCGGGCCGCAGGCCGGGTTGATGGTGGGCTCGGCGGCCGCCATCGAGCGCTGCCGCACGCACCCGCTGGCGCGCGCGCTGCGGATCGACAAGCTCTCGCTCGCGGCGCTCACCGCCACGCTGCGCCTGTACCTCGACCCGCAGGCGGCGCTGCGCGAGGTGCCGACGCTGCGGATGCTCACCGCGACCGAGTCCGAACTCGAGGCGCGCGCCGAGAGCATGCGCTCGGCCATCGCGGACGCGGGCATCGCGGCGCGCACGATCCGCGCGAGCGGAAAGGTGGGCGGCGGAGCGCTGCCGTTGCTCGAGCTCGAGGGCCCGGTGTGCGCGGTCGACCCCGCGCCACTCGCGCTCGACGAGCTGGCCGCGCGCCTGCGTCGCGCCGACCCGCCGGTGATCGCCCGCGCGCACGACGGATGGCTGCTGCTCGACCCGCGCACGCTCGACGACGCCGGCGCAGGGATGGCGGCGGCCGCGTTGATTCGCGTCTTCCGGTAGCCATCCGCTCGTAAATGGCACCGCGACGCGACGATCGGCCGCCGCTCACCCTGGGCACGGCTGGGCACATCGATCACGGCAAGACAGCCCTGATCTCCGTGCTCACCGGCAAGAACACGGATCGCCTGCCGGAGGAGCGGTCGCGCGGAATTTCGATCGAGCTCGGCTACGCGTCGCTCGATCTGCCGAGCGGGAGGAGGCTGTCCGTGGTCGACGTGCCGGGCCACGAGCGCTTCGTCCGGACGATGGTGGCGGGCGCGTCCGGCGTCGACCTGTTCCTGCTCTGCGTGGCATCCGACGACGGCGTGATGCCGCAGACGCGCGAGCACCTCGCCGTGCTCCGCCAGCTCGGGATCGAGCACGGCGTGGTGGCGATCACGAAGGCCGACGTCGGCGAGCCGGAGCTGGCGGCCGAGGAGGTCGCCGAGCTGGTGCCGGGTGTGCCGCTGGTGGCGGTGTCGTCGGTGGAACGGACGGGGATCGACGAGCTGGTCGCGGCGCTCGACGGCGTGGCCGCGCGGCTGCCCGGGCGCGCCGGCGACGACGACGGTGCGCGCCTGCACGTGGACCGCTCGTTCACCCTGCGCGGAATCGGGACCGTCGTGACCGGCACGCTCTGGTCGGGCTCGATCGCCGCGGGCGACTCGGTTCGGATCCTGCCGCGCGGGCTCGAGGCGCGCGTGCGGACCGTGCAGGTGCACGACGAGCCGGTCGAGCGCGCGGCGGCGGGGCAGCGGGTCGCGCTGAACCTCGGGGGGATCGGCTGGCGCGAGGTCGGGAGGGGGGACGTGGTGGTGGCGCCGGATGCCGAGATCGCGCCCGGCTACCTGGTGGACGCGGCCGTCCGGCTCGAGCCCGGCGCGCGGTCGCTGCGCGGGAGCACCCGCGTGCACGTCCACCACGGCACGCGCGAGGCGCCGGCCCGGCTCGTCACGCTCGACGGTGAGCTGCGGCCGGGCGAGGAGGGCTTCGCGCAGCTACGGCTCGAGGCGCCGCTGGTCGCGAGCGCCGGCGATCGGCTGATCCTCCGCCAGGTCGCGCCGCCGGACACGATCGGCGGCGGCGTGGTGGTGGACCCGCGGCCGCGGCGCCACGGCGCGCGGCCCGAGGTGGTGGAGCGGTTGCGCGCGCGGGCGCGCGGGGAGCCCGAGCCGGAGGCCGCCCCCGCGCCCGAGCCGGAGGCGACCGCGGACGAGCCGCCGCCGCTCGACGACGGGGCGCTGCTGATCGCGTCGCTGCTGCGCTCGGACGGCGACTCGCCGCGCACGGACGCCGATCTGGCCGCCGCCGCGGGGCTCGACCCGCGCGCGACGGCGGAGCGGCTGCGCCAGCTCGAGCGGGCGGGCCAGGCGGTGCGCGTGGCGCGCAACCTCCACATCCATCCCGAGCCGCTGGCCGGCCTCGAGGCACGGATAGTGGCGATCTGCGAGCGCGAGGGGAGCGCGACGATCGCGGGCGTGCGCGACGAGCTCGGCACCTCGCGCAAGTACGCGCAGGCGTTGCTCGAGCACCTCGACCGCACCAAGGTCACGCGCCGCGACGGCGACGCGCACGTGCTCCGCCGCCGCTAGCGCGACGGGCGCTGCATGAGCGTCACGGCGAGGTCGTCCGGGCTCGGCTCGAGCTTCAGCGCCGTGAGCCCGGCGGATGCGATCGCGACCGGCGCGGGCGCGCGCAGGAGCACGAGCGTGAACGTGTCGGTCTCCTTGCGCTCGGCCACCTCGAAGCCGGGCTGCGCCGGGCTCGGCGGCCGCGGCGGGCGGGGCGTCTCGCCGGGGCGCCGGCTCGCGACGGCGACGAGCGCGATCTCGCTCACGGGCCGGAACTCCTCGCCATAGGGCTCGAGGTTGTCGAGGTAGAGGCGCAGGGGGGTTCCGCCGGCGATCGGGTTCACCACGAGCGCGCGATCGGCCCGCGCGGGGCCGATCGCCTCGGCGGCGCCGCGCCAGTCGTCGCGCTGGAACTCGGGGCGCGCGAACACCGCGAGCACGGTCGCGAG
>DASVPL010000023.1:0-2788 GCA_036382905.1 Thermoleophilaceae bacterium | reverse complement strand
CCGCGAGCGCCAGGTCCTATACGGGTCGATCGGGCTGGCGCTGCTGGTATTCGCGGCGACGAACCGGATGTTCGACAGCGGCGGTCTGGGCGTGATCGGATGGCTGTCGCTGCTGGGGCTGGCGTCGTATGGGGTGTACTGGACCTGGAGGTCGTCGCAGGAGTACGGGTAGGGGCGCGCCGCACGCCGGGCTCGCGCCCCCGCCGGGCTCGGGTGGGGGGACGGGAAGAAATCTTGGACATTCCTGACTTTTAGGTCATATGGGCCCATAAGTCAGGAACGCCGGAGAGGCGGCCTCAGCGGAAGCGCAGGCCGCCGCGTGTGGCGCTCAGCTTGCTGCGGCCGCTCCGCCACCAGCGGCTCGAACGCCACGGCCAGCTCGGCGCGACCCGCCGGGCTCGCGTCACCCGCCGGCCTCGCCGCCCGGCGTCGACATTCCCGGATTGACCACCCATAGGGAGGCAAAGTCAGGAATGCCGCCCGGTCCGCGGGGGCTGTCCCCGTTTCGTCACGTTCCGGCGCCGAACTTGTAACGCGCGCGTCTTGAGCCGTAACACGGATCGCGGGACCGTCCGTGCGTGCACGGGGCGGCGAAGATCCGACGGGGTGACGAGCGGGGCCAGGCGAGCGCCGAACTGGTCGCCGTGCTGCCGCTCGTGGTGCTCGTGGCCGCAATCGGATGGCAGCTCGCGCTCGCGGGATACTCGGCGTGGATGTGCGCGAACGCCGCGCGGGTGGCCGCGCGCGCGGAGGCGGTGGGCGGCGACCGGGAGCAGGCGGCGCGCAGCGCGCTGCCGCGCTCGCTGGAGCGCGGGCTGCGCGTCGAGCGAACCGCTGCCGGCGCGGTTCGCGTCGAATTGCGCGTTCCGCTGATCTTGCGCCACTGGCGCAGTCCGGTCGCGGTGAGTGCGTCGGCTGCGCTCCCCCAGGGGACGCGGTGAGCGAGCGTGGGCAGGCGAGTGTCGAGCTCCTGGGCGGGTTGCCGGCGGTGATCCTCACGGCCCTCGTCACCTTTCAGCTGCTCGCGCTCGGGTACTCGAAGGTGCTCGCCGGCAACGCGGCGGAGGCGGCCGCCATCGCGGCCGCGGCGGACGGCGACCCGCGCGCGGCCGCCCGCCAGGCGGTACCGGGCTGGTCGCGTGCGCGGATGCGAGTCGAGTCGCGCGGAGGGCGCGTGTGGGTGCGGATGCGCCCGCCGTCGCCGCTGCGCCGGGTGGCGCGCGTGCTCGAGGTCGAGGCGAGCGCGGCGGTGGGCCGATGAGCGCGTGGTCGCAGCAGCTCCGCGCGGTCTCGGTGCCGGCGCTGATCGCTCGCGCGGCGGGGTGGCTACTCACGCCGCCCGCGGCGGGGGAGGAGGCAGAAGCGGAGGCACGCGCTGCCGAATGCCCTGTTGCCGCAGCCACGGCCGAGCGCGGCCGGCAGCGGTCGCCGGCGCTGCAGCGGCTCCGTCCCATCCCCGCGCCGGAAGCGGACCCCGCGCCACGCCGTTCCCACCGGTCCACCGACGCGCGCCCACCCCTCAGTCTCGCGCCGCCGATACGCGCCGAGCCAGAGCCGCGGCCCCCCGTGGTCGCGGTCCTCGGCCTCGCTCCGCGCGCGGGTGCGTCCACGGTCGCGCGGGCCGTGGCGGCCCGGCTTGCCGCGGAAGACCCGTGCGGGGCCGCAATCCTCGTCACGCCCGATCCGCCTCGCAGCGGGCTCGGGACGGCGGCCGCCTCGCGACTCGCGCGCACCCTGGCCGAGCGCGGCACCGAAGGTCCGCGACCCGCGGGACGCCTCTGCGTGGTGAACGCAACCGAGCCGCTCGCTCCGATCGTGGCGCAGCGTTCCGCCACGGTGGTCGCTGACATACCGCACGGGTTGCCGGCGGAAGGCGTCGTGGCGCTCGCGGATCACGTCGTGCTCGTCTGCGCCCCCGACGTCGAGCCGGCGCTTGCCGCTGCGGTGGAGAGCAGCCTGCGCGGAAGCGCGCCGGCGGTCTCGCTGGTGGTCAACCGCGCGCTGGAGGGATCGCCGCCGGGCCTCCAGCACGCGATCGCAATCCCGGAGTCACGCACGGCGGCCCAGCTCACGCTGGCGTGCCGCGGGCCGCGCGGGCCACTGGCGGAACCCGCAACCGAGCTGGCCGAGCGGACCCTCGAGGTGGCGTGGCTGCGATGACGCGCGCTTCCGGCGAACGCGGCCAGACCTCGATCCTCCTCCTGGGCGTACTGGCCACACTGATCGCGATCTCGCTCATGCTCGCCGCCTTCGGTCAGGCGCTGGGTGGCCGTGGGCGCGTGCAGCGGATCGCTGACCTCGCCGCGATCAGCGGTGCCCACGCCATGCGCGAGTCATACCCGCGTCTGTTCGAGCCGCCACAGCTCGCGCCGAACGTCCCGAACCCGCGCCATCTCTCGCGCGCGCAGTACCTCGCGCTCGCGCGCGCCGCGGCGCTGCGGGCGGCGCGCCGGAACGGTCAGGCGCTCCTCCCGGCGGACATCCAGTTCCCGGACGCCGCGAGCATGGCTCCCACGCGCATCGCGGTGAGCGTGCGTGCGCAGACCGACGTCCGGATCTCGCAGGACCGGCGCGGCGGCCGCCGCCGCATCCCGGTCAAGGCCCACGCCGAGGCCGAGCTGTCCCCGCCCGCGGATGATGGCCTTGGGCCGCGTGGCCACGGCGAGTACACCGGGCCGCTCGCGTACCGGCAGGGCAAGCCGATGCGGCCCGACGTCGCCCAGGCGTTCGACCGGATGCAGCGCGCCGCGGCGAGCGCCGGCGTCCGCTTGCTCGTGGTCAGCGCCTT
>DASVPL010000022.1:0-6648 GCA_036382905.1 Thermoleophilaceae bacterium | reverse complement strand
CCGCCGTTCACGGGCGAGTACGTCTACACGAAGGAGAACGGCGTCTATCGCTGCGCCGCGTGCGCTTCGGAGCTGTTCAGCTCGGAGACCAAGTTCGACTCCGGCACCGGCTGGCCGAGCTTCTACGAGCCGATGTCCGAGGGCGGCGTGGAGATGCGCGAGGACCGCAGCCACGGCATGGTGCGGATCGAGGCCGTGTGCGCGAACTGCGGCAGCCACCTCGGGCACGTGTTCGACGACGGCCCGAACCCGACCGGGCAGCGCTTCTGCATCAACTCCGCCGCGCTCGACCTGGACGCCGGCGGCGACTAGCCCGGCGTGTGCGGCATAGCCGGCTTCGTGGCCGCCCCAGGCCGCGCGCCGGAGCGCGCCGCGCTCGAACGGATGGCGCGGGCGCTGGAGCACCGCGGGCCCGACGACTCCGGGATCGCAGTCGAGGGGCAGGTGGGCCTGGTGCACCGGCGGCTCGCGATCGTGGACCCCTCGCCGGCCGGCCGCCAGCCGATGGCCGACGCCTCCGGGCGCTGGCTCGTCACCTACAACGGCGAGGCGTTCAACCACATGGAGCTGCGCGCCGAGCTGCCAGGCGTCGCGTGGCGCGGCGGTAGCGACACCGAGACGCTGGTCGAGGCGCTCGCGCGCTGGGGCGAGGGCGCCGTGGCGCGCTGCAACGGCCTGTTCGCGTACGCGGCGCTCGACCGCGAGCGCGGGCGCCTGCTGCTCGTGCGCGACCGCTTCGGCGTGAAGCCGCTGTACGTGGCGCGCCACGCGGGCGCGCTCTGGTTCGCGAGCGAGATCCGCGCGCTGCTCGAGGCCGGGGTGGAGCGCGAGGTGCGCCGCGACGTGCTCGCCCACGCCGTGGAGCGCGGCTGGGCGAACGGGCGCCGCACCCCGCTAGCCGCCGTGGAGCGCGTGATGCCGGGGACGCTCGTGGAGGTGGACCTGGAGACGCTGCGCACGCGCGAGCGGGTCTGGTACGACCCGCTCGACGCGGTTGGGGCGGCTCGCGGTCCGGCCGCGGCGGCGCCCCGCGGTCCGGCCGCGGCTTCGCCTCGCGGACCCGCCGCGGCTTCGCCGGCCGCGCCGCCGCCGCCGGCCCTCGACGACGCCCTGCGCGCGTCCGTCCGCCGCCGGCTCATGTCCGACGTCCCGCTCGGCACGATGTGCTCCGGCGGGCTCGACTCCGGTCTCATCACCGCGCTCGCGGCCGAGGCCGGCACGGTGCACGCGTTCAACGCGCGGATCGTGGACCAGCCCGAGTGGGACGAGGGCGCCTACGCGCGCGCGGTCGCGGAGCACGTGGGGGTGGAGCTGCACACGGTCGAGATGACCGCGGCCGACTGGCGCGCCGAGCTCGTCGACGTGGTGCGGCACGTGGAGTACCCGCTCACGCACGAGAGCTCGGTGCCGATGGCTGCGATAGCGCGCCTCGCGCACGAGCGCGGGATCAAGGTGCTGCTGAGCGGCGAGGGGGCCGACGAGCTGTTCGGCGGCTACTCGTGGCTGCACCACCACGCGTTCGCGGATTTCCGTGCGCGCCGGCGCGCGCCCGAGGCCGCGGCCCGCGCCGCGCTGCGCGCGCTCCAGAGCCGCGGCGTGCTCGCCGGCCGGGCGATCCCCGACCCGCTGCCCGGCCCCTCGGGCGAGGTCAACGCGTACGAGCGTGGGCGCGTGGAGCGCGCGCTGGCCGCGTACTCCCACCACCGCGGCCCGCGCCGGCGGCTCGAGGCGGGGCTGGCGGCCGACCTGTCCACCTACCTGCCGCACCTCCTCAACCGCCAGGACAAGACCACCATGCGCCACTCGGTCGAGACGCGCGTGCCGTTCCTCGACCCCGAGGTCGTGGCCGCCGCGCTCGCCATGCCGCTCGAACGGCGCGTCGAGCCCGAGCGCAAGGCGCCGCTGCGCGCGCTCGGGCGCCGGCTCCTGCCGGCGGCGGTGGTCGACCGCGAGAAGGTCGGCTTCGGGTTCGACGTGGCGCGCTACCTCGGCGGGTCCGTGCGCCCCGAGTTCCTGCGCGACGGTCTGCTCCGCGAGGAGCTCGGCGTCGAGCCCGCGGCGTGGGATGCGAACGTGGCGGCGATGAGCGCGGCACTCGCGCCGGTCACCGCGGAGATCTGGCTGCGCGGTGTGGTCCGCGGGGACTCGACGGACGACGTGCAGGCGCAACTCTGGGCGCCCGGGCGCCCGTAGAATCGGCGCGGTGGCGGAGGGAGTCGAAACGGTGACGCCGCGGGCGGCCGCTCCAGGGAGGGTCACGTCGTTCGACGGGACCTGGCGCGGCACGCTCCCGGGCGGGATCCTGCGCGCGCTGCGCCCCAAGCAGTGGCTGAAGAACGTCCTCGTGGCCGCCGCGCCGGGCGCCGCCGGCGTGCTCACCGAGGGTGACGTGCTCGTCGACGTGGGGCTCGCGTTCGTGGCGTTCTGCATGGTCTCGAGCGGGACCTACCTCCTGAACGACGTGCGCGACGTCGAGGCCGACCGCCTCCATCCGCGCAAGCGCTTCCGCGCGATCGCGGCGGGCACCGTGCCGGTGCGCCTGGCGGTCGCCCTCGCTTTCGTGATGCTGGCCGGCGGCTTCGCGGTGGCCGCCGCGGTCCGCGTAGAGCTGTTCGCGGTGGTCGTCTCCTACGTGACCCTCACCAGCGCCTACACGCTCTGGCTCAAGCACGTGGAGGTGGTGGACATCGTCGCGATCGCGTCGGGGTTCATCCTGCGCGCCGTGGCGGGCGGCGCCGCCGTCGACGTGCCGCTCTCGCGCTGGTTCATCATCGTCGCCTCGTTCGGCTCGCTCTTCATCGTGGCGGGCAAGCGCCACGGTGAGCACATCGACCTCGACGAAACGCGCGGGGAGGTCCGCGCGACGCTCGCGGGCTACTCGCGCGACTACCTCAAGTACGTGTGGACGATGGCCTCCGGCGTGACGATCGCCGCGTACTGCCTGTGGGCGTTCGAGATGGCGCCGCGCGGCTCTGAGGTGCCGCTGTACGAGCTCTCGATCGTGCCGTTCGTGACCTTCATGCTGCGCTACGCGCAGCTGCTCGAGGCCGGGCACGGCGAGGCGCCCGAGGACGTCGTGCTCGGCGATCGCGTGCTCGCGGTGCTCGCGGGCGTGTGGATCGCCCTGTTCGGAGCCGGTGTCTACTTCCTCTGAGGCAGTGCTGACCGGGTGGGGCCGCACGGCGCCCTCGCGTGCGGAGGTGGTCCCGGCATCCGCCGAGGCCATCGTGTCCGCGCTCGGCTCGGCCGGCCCGCGGGGCGTGCTCGCCCGGGGGCTGGGGCGCAGCTACGGCGATGCGGCGCAGAACGCCGGGGGCCGGGTGCTCCTGATGGAGGGGCTCGCCGGCGTACACGACGTCGACATCGCGGCGGGGGTCGTGACGGTGGATGCCGGCGTGAGCATCGAGACGCTCACGCGCGCGCTGCTGCCGCTCGGGCTGTTCGTGCACGTCACGCCGGGGACCTGGCACGTGACGATCGGTGGCGCGATCGCCGCCGACGTGCACGGCAAGAACCACCACGCCGACGGCTCGTTCTGCGACCACGTCCTGTCGTTCGAGCTCGTGAAACCGGACGGCTCGCAGGTGACCGTGCGGCCGGGGGACGAGCTGTTCGACGCCACGGCCGGCGGGATGGGGCTCACCGGCGTGATCGTGGCGGCCACGCTGCGGATGCTGAAGGTCGACTCGCCGAACATGGTGGTGGACCGCGAGCGCGCGTCGGACCTCGACGACGTGATGGCGCGCATGTCCGAGCACGACGACGACTACCGCTACTCGGTGGCGTGGATCGACTGCCTGGCGCGCGGGGGGTCGCTCGGGCGGTCGGTGCTGATCCGGGGGGATCATGCGCCGGCTTCGCATAACGGCAACGGCAACGGCGGGCATTTCGGGGGAGGGCTCGTTCGTCTGTCGGCACCTGCTTGGACTCCGCCCGGGCTCTTGCGGCGCTCCACCATCCGCATTTTCAATGAAGCCTTTTTTCGCGCCGCGCCGCGGCGCGAGGTCGGCCGGGTCGAGGGCCTGCGCGAGTTCTTCTACCCGCTCGACGCGGTCGGCGCCTGGAACCGGATCTACGGGCCGAGCGGGTTCCTCCAGTACCAGCTCGTCGTGCCGGACGGGGCCGAGGACGCGCTGCGCGAGTCGCTCGAGCACCTCAGCGGCGCCGGCACGCCGTCGTTCCTCGCGGTGCTCAAGCGCTTCGGCGAGCAGCGGACCGGCATCATCTCGTTTCCGATGAAGGGCTGGACGCTCGCACTCGACATCCCCGCCGCCACCCCGGGCCTGGCGCCGCTGCTCGACGGCCTCGACGAGCTGGTGGCCGAGGCCGGCGGCCGCGTGTACCTCGCGAAGGACTCGCGGCTGCGCCCGGACGTGCTCGCCGCGATGTACGGACGGCTCGGCGACTGGCGCGCCGTACGCGAGCGCGTGGACCCGCACGGTGTGATGCGCTCGGACCTCGCGCGGCGCCTGGAGCTCGCGTGAGGGACGCGACTGGAGCGGTCCAGTCGGTGCTCGTGCTCGGCGGCACGTCCGAGATCGGCCTCGCGACGGCGAAGCGACTCGTGCGCGAGCGCGTCCGGCGTGTCGTTCTCGCCGTGCGCGATCCCGCCCGCGCCGAGACCTCCGCCGCCGAGCTGCGCGCGCTCGGCACCGAGGTGGAGATCGTCGGCTTCGACGCGCTCGACTTCGGCTCTCACGGTGCCTTCGTGGAGGACGTCTTCGACCGTTTCGGCGACATCGACGTCGCGCTCGTCGCGTGGGGCGTTCTCGGCGACCAGGAGCGGCTCGCGACCGACCACGACGCGGCCGTCGAGGCGGTCGAGGTCAACTACACCGGCGTCGTGTCGGTCAGCGTCCCGCTGGTCAAGAGGATGCGCCGCCAGGGGCACGGGACGATCGTGTACCTGTCGTCGGTCGCGGGCGAGCGCGCCCGGGCCTCGAACTTCGTCTACGGCTCGACCAAGGCGGGGATGGACGCCTTCGCCCAGGGTCTCGGCGACTCGCTCGCCGGCAGCGGTGTGCAGGTGATGGTGGTCCGGCCCGGCTTCGTGAAGACGAAGATGACGGAGGGCCTCGACCCGGCCCCGCTGGCGACCGACCCGGACTCGGTGGCCGACGCGATCGCGGCCGGCCTGCGCCGCAACGCCCACACGGTCTGGGCGCCGGGGCCGCTGCGCTTTGTCATGTCAGCGCTGCGCCACGTGCCCCGCCCGATCTTCCGCAAGCTCGACCTCTAGCGGGGAGCGCCCATCGATTGGAGCCTTTTGCCGCCTATAGCCGGCTAACCCTCCAATCGATGAGCGCGGCCGATCCCGCCTCCCCTGAGTGCCGCCGTTAAGCGGTTTGGACCAGCGGCGCCCCACGCCCCCGCGCGTACGCCACGAGCTCCCGCAGCAGCGCCCGCTCGAGCACCACCGTCGCGCCGAGCACCACCGCCACGAACAGCCCCAGCTCCCCGAGAGCCACGGCCACCGTGCGGTCGAGGTCGAGCAGCACCCGCACAGCGAGCACGGCCGCGGCGCCCGGCACGGTCGGCGCCACCGCCCGCAGCGCGTGCGGCAGCAACCGGAACCCGCGAAACAGACGCCGCAGGTAGAAGCCGCGCATCGCCAGGGAGATCGCGGTGACCACCGCCATCCCGGCCGCGTAGCCGTCGAGGCCCCACGCGTAGGTGAACGGCAGCGTGATCGCCAGGAACGCCACGAGCACCACGCCCGCGGTCACCGCCATCGGGCGCGTCTCACCGCGCGCGCTGAAGAACGCGACCCAGTTGAAGCCCACGTGGTGCGCCGCCGCCAGCAGGCCGAAGACCTGGAGCATCCCGACCGCGCCCTGCCACTCGTCGCCGAGTCCGTGGTCCACCAGGTCGGCGGCGAACAGGGCCACGCCGACGCCGAACGGCACCCCGCACATCAGCGCCAGCCGGTTCGACTTGGCGAACGCCTCGAACAGCACGTCGCTGCGGTCGCGCACGCGGCAGATCGCCGGGTAGAGCGTCCAGGTGACGAGCTCGTCGATCCGGTCGGTGTAGCTGCCGATCGAGCCGGCCAGCGCGATCACGCCCGCGCCGGCGAGGCCCAGCTCCCAGGTGCCGACGAGCAGCGAGAGCTGCGGGATCAGCAGCGCGCTGGCGCCCGCGACGAAGATCGGCCAGGAGAACTCGAAGTACTCGCGCAGCTTCGCGCGGTCGTAGCGCAGGGCCAGCCGGTACGGCGACGCGGCGACCGCAACTGCCCCGGTGGCCGCGATGCCGGCCGCGTAGCCGATCACGAGTGACCAGTAGCCGGCGCCCGCGGCCGCGAGGCCGATCGTGACCACGAACGACACGAGCGGGTCCACCGCCTCGATCGCCCGCTGCTTCCCGTAGCGGAGGTCGCGGTAGAAGATCCAGACGGGCGTCTTGAACGATTGCGCCGCCACCGCCACCGCCAGCACGGCGCCCGGCGCGACGATCTCCCAGTGCCCGTAGGCCAGCGCGAGCACCGGCAGCGCCACCAGCGCGACCGCGAGCAGGACCAGGTTCGAGAGCGCGTCGATCGTGAACGCGCGCTGGTAGGCGAGCTCGGGGTCGGGCGCGTCGTCCTGCACGTACTTGTCGCCGATCCCGATCTGCTTGAGCCAGGTCAACGTGCCCACGGTGATCAGC
>DASVPL010000021.1:0-23935 GCA_036382905.1 Thermoleophilaceae bacterium | reverse complement strand
CGGCCCGGTTTGGCACCTCGATGTCGGCTCGTCGCATCCTGGGGCTGAAGTAGGTCCCAAGGGTTGGGCTGTTCGCCCATTAAAGCGGTACGCGAGCTGGGTTCAGAACGTCGTGAGACAGTTCGGTCCCTATCTGCCGTGCGCGTTGGAGAGTTGAGAGGAGTCGTCCCTAGTACGAGAGGACCGGGATGAACAGACCTCTGGTGTACCAGTTGTCCTGCCAAGGGCACCGCTGGTTAGCTACGTCTGGACGGGATAACCGCTGAAGGCATCTAAGCGGGAAGCCCACCTCGAGATGAGCTCTCCCATCCCTTCGAGGGAGTAAGAGCCCTGGTAGACCACCAGGTTGATAGGCCGGTCGTGTACACGCAGTAATGCGCTTAGCGAACCGGTACTAATGCTTCGAGGGCTTGACGGATTTCTTTTTGCCCGATGTGGCAGCCAACTGTGCGGTTTTCAAGGCCCGGCGGGGCCTGCGGTGCTCGTCAGGAGCGCCGGTCTCGCAGCCTTTCGGTGGCCATAGCGTGGGGGTCACACCTCTTCCCATTCCGAACAGAGAAGTTAAGCCCCACAGCGCCGATGGTACTTGGCTTGAAAGGGCCTGGGAGAGTAGGTCGCCGCCGGAGTAAATGACCGAACGGGCCGTCCTTTGGGCGGCCCGTTTGTCGTTCTACGACCGGCCGCCTCCTCCTGACCGCCGCGTCCCCTCCGGCCGCCTCCTCCTGACCGCCGCGCTTGCCGGGGTGCGTGCAGTGCTCCTCGGGGGTACGGTCGCAGGCTCCCTCAGCAGCCCCCCTCGGAGCACCGCCCGCACCCCGGCTCGGTGCCGCGTGGTTCCCGCGTGGCCCCGGCGCGCGCGGTTTCGGCTCGCCCTGGCACCTCCCGCATCGCGCCGGCGCCGGCGCACCGTTGCGCACGCATCCCGCACCACGGCTCCGCGCATCCCGCACCACGGCTCCGCGCATCCCGCACCACCCGTCCACGCTCCGGCACGGTCGCCAGGTCCGGTCGCGCCCTACACCGGGATCCCGCGGGGGCTGCGCCTAGACTCGCCGCGATGTCCGTCCTCGCGATCGTGCTCATCGTCATCGGAGTTCTGCTGCTGGTGCTGTTCATCGGTGGCTTGATCCGTGCCCGCCGGGAGGCGAACCGCCCGGAGGCCGCTGCGCGCATCGTGGCCGCCGATCGCGCGCTCGAGCAGGCGCGCGCGAGCGACCGTGGCTGGGACCGCGCCGTGCTGGAGCGCACCGCTCGGACGGCGCTGGACGAGCAGCGCCCCGGTTCGAGCTGGGAGCGCATCGAGCTCGAGCTCGTCGACGACCGGCCCGGCATGGCGGAGGACGCCGCCCATCTGGTCGCCACGGGCTCAGGCGGATCCGCTCGCGTGGTGCTCGCCCGCACCGAGGGCGGAGACTGGTACGCCGAGCGGGTCGAATGACCGCGCCGGAGGCGGGTGAAGCCTCCGGGGAGCCCCAGGCGGGGGCACCCGCCGCCGAGCCCTCGGGCGCACCGCGGGCCGGTGAAGCAGCGTCGGGGGCGCCCGCGGGCGACAGCCCTTCGGCCACCCCCGCCGGCGAGGCCGCGCGCCTCATTCCGGGCTTCGCGCCCGAGAACGAGCTCGAGGAGCGCGTGACCGGCGATCCGGAGCTGCTCGCGGGGCTCGCGTGGGGGAAGCCGCGGGAGGCGCATCCCGAGGGTGCGGTCGGCATCCACGTGGCTCAGCTCCTCGACGAGATCGACTCCGACCGCGAGACCGGCGCGCGGCGCGCGGACCTGCGCTTCATCGCCCTTGTCCACGACTCGTTCAAGTACCGCGTGCGCAACTGGCTCCCTCGCCAGGGCCGAAATCACCACGCCACCCGCGCCCGCCGCTTCGCCGAGCGCTACACCGATGACGAGCGCCTGCTTGCGACGATCGAGTTCCACGATCGCCCATACCACCTCTGGAAGGGGATGAAGAAGAGCAGCGAGCTCGATCGCGGCGCGTTCGAGGAGATGCTCGATCGGGTCCCCGACCACGCTCTCTTTCAGCGGTTCATCGAGGTCGACGGCGCCAGCGAGGCCAAGAACCCGGAGCCGATCCGCTGGCTCCGCGGCGAGCTCGAGCAGCGCGGCCTGCTCGCCTAACCAGTCGTCGGCGCCAGACTCACGGCGCTCGTCATCGAGCTCCTCATCGATTGGAGGGTTGAGCACCAAATAGCGACCAAAGGCTCCAATCGATGCGGGAGGGCTCGCGTGCGCCGACTGGGTCGAGTCGCGGAGCCGGCTTGGGGCGCGCCAGGTGGAGTCGCGGAGCCGGCTTGGGGCGCGCCGGGCGGAGCCGCGGAGCCGGCTTGGGGCGCGCCGGGTCGAGCCGCGGCCGGCTTGGGACCGCCGCGTCGGGCCACTCGGCGCTCGGTGCGCCTGGCGGCGCGGTCGCTTGGGCGCCTACTAGCGGCGCGGGCTCTCGCAGGGCTGCGGTGCTGCGGGTGCCGCTCCGCCGCGGGTGCGTACCGCCGGGCGCGGCAGCGCGCCGTCGAAATCGAGCGCGAGCTGCTTGATCGCGCCCACGTCCTGGAGCGGTGACGCGGGCTTCGGGCGCGTGCGCACGGGGCCGGGAACCGCAGGAGCGGGGGCGGGGCGGAGCCGGACGGCTGCCGCGCTTGCCGGCGCCACGAGCCGCGCGGCCGGCCGAACCGACGCGCCGTGGAGGCGCTCGGCCGGCTCGGTTCCGCGGGTCGCTCCGCGCGCCGGGGCGACCGGGGCGATCGGGTCCTCCAGGCGGTACTCGCCCAGGGTTGCGAACTCGATCGCGACGTCTAGGACGCGGGCGGCGCGGGTGCGGAGAAGGGGGAACATGTGTTCGGCAAGCTAAGGAGCGGGCCGGACGGAAGGGGCCTCAGGCTGCAAGATGTATTGCATGGCCCAGAGCTTCCGCCACACCATCCGCGTCCGCTTCGGCGAGTGCGACCCGCAGGGGGTCGTGTTCAACGCCAACTGGCTCGCCTACTTCGACGTCGTGATGACCGAGCTGTGGCGCGACCGGGCGGGCGATTACGCCGAAATGCTCGCCGCCGGCACGGACATGGTCGTCGCCGAGGCCACCGTTCGCTTCCTCGGCGCTGCCGGCTTCGACGACAACGTCGACTTCGACGTGACCATCGCGCGCCTCGGCAACACCGCGGTCAGCACCCGCATCGAGGCGAGTGTCGAGGGCCGCCCGGTGGCCAGCGGGGACATGCGCCACGTCTTCATCGACCCGGCCACAAAGGCCAAGAAAGCCATGCCGGACGAGGTCCGCGCCGGCCTCGAGCCGCTGCTCGCGGACTGACTCCGCGCATACCCGCACGCGAACCGGGGTACCTACGGCTCCATGGACGTACCCCGCGGGCGGAGGGACGCGCTCGGACTGACGCACGCACGCGCTTTCACGACGGCAGTGGTGCTGTTCGTGACGATCGCGGCCTACACGATCATCACCGCCGCCGTAGACGGCGCGCTCAGCAACGAGCGCGGCCTGGCGCTGGGCCTCGTCCTGCTCGCGCTCGCGACCGGCCTCGGCGCTCTGATCGGCTGGCGCCTCGACCGGCGCACGATCGCCGACCGCATCGGCCGCACCGACGAGCTCGAGAAGCGCGTGGCCGAGGCCGAGGAGCGCGCCGAGCGCGAGTCGGGGCGCGCGCAGCGCATCGAGACCGAGCGCGACGCCGAGCGCGAGTGGCACCGCGAGTTCCGCGCCCAGCTCATCGAGGCCCACCACGAGGGCGGCGTGCTCGGCGACGCGAGCGACATCCGCGCGCTAGTCCTGCGCGTCGCCGTGACCCTGCTCGAGTCCGAGAAGGGCCTGCTGCTCTCGCGCACCGACGAGGACGGCGACGGCGACCTCGACCTGGTCGCCTACCAGGGCTTCGACAACGACCCGGAGCACTCGGCGATCGCGCAACGCTTCGCCGGACGTGTGCTCGACCGCGACGAGACCGTCCGCGAGGACGCCCCGCGCCAGTCAGAGGACGGCGAGCGCGGCTCGGAGGCCGACAGCGAGATCGAGAACCTCGTCGCGATCCCGATCTACATCCGCGATCGCTTCAGCGGCGTGGTGGTCTGCGCCAACCGCGACGGTGGCTTCGAGGAGTGGGACGACGACGTGCTGATCGCGCTCGGCGACCACGCCGGCGCCGTGCTCGACAACAGCCGCCTCCAGGGCGAGCTGCGCGGCGCCTACCTCGGCACCGTCCGCGTGCTTGCGGAGGCGATCCAGGCGAAGGACCCGTTCCTCCGAGGACACTCGGAGGAGGTCTCCGGCTACGTGGCGGCGGTGGCCGACCGCCTCGGGGTCGACTCGCGCAGGCGCGAGGAGCTCGTCTTCGGGTCGCTGCTCCACGACGTGGGCAAGATCGGC
Organism: Thermoleophilaceae bacterium; assembly: GCA_036382905.1. GTDB lineage: Bacteria > Actinomycetota > Thermoleophilia > Solirubrobacterales > Thermoleophilaceae > AC-37. The sequence goes on along the minus strand of DASVPL010000021.1, from coordinate 19,557 downwards.
ATCAGCGAGCGCATCCTCCTGAAGCCGGCGGCGCTCACGCCGGAGGAGCGGACGCTTATCGAGTTGCACCCGCGGATCGGCTACCGGCTCGTCGAGCAGGTGCCCGCGCTGCGCCCGATCGCCGGCGCGATCCTCCACCACCTCGAGCGCTACGACGGCGACGGCTACCCGGCCGGCCTCGCCGGCGAGGCGATCCCCCTCGAGGCACGCATCATCTGCGTGGCCGACTCGTTCAGCGCGATGACCGCCGAGCGCCCCTACCGAGGCCGCATGTCGCTCGAGCAGGCCTGCGCCGAGCTCGAGCGCTGCGCCGGCACGCAGTTCGACCCGCAGGTGGTCGAGGCGTTCGTGGAGGAGGTCCGCCGCGACCCGTTTTCGGGCGACGGCAGCGCCGCCGCCGCGATGGAGGACCCCCAGGTGGACGCGCATCGCCACGGCGACGAGCCGGTGCTCGGCTTCGGCGCGCACGCGATCGTGGACAACCTCACGCTGCTCTACAGCCACCGCTACTTCCACGAGGCCGTCGAGGCCGCCGCCGTGCGGGCAGCCGACGGCGCGGAGCCATTTTCGGTGGTGCTGGCCGAGCTCACCGAGCTGGCCCACCTCAACCGGCTCGAGGGCTACCCCGCGGGCGACGAGGCGATCCAGAACGCCGCGCGCGCCGTCCAGCGCGCCGCCGTCCTCTGCGGCGGCACGGCCTGCCGCTACAGCGGCCGGCGCCTCGCGCTGATCGCGCCGAGCACGACCGGGGACGAGGCGCGGCGGCTCGCCGCGACCGTCGCCTCCGAGCTGCACGGCGGCGCTCGGGTGGCCGTGGGCGCCGCCGAGTGGCAGCCGGGGGACACGGGCTTCGACGTGGTCGCGCGAGCGCGCCTCGCCATGGCGCCCGCGGCCGCTCCGGCCGGATGATCCACCTCCGGCTCGTAGTGCCGGAGGACCTCGCGGAAGCCGTCAACAGCCTGCTCTGCGAGTCGCCCGCGGTCTCGAGCGTGATCCACCTCCCCGGCGCCGCCGCGAAGCCGCTCGGCGACGTGCTGCTGGCCGACGTGGCGCGCGAGGACGCCAGCGTGATCATCGGCGATCTGAAGGAGCTGAGGCTCCACGAGCTCGGGACGATCGCCGTCGAGGAGGTGGACAGCGCGCTCTCCACCGCCGCAACCGAGGCGGAGAAGGCCGCCGCGGGCCTGCCGTCCGACGCCGTGGTCTGGGAGGAGGTCGAGTCGCGCACCTCGGAGCAGACCGAGCTGGGCGCCAGCTTCCTCGCGTTCATGGCGATCGCGACGATGATCGCCGCGATCGGCGTCCTGCTCGACTCGCAGATCCTGATCATCGGCGCGATGGTCGTGGGGCCGGAGTTCGGCCCGATCGCGGGGTTCTGCGTCGCCGTCGTGCAGAAGCGCAGGGACCTGGCGCGGCGCTCGATCACCGCGCTCGCGATCGGCTTCCCCCTGGCGATCACCAGCGCCTTTCTGCTCACGCTGATCCTCCGCGCCACCGGGTCGGCGCCCGACGAGTTGACCAACCGGCCGCTCACGGACTTCATCTCGCACCCCGACGAGTTCTCGGTGATCGTGGCGCTGCTGGCCGGAGTCGCCGGCGTGGTGTCGCTCACCGCGGCGAAGTCGGGCGCGCTGATCGGCGTGCTGATCTCGGTCACGACGATCCCCGCCGCGGGGAACATCGGCGTGGCGGCGGCCTACGGGGACGGACACGAGTGGGTGGGGGCGATGGAGCAGCTCTCGCTGAACCTGGTGGCGATCCTGCTGGCGGGCATCGCGACCCTCTACTTCCAGCGCCGCCTCTACGTACGCCGCCGGCGCGAGCACCTGCGCGAACCGTCACGGCGGCTCGCGGGGCTTCCGACTAGACGGTAGACCCGAGCGAGGACCAGATGTCGATCTTCGTGCGCACGCGCGCGACGACGTCTGAGGTGAACTCCGTCGTGGTCGCGTGGCCGCCGAGGTCCGGCGTGCGCACGCCCGTGGCCGTCGCCTCGAGCACGGCCTCGTAGACCGCGCGCGAGGCCAGCTCCGCCTCGGCGTGCCCGTCGACGCCGATGTAGTGGAGCAGCGCCGCGGCGGCCATGATCATCGCCATCGGGTTCGCGATGTCCTTGCCGAGCAGCGCGGGGGCGGTGCCGTGCGGCGCCTCTGTCATCACGGCGCGCACCTCGAACCCCTCGTCGAGCGAGAGCACGACCGACTCGGCGCCCGCGATCGAGCCGAACAGCGGCAGCACGAAGTCGGACAGGCAGTCGCCGTCGCGGTTGAGCGCCGGGATCACCAGCGGCGCGTCGGCCGCCCCGGAGACGAGCCCCGCGTAGGTCGCGTCGATCAGGACGGGCTGGTAGGCCACCTCCGGGTGGCGCTCGGACGCGGCGTCGAGCTCCTCCTTCAGCATCCCCTCGTAGACCGGCGAGACCGTCCACTTCGGCCCGCCGTACACGCGCCCGTGGATCTTCCTCGCGGTGCGGAAGCTGTGCTCGGCCACGGCGCGGCAGACGTCGCGCGAGATCCGCTCGGTGCGGTAGGCGACCTCGTCGCCGTCCTCGGTCTCGCGCCACTGCTTCGCGCCGTAGGCGTCGCCGACGGCCATGCGCACCACCGAGATCGGGTAGTGGACGCCGGCGACCGGCGTCACGCCGGGGATCCGGCGGCCGGTGCGGATGATCACCTTGCCGTCGAGCTCCTCGCGGAGGATGCGGTTGGGGCTGCCGACGTCGTCGGCGCCCTCGGGCGTGATCGTCGCGGCCTTGATGCCGAAGCGTGCCTCGCGCAGCGCCCGCCCGGCGTCGCTCACCACCTGGTTCTGCGTGGCGCGGCGGTTCTCCAGCGAGAGGTCGTAGTGCTCGAGCTCGACGGCGACCCCTGTCACCTCGGGGTCGAGGAGGCGGATCGCCTGGTCGAGCAGCTCCTGCCCCGTCTCGTCGCCCTCGAGGACGATAATCCGCACGGCCACGCCGTGACTCTACCTCTGGAAACCACGTGCACCTGGTGCGGGAACCCGGTCGGGCCCGGCGACGGGTTCCGCCTCGCCGAGCTGCCCGGCGACCGCGCCGCGGCGTTCTGCCGGCTCGAGCACGTGGTGCCGTGGGCGATCCAGGGCCCGCACTGGGAGCCCGGGCTGCCGGTCGAGCCGCCCGGGGTCGCCGACTCGATCGACACGTGTGCGCACTGCGGCGAGGCCCTCGGCGACGTGCGGCTGATCCTCGTGCGACACCGCGGCGAGTACCGCGTCCCCGACGGCTTCTGCTCCGTCGACCACCTGAAGGACTGGGCTCAGTCCGGCGGCCGTTACGCCTGACCGTCGAGCCCGAGCTCCGCTGAGCGCTCCTCCATCGCAGCGATCACCTTCGTGATGTGCTCGTCGAAGTCGACGCCCAATTCCTCCGCGCCCTGGCGCACCTCGTCGCGGTTCACCGCCGCGGCAAAGCTGGGCTGCTTGAGCTTCTTCTTCACGGACTTGGGGGTCAGCCCGTGGATGCCGGTCGGCCTGACGTACGCGCACGCCGTGATGAAGCCCGACAGCTCGTCCACCGCGAACAGCGTCTTCGCCATGAGCGTGCGGCGCGGGACGTTCAGGAACGTGGCGTGGCCGGCGACCGCCTCGACCACATCCTCCGGATAGCCGAGCTTCGGCAGCTCCTCGAGGGCGACGCGCGGGTGCCCGGTGTCGAGGTTCGGGTAGCGCTCGTAGTCGAGGTCGTGGACGATTCCGGTGACCGCCCAGCGCTCCTCGTCCTCGCCGTACTCGCGGGCGTAGGCGCGCATCGCCGCCTCCACGCCGAGCACGTGCTTGCGCAGCGAGTCCGATTCGGTCCACTCGCAGAAGAGCTTCCAGGCGTCGTCGCGGGTCGGCGTCACGGCGGCCAAAGCTACTGCGAGATCGGCGCGCGCGGGTTTACGATGAGCGCGTGGGCGCCAGATGATCATCAAGCAGGGCATGACGGACGTGAGCCCGCTCGCGCGGGGGATCGCGACGCTCGCGGCCCATCCCGCGCCGGTCGCGACCCCGCCGTTACCCGACCCGCCGTCCGGCGTGAGCCGGTTCCTCGCACGCGAGGGCTCGGTCCTCACCAGCGCCGAGCTCGCCGAGGCGATGCGCAGCGGGATGCTCTCGGCGCCCGTGTCCGACGCGGACTTCGACAAGCAGGTGGAGGGGGCGGTCAAGCTCGCGCTCTCGGTGCTGAGCAAGCAGCCGAGCGGGCCGGTCGGGATCGCGCTGTTCGCCGCGCAGCTCGCCGGCGTATCGCTCGGCATCGCCGCGGCGCACGCGCAGGACCCGGAGCTCCTGAAGTTCGCGGAGCGCGTCCAGACGGGCACGAGGGTCGCGAAGGGGGCGATCGGCGGGGATCTCGCACCCGCGGCCGAGGTCGCGATGGGGGCGCTCATCGATGCGGTCGACCGCGAAGCCGACGTGACGAGCGCCGCGCGATACCTGGACAAGCGCCCGCGCGAGCTGACCGCGGCGGTGGTGGACGCCGCGGGGGTGCTCGCCGCGCTGCCGCCGGAGGACCCCGCGAAGCCGCCGGACCCCGCGAAGCCGCCGGAGGACCCCGCGCTGCCGCCGGACCCGCCCGCGGAGCCTCCGACCGCCCCCGCCTGAGCCGCAGGGCCGCGCTCGGGCGGGAGGGCCGCGCCCGCCTCCGTCGAATGAGGCCGCGATGGCCTTCGGTACGCTCTCGGCGCCGCTCGCAGACCCCTCGTCAGCGGCCGCTCGCATGGAGAAATTCGTCATCGAAGGGGGCGCGACGCTCTCCGGCACGGTTGTGCCCGCCGGGAACAAGAACGCCGCGCTGCCCGCACTCGCCGCCTGCCTCCTCACCGAGGAGGAGGTCGTGCTGCGCAACGTCCCGCGCATCCGCGACGTGGAGGCGATGGTCGAGCTGCTCGGCAGCCTCGGCGTGACGCACGAGTGGCGCGAGGACAACGTCGTCGCGCTGTGCGCCGCAGGGGTCGACCACACCGACGTCGACGCCACCGCCGCCGAGCGGATCCGCGCCTCGTTCCTGCTGGCCGGCCCGCTGCTGGCGCGCTTCGGCCGCGCCGACATGCCCCCGCCCGGCGGCGACGTGATCGGCCGCCGCCGGCTCGATCCGCACCTCGATGCCTTCCGCGCGCTGGGCGTCGACGTGAAGTTCGACCGCTGGTACTACCTGAGCGCGCCGCGCGGCCTGCGCCCGACCGACTTCTTCATGGACGAGCCGTCGGTGATGGCCACCGAGAACGCGCTGATGGCCGCGGCGCTGACGCCTGGCTCGACCGTGATCCACAACGCGGCCTCCGAGCCGCACGTTCAGGACCTCTCGCGGCTGCTGCTCCAGATGGGCGCGCGGATCGAGGGCATCGGCTCGAACGTCCTGATCGTCCACGGTCAGGACCGCCTCGGCGGCGCCGACTACGCGATCGGGCCCGACTACATCGAGATCGGCAGCTTCGTGGCACTCGCGGCCGTGACGGGCGGCGGGCTGCGGGTCAAGGACGTCGTGAGCGATGACCTGCGGATGACCAAGCTCGGATTCGAGCGACTCGGCTGCCACTGGGACTACGAGGGCAGCGACATCGTGGTCCCGCCGGACCAGGAGCTGCGCATCCGCGACGACGAGGGTGACGCCATCTCGAAGATCGAGGACGGGCCCTGGCCGGCCTTCCCGGCGGACCTCACCAGCATCGCGCTGGCACTGGCCACGCAGGCCGAGGGTATGGTCTTGATCCACGAGAAGATGTTCGAGAACCGCCTTTTCTTCACAGACAAGCTCGTATCCATGGGCGCTCGGGTCCTGCTGTGCGATCCCCATCGCGCGGTGGTAAGCGGCCCGAGCCGGCTTCACGGCGAGCGCATGGAGAGCCCTGACATCCGGGCCGGCATGGCGATGCTCATCGCAGCGCTGTGCGCCGAGGGCAGGTCCGAGATCGGCAACATCCGCCAGATCGACCGCGGCTACGAGCGCATCGACGAGCGGCTCCGAGCGCTCGGCGCGAACATCCGCCGCGTCGCTACCGAGCCGGCTCCGGTCTAGCCTCCGGCGCCGGAGGCCTCTGTGATCCACCCGGTTCCACCCGGCACGCGCGACGTGCTGCCCGACGAGATGCGCGAGCTGCGCACGCTCACGCTGCGCCTGTCCGAGGCGTTCGAGCGCGCGGGCTACGGCGAGGTATCGACGCCGTCGATCGAGTACGAGGACGTGCTGCGCCGGGGCGACGACCGGGACGCCGGCGCGGGCTTCAGGCTCTTCGACGAGACCGGCCGAATCCTCGCGCTGCGCAGCGACCCGACGATCCCGATCGCGCGGCTCGTGGCCAGCCGCTACGACTCCGTCGAGGGGCCGCTGCGCTTCTCGTACTTCGAGAACGCGTACCGCGCAGTGGCGAGCGGGAGCGGGCACGCGCGCGAGTTCCTCCAGGGTGGGGTGGAGCTGATCGGCGTGCCGGGCGCGGAGGGCGACGCCGAGGTGATCGCGCTCGTGGCATCTGCGCTGGAGGAGGCGGGGCTGCGCCGGCACCGGATCGGGGTGGGCGACGCCCGCCTGTTCCGCGACCGGCTGGCGGCCCTCGACGTCGGCGACGAGGACAGGAGCGAGCTGCTGCGGCTGCTGTGGCGGCGCGACCTGCCCGGGCTCGAGACCCGCGTCGAGCGGCTCGGCTTGCCGGGCGACGCCGCCCGCGGTCTCGTGGCGCTCGCGAGCCTGCGCGGCGGGCCGGAGGTCCTCGAGGGCCAGCAGGGCACCGAGAACCTGCGCGAGCTCTGCGCGCTGCTCGAGGCCCGCGGCCTGGCCGACCGCGTGATCTTCGACCTCGGGATGCAGCGCGAGCTGGGGTACTACACGGGCACGATCTTCGAGGTCTACGACCCGGCCGTGGCGTTCGCGCTCGGCGGCGGCGGTCGCTACGACGAGCTGCTCGGCCGCTTCGGGCGCCCGCGCCCCGCGTGCGGCGTCGGGCTCGACGTGACGCGCGTGCACGTCGCGCAGATCGAGGAGGAGCGCGGGTCGTGAGCGGCCTCGTGATCGCGATCCCGCGCGGAGCGCTGCTCGGCGACGCCCTCGGCCTGCTCGACCGCCTCGGCATCGACACCGCGGAGATCCGCTCGAACGACCGCAAGCTGTTCTTCCGCGAGGCCGGCGTGATCACCGTGCGGCCGAGCGACGTGCCCACCTACGTCGAGTCGGGCGCGGCCGACGTGGGGATCACCGGCAAGGACGTGCTGCTCGAGCAGGCCGAGCGCGACGTCTACGAGCTGCTCGACCTCGGCTTCGGCGGCTGCCGGATGATCGTGGCCACGCGCGAGGGCGACGACCCGCTCGGGGAGCCGCTGCGCCGCCGCGGGCTCGTGCGTATCGCGACCAAGTACCCGCAGATCGCCCGCGACCACTTCGCGGCCACCGGCCGCCAGGCCGAGATCGTGGAGGTGAAGGGGTCCGTCGAGCTGGCGCCGCTGACCGGCCTGGCCGACGCGATCGTCGACCTCACCGCCAGCGGCCGCACCCTCGTCGAGAACGGGCTGGTCGAGCGCGAGCCGATCCTCGACTCGACCGCGCGCCTGATCGCCAACCCGGTCGCGCACAGGCTGAAGGCCGCCGAGATGGACGGGTTCGTGGAGAGGATCCGGGCGCTGTGAGGGTCGAGCGCCTGCGCAACGCGACGGCGGCGGAGATCCGGTCGGGCTCTCCGCCCCCGCCGGAGGCCGAGGTGCGCGCGATCCTCGAGCAGGTACGGGCCGAGGGGGACATCGCGGTTCGCGAGCTCACCGAGCGCTTCGACCACGCCGAGCTCGCGCCCGAGGAGCTGGCGGTGCCGCCGGCCGAGATCGACAACGCGGTGGCCGCGCTCGAGCCGGGCGTGCTCGCGGGGCTGCGGGCGGCGATCGCGAACGTTCGCGCCGTGGCCCGTGCGCAGCTCCGCGACCCCGTGCGCGTGGACCTGGAGGCCGGCCACTCCGTCTCGATCTCAGAGCAGCCCGTGCGCCGTGCCGCGGCCTACATCCCGGGCGGACGAGCGCCCTACCCGTCGACCGTCGTGATGTGCGCGATAACCGCGCAGGTGGCCGGCGTGGACGAGATCGCGGTCTGCGCCCCACCCGGACCCGGCGGCCGCGCGCACCCGACGATCCTCGCCGCGTGCGGCCTCTGCGGCGTGAACGAGGTCTACCGGATGGGCGGTGCGCAGGCGATCGGCGCGCTCGCGTACGGGACGGAGTCGGTCAGGCCGGTGGACGTGATCGTCGGACCGGGCAACCGCTACGTGGCGGAGGCGAAGCGGCAGGTGGCGGGGGTGGTCGGCATCGACGGAATCGCCGGCCCCAGCGAGCTCGTGATCGTGATGACCGACCGCGTGCTGCCCTACCCGCTCGCACTCGACCTGCTCGCGCAGGGGGAGCACGGGCCGGACTCCCTGCTCGTGGCGATCGCGCCGGACCGCGGCGATCTCAATGCGCTCCAGAAGTGTCTCGAGCACCACGTGCCGACATCCCGGAGCGTGCTGGCGGAGCGCGTCGTGCTCGTGCAGACGGACGACGCCGCGGCGGCCGTCCGGCTCGCCGACGAGCTCGCGCCCGAGCACCTCCAGCTGGCCGGGGCGAAGGCCGAGGCACTCGTCGGAAGGGTGCGCTCGGCCGGCTGCGTGTTCGTCGGGGTCGACGGCGCGACGGCGTTCGGCGACTACATCGCGGGGTCCAACCACGTGCTGCCCACGGGCGGCGCCGCGCGCTTCCAGAGCGCGCTCTCGCCGGCCACCTTCCGGCGCCGGATGGCGCGGGTATCGTTGCCCTTCGGTACGGCCGCGCGCCTCGCTCCGCCCGCCGCCGCGCTGGCCCGAGCCGAGGGCTTCCCGGTGCACGGGGACTCGATGGAGGAGCGCGCCCGCCAATGAGCCGCAGCGCCGAGATCACCCGCACGACCCGCGAGACGGATATCGCCATGAAGCTCGACCTCGACGGGTCTGGCGCCGGCGAGCGCGCCACCGGGGTCGGCTTCCTCGACCACATGCTCGACGCCGTGGCGCGCCATGGCCGGCTCGACCTCGACGTGCGCGCGAGCGGCGACATCGCCGAGACGGGGCCGCACCACACGGTCGAGGACGTCGGCATCGTGCTCGGTCAGGCGCTCGACGAGGCGCTCGGCGACCGCGCGGGGATCCTGCGCTACGGCGAGGCCGTCGTTCCGATGGACGAGTCGCGCGCGAGCGCGGCGATCGACATCTCGGGCCGGCCGCTGGCGGTGTTCGAGGGCGACTGGCCGCAGCGGCCGGTGGCCGACCTCGAGGAGGGGCTCGCCCAGGAGATGCTGCGCGCGGTCGCCTCGACGGCAAAGCTCACGCTGCACGTGCGCGTCGAGGCGGCGGGCAACGACCACCACGTGATCGAGGCCGCGTTCAAGGCGTTCGCGCTGGCCCTGCGGCGCGCCGTGGCGCTCGATCCCACCGAGACGGGCGTGCCGTCCACCAAGGGGCTCCTGTGATCGCCGTCGTGAACTACGGGATGGGCAACCTCCGCTCGGTGGAGAAGGCATTCGAGCGCGTGGGCGCGACCGTGGAGGTGACCAGCGCGCACGACCGCATCCGGGCCGCCGACCACGTCGTGCTGCCGGGGGTGGGCGCGTTCCCGAAGGCGATGGAGCGCATCCGCGCGCAGGGACTCGACGAGGTGATCGCCGAGCGCGTGGACGCGGGCGTGCCGCTGCTCGGGATCTGCCTCGGCATGCAGCTCCTGTTCGACTCCTCGACGGAGCTGGGCGGTGCGGAGGGCCTCGGGCTGGTGCCCGGCGCGATCGACAAGCTCGACTCGGACGGGCTCAAGCTTCCGCAGATCGGCTGGAACGAGGTGCGGTGGAGGAACGGATCGCCGCTCCGCGAGGCGCTTCCGGACCGCACGGCGATGTACCACGTGCACACCTACGCCCCGCAGTCCGTGCGCGAGGAGGACGTTCTTGGCACCGCCACGTACGGCGCCGAGTTCGTCACGGCCGTGCAGCGGCCGCCGGTGTACGGCGTCCAGTTCCACCCCGAGAAGTCGGGCCCGCACGGGCTCGCCCTGCTCGGCGCCTTCGTGCAGCGGTGATCCTCCTCCCGGCGATCGACATCCGCGACGGCCACGCCGTGCGGCTCGAGCGCGGCGACTTCGCGCGCGAGACCGTGTACGTGGACGACCCGCTCGACGCGGCGCGCGCCTGGGCGGAGGCGGGCGCGCGGATGCTGCACGTGGTGGATCTCGACGGCGCGCGCGAGGGCGAGCCGCAGAACCTCGACCACCTACGCCGGATCACGTCCGAGCTGACCGTGCCGGTGCAGTACGGCGGCGGCCTGCGCTCCCTGGTCGCGGTGCGCGAGGCGCTGGCGGCGGGGGCGTCGCGCGTCGTGGTGGGCACCGCGGCGTACAACGACCTCGACTTCCTCGACGAGATCGTGGCCACCTGGGGTGTGCGCATCTGCGTGGCGATCGACGTCCGCGGCGGCAACGTGTCGGTATCCGGCTGGACCCAGACCACGCAGATGCCCGCACGCCACGTGATCGAGCGGCTGCAGGGCCGCGGCGTCAAGCAGTTCGCCTACACGAACGTGGACCGCGACGGGATGCTCGAGGGGCCGGACCTCGAGGACGTGCGGCGCGTGTCGGAGGCGATCCGCGGGCGGTTCCTCTACTCGGGCGGGATCGCGTCGGTCGACGACCTGCGCGCGCTGCGCGAGCTGCGTTGCGTGAACCTGGCGGGCGTGATCTCCGGCAAGGCGCTCTACGAGCAGCGCTTCACCGTGGCCGAGGGCAACGAGGTGCTCGGCGACTGATGCTGCTGAAGCGCGTGATCCCGTGCCTCGACGTAGACAAGGGGCGGGTCGTGAAGGGCACGAACTTCGTGGACATCCGCGACGCCGGCGACCCGGTCGAGCTGGCGATTCGCTACGAGGCCGAGGGCGGCGACGAGCTCGTCTTCCTCGACATCACGGCCTCGCACGAGAAGCGCGACACGATCGTCGAGCTGGCCCGCCGCACGGCGAACGACGTCTTCATCCCGTTCACCATCGGCGGAGGGATCCGCTCGGTCGAGGACGCGCAGGCCGTGCTCGACGCGGGCGCGGACAAGGTCTCGGTGAACAGCGCCGCGGTGGCGCGGCCGGAGCTGATCGGCGAGCTGGCCGAGGTGTTCGGCTCGCAGTGCGTGGTGCTCGCGATCGACGCGAAGCGCGCCGGCGACGGTTACGGGGTGTTCGTGAACGGCGGGCGCAAGCCGGTCGGGCGCGACGCCGTGGAGTGGGCGCGCGAGGGCACCGAGCGGGGCGCGGGGGAGATCCTCCTCACGAGCATGGACCGCGACGGCACCGAGGACGGCTACGAGCTCGCGCTCACGCGCGCCGTCTCGGACGCGGTCGAGGTGCCCGTGATCGCGTCGGGCGGCGCCGGGAACCTCGATCACCTCGTCGACGCCGTCGAGGAGGGGCACGCCGACGCCGTGCTGTGCGCGTCGATCTTCCACTACGGGTCCTACACCGTGCGCGAGGCCAAGGACCGCATGCGGGCGGCCGGGATTCCCGTGAGGGAGTAGATGCCCGAGCGGCTGGCCGAGCGGGTGCGCGCGCTGCCGGGGATGGACGCCCTGCTGCCGGCGCTCCAGGGTCTCGCTCCGGCGTACCTAGTGGGCGGCGCGGTGCGCGACCTGATCCGCGGGCAGAGGGCCGTCGACCTCGACGTGGCGGTGGAGGGGGACGCGCCCGCCGTTGCGCGCGAGGTGGCGGCGCGGACCGGCGGCGAGGCGATCGTGCACGAGCGCTTCGGCACGGCGACCGTGAGGGCGCCGCGGGTGGTCGCCGACCTCGCCACGACGCGCCGCGAGCGCTACGAGCACCCGGGTGCTCTGCCCGACGTGGAGTCCGCGCCGCTCGAGGAGGACCTCGCCCGGCGCGACTTCGCGATCAACGCGATGGCGATCGCGCTCGCGGGCGACCGGCTCGGCCACCTGCACGACCCGCACGGCGGGCGCGCGGATCTCGACGCGGGCGTGGTGCGCGTGCTGCACGAGCTCAGCTTCCTCGACGACCCGACGCGCCTGCTGCGCGCGGTGCGCTACGAGGCGCGCCTCGGCGGGCGCATGGACCGCGACACGGAGACGCTCGCGCGTGAGGCGATCGCGGGCGGGGCGCTCGCGACGGTCTCGGGACACCGGATTCGCGACGAGCTGATGGACCTGCTCGGCGAGGTCGAGGTGGGGCGGGCGGTGGGGCGGATGGCGGACCTGGAGCTCGACCGCGCGCTCGATCCGGCGCTGTCGGCCGACGCGGAGCCGGTGGCCTCGGCCGCGCTCGCGTGCCTCGAGACGGGCGCCGACCGCGCACTTGCCGCGCTGGCGACGCTGGTGTCGCGCGATCCCGACGCGCTCGCGCCGTGGGTCGAGACGCTCGGGCTGCGCCGCAGCGACAGGGAGCGCGTGCTCGCCGCGGCCCGCCAGGCGCCGTCGCTCGTGCCGCCGCTGCGGATGGAGCTGCCGCGCTCGGCGGTGCACGCGCTGCTGCGCTGCGAGCCTCCGGAGACGCTGGCGCTGGCGCTCGCGCTCGGCGCGCCCGCCGGGCCGCTGCTGCGCTTCCTCGCCGACCTGCGCGACGTGCACCTCGAGATCGGCGGCGACGACCTGATCGCCGCCGGCGTGGAGCGCTCCCCGGCGATCGGCCGCGCGCTCGACGAGGTGCTGCGGCGCAAGCTCGACGGGGAGGTCTCGGGGCGCGAGGAGGAGCTGGAGGCGGCGCTCGCCGCCGCGCGCGCGGCTCGCGGGGAGCCCGGCGGAGAGGCGCGGTGAGCGGCCCGCGCGCCTTCGAGGTCGCCCTGCCGGGCGCCCGGGCGGCGTTCTCGACGCGGCTCGGCGGCGTGAGCGCCGGTCCCTACGAGTCACTCAACCTCGGGATCCTCACCGACGACGACCAGGAGCTGGTGGCCGAGAACCGCCGGCGCGTGCTCGCGGCCGCGGGCGTCGAGGCGGTCGCGTTCGGTCACCAGGTGCACGGCGCGGAGGTGCGCGAGTGGGAGGGGCCCCCGCCCGCCGGCCACGCGGCCGCGCGCGACGCGGCCCCGGGGGCGGCGCTCGACCGGGTGGACGGGCACGCCACCGAGACTCCCGGGCTCGGCCTGCTCGTGCTCGCGGCCGACTGCCTGCCGCTCGCGCTCGCCACGCCGGAGCGCGTGGCGATGCTGCACTGCGGTTGGCGCGGGCTCGCGGGCGGCATCGTCGAGCGCGCGCTGGCGGGCTTTGCCGCAGCGCCGGCCGCCGCGCTCGGTCCCTGCATCGGGCAGTGCTGCTACGAGGTCGGACCCGAGGTGCTCGGCGCCTTCGCCGACCTCGACGGGGTGGCCGACGGGCGCATGCTGAGCCTGCGCGCGGTGGCCGAGGCGGAGCTGCGCGCGGGCGGCGTGAGCGCGGCCGAGCACGTGGACCTCTGCACGAGCTGCCGCCCGGACCTGTTCTTCTCCCACCGCCGCGACGACGGCGTGACCGGCCGCCAGTGCGGCATCGTGGTGCGCGCGTGATGGACCCGGAGCGCATCCGCGCGAACCTCGACCGCGTGCGCGAGCGGATCGGCGCCGAGGTCGAGATCTGCGCCGCGATCAAGTACGTCGCGCTCGACGACCTGCCGGCGCTCGCCGAGGCCGGCATCGCGCTGGTCGGCGAGAACCGGGCGCAGGACATGGTCGCCAAGCACGACGCGCACGGCGACCTGTTCGAGTGGGACTTCATCGGCGCGCTCCAGTCACGCAAGGTGCGCGACGTCGCCCCGATCGCGCGCCTCGTCCACTCGGTCGCCTCGGACTCCGCGCTGAGGCAGCTCGACAAGCACCCCGCGCGCGAGGTGCTGCTCGAGGTGAACGTGGCGGGGGAGGTGGGCAAGGCCGGGATCGCTCCGGCCGAGCTGGGTGAGTACGTCGGGCGCTGCCCGGTGCCGGTGACCGGCCTGATGACGATGCCGCCGTTCGCCGAGCGCCCGGAGGACAGCCGCCGGCACTTCGCGCGGCTTGCCGAGCTGGCGGCCGAGCACGGACTGAGCCGGCTCTCGATGGGCACCACGCAGGACTACGAGATCGCCGTGCAGGAGGGCGCCACGATCGTGCGCCTCGGTACGGTGCTCTACGCCTGATGGCCGAGCCACCCCTGATCGGCGCCTGACCGTGCGCGTCCACGCGATCAGCACCGGCACCGTCCGGGTGCCCGAGCGCCAGCAGCGCGGCGTGGGCCCCGGGCCCACGCGTCCGATCCTGACGCTGCTCGACCGCCACTGGACCGGTCCGCTGCCGATCAACGTCTGGGCGATCGAGCACCCCGAGGGCGTGATCGTGGTCGACACCGGCGAGACCGCGCGCGCGATGGAGCCCGGCTGGTTCCCGCGCTGGCATCCGTACTTCCGCCTCGCCGTGCGGCTCTCGGTGCGCCCGGAGGACGAGATCGGGCCGCAGCTGCGCGGTCTCGGCATCGAGCCGGGCGACGTACGCAGGGTGGTCCTCACGCACATGCACACCGACCACGCCGGCGGGCTCGCTCACTTCCCCGACAGCGAGATCCTCCTCTCGCGCGACGAGCACCGGGTCGCCTCCGGGTCGCTGGCCAAGCTGAGGGGCTTCCTCCCGCACCGCTGGCCGGAGTGGTTCTCCCCGTCGCTCGTCGACTTCCAGCCGGAGCCGTTCGGGCCGTTCGGGGAGTCGCTGCCGATCACCGAGGCCGGCGACGTGCGGATCCTCCCGACCCCCGGGCACACCGCCGGTCACGTGTCGGTCGTCGTGGACGAGGGCGATCAGGTGCTGTTCCTGGCCGGCGACACGTCGTACAACGAGGGACTGCTGGTGGACGGCGCGCTCGACGGCATCGCGCCCGACGCGAAGGCCGCCCGCGCCACGAACGAGCGCATCCGCGAGCTGGCCCTCCAGCGCCCGATCGTCTACCTGCCCACGCACGACCCGGGCGCCGCCGATCGGCTGGCCGCACGACGCCGGGTCGGGGCCTAAAGCGCCTGGTACGGTCGGCGTCCGTGGAGGCAGGCGCGCAGAGACACGGCCAGGACGGCGGTTGGGCGCGGTTCTACGAAAAGCCGCAGGGCTTCGAGTTCTTCCTCAGCAACCTGCACTACCACCGCGAGTTCCTCGCCGAGATATTCGAGGCGAAGCCGAGCAAGACGCTCGAGGCCGGGTCGGGGCCGGCGACCATGAGCGTGTTCCTCGCGATGGCGGGCATCGAGGCGGTGGCCTGCGACCTCGACGCGACGGTGCTCGAGCGTGCGGGTGAGAACGCAGAGCGCTGGAACACCCAGCTGCGGCTCCTCCAGCACGACATCTTCGCGCTCTCGGAGCTGGACGAGAGCTTCGACGTGGTCTTCTCCCAGGGCGTGCTGGAGCACTACTCCGACGAGGACGTCCGGCGGCTGGCACAGGAGGCGCTCGCCGCGGCGCCCGTCTTCGTCTTCAGCGTCCCGTCGCGCTGGTACGGCCGCCAGGACTTCGGGGACGAGCGCCTGCTCGAGGGCGACGACTGGGCGCGGATGCTCGACGGCGTGGGCACGGTCAGGACCTTCGAGTACATGCAGACGCGGCTGCCGAAGTACCTCATGAGGCACCGTCCCCTGATGGTCGGCGGGGTCGTGACCCGCTAGCCCGCGGCGCCGCCGGCCCCGGCGCCGGCCCCGCCGGACCCCGCGCCTCCGAGGAACTGCGCGATCGCCTTCGACAGCCGCGCCCCCTGCCACGCCAGCGGCGGCCTGCCCTCGTCCTCGACGAGCAGGCGGGCGTCCGGCAGCTCCCCGGCGTAGGCCTCGGCCACCGCGAGCGGGTGCATGGGGTCCGCGCCGTCGCGTGAGCCGACCACGAGCGCCGGGGCCTCGACCGCTCGGAGCGAGCTCAGCCCGGGGAACGGCTCCGAGCGCGGCACCACCCGTAGCGCGCGGGCAACCGCCGCGAGGTCGCGGTGCTGGGAGAGCCGCTGGCGCGCGTGCTCGAGCGCGGCCTCGCGGTAGCGCTCGGCCACGTCGCGGGCGCCCCATTCGGACACGAAGCCCTCGACGCCGCCGCGCTCGAGGCCGTCCGCCATTCGGTCCCACGGCCCCGTGTCGGTTGCCGCCTCGCCGGTGAAGCCGGGCGTGATCGCCACGACCGCGCTCACCCGCTCGGGGTGCTCGAGCGCGAATCGCAGCGCCGTGTGGGCGCCCATCGACACGCCGGCGAGCGCCGCGCGGTCGAGGCCGTGCTCGTCCATCAGCGCGGCGAGGTCTGCGCAGAGGTCGGCGTAGTCGTAGGCGTCGGGGTCGTCCGGAGCCTCCGACTCGCCGTGCCCGCGCGCGTCGTAGGCGATCGTGCGGAACCCCGCGCGGGGGAGCGCCTTCGACCGGTGGACCACGTAGCGCCGGGTGGCCGACAGGCCGTGCAGCAGCACCACGGGCGGGCCGGACCCGGATTCTTCGGCGGCGAGGCGCGGGGGCACCCGATAACTTGTAAACGAAAGGGTTTTCGCCCGCTCACGCGAAGAACCCCGCGACATGGCACTCCGGGACACCTGGCACAAGACGCTGGTCTATTTCGGCCTCGAGGAGGAGGAGGATCGCTATCGCGATCACGACTCCGAGCCGCAGCCCGAGGAGGAGATCGAGGACCGCTACCGCGAGCGCCCGAACGTGCGCCGTCTCCAGAGCCGCCGCCGGCGCGACGACTTCGACGACATCTTCGCCGACGAGCCCCCGCGCAGCGCGCGCGAGACGCGCGTCCTGCGGCCGGTGAGCAACGGCCGCGCCGAGTCCGTGCAGGTCCACCTGGTCGTGCCGAAGAGCTTCAACGACGCGCAGCAGATCGCCGACCAGTTCAAGGACGACGTGCCCGTGATCCTCAACCTCCAGGGCACCGACACCGATCTCTCGAAGCGCCTGATCGACTTCGCATCGGGCCTCACCTACGCGCTCGACGGTGGAATGCAGCGCATCGCCGACAAGGTCTTCCTCCTGACGCCGCGCAACGTCGAGGTCTCCGCCGAGGAACGGGCTCGGCTGATCGAGAAGGGCTTCTTCAACCAGTCCTAGCGGGCCGGCGGAGTCCCGATGCGACTCGGCTTCATCGGAGCGGGCAACATGGCGAGCGCCATCGTGCGCGGCCTGCGCGAGCCGGTCCTGGTCTCCGACCTCGACCGCTCCCGCGCCGAGGCGCTGGCGAGCGCCGTCGGCGGCGAGGCGCTCGACTCGAACTCCGCGGTGGCGGCCGGTGCCGACGCGGTCGTGCTCTGCCACAAGCCCGCGCAGCTCGAGGAGGTGGCCGGCGAGATCGGCGCGGGGGCGCGGGCGGTCGTGTCGATCCTCGGCGGGGTCCCGCTGGAGCGTGTCGAGGCCGCGTACCCTGACCGTCCGGTGTACCGCCTGATGCCCAGCATCCCGGTCGAGGTCGGCCAGGGTGTCGTCCTCTACGCGCCCGGGCGGCTGGCCGCCCAGGGGCCCGAGTCCGAGCTGCGCGGCCTGCTCGACCGGCTCGGCACCGTCGTGGACCTGCCGGAGAAGCTGATCGACGCCGGCATGGCCGTGATGAGCTGCGGGCCGGCGTTCCTGGCGCTGGTGGTCGAGGCGCTCGTGGACGCGGGCGTGAAGCAGGGGCTGACCACGGACGTGGCCGGGCGGCTGGCCGTCGAGACCATGGCCGGCACCGCCGCCGTGCTGCGCGAGAGCGGCGGCGACACGCGCGGCCTGCGCACGCGCGTGACCTCGCCGGGCGGGTCGACCGCCCGCGGGCTCGCGGAGCTCGAGGCGGGCGGGGTGCGCGCGGCGTTCGACGAGGCGGTCGCCGCGGCGTCGGGGGCGAAGTCGTGAGCCGCGCCGACGTCGCCGGCTACATCGAGACGCTGGTCATCGTCTACGTGATCCTGATCTTCGTCCGCGTATTGATGAGCTACATCACGCGGATGCCCTACAACGTCGCACTCGACAAGGTGCTGACGTTCGTCCGCGACGTGACCGACCCGTACCTGAACATGTGGCGGCGCATCCTCCCGATGGCGCGCCTGGGCCCGGCCGCGATCGACCTGAGCCCGATGGTGGGCACGATCGTCCTGATCGTGGTCGGCAACATCGTGGCGGCTCTCATCCGGGGCTAGCGCCCGTGCGCGAGTGGCGCCTCGCGGGCGTGGTCGCGGCCGCCGTCGTGGCGCTCGACCAGGTCCTCAAGCAGGCGGTGGTGAGCGGGATCCCGCGCGGGGAGGAGCGCAACGTCTTCTTCGGGATCGACCTCACGTACGTGCGCAACGAGGGCATCGCGTTCGGGGCGCTCGGTGACGGCGGCGCACTGATCGTGGTGCTGACGGCGGTGGCGCTGGCGTTCCTGATCGGCTACTTCGCGCTGCACGCGCGCCGGCCCTGGCTCTGGCTGCCCGTGGGGGCCGTGGCGGGCGGAGCACTGGGCAACCTGGCCGACCGTGCGCGCGACGGGTCGGTGATCGACTACCTGGATCCGGCGCTGTGGCCGGCGTTCAACCTGGCCGACGCCGCGATCGTGATCGGGATCCTCGGGCTGCTGTACGTGGTCGAGGGGCCGCGCAAGCCGCGCGGCGCGGCCGGCGAGCCGCGCGCCGGGGACGCGGCCGGCGAGCCGCGCGCCGGGGACGCCGCCGGCGAAGCGCGCGCCGGGGACGCGGCCGGCGCATGACCGCGGCGGCGCCCGACCCGATCCGCTTCGCGGTCGCCGCCGAACAGGCCGGCGCCCGGCTCGACGTGGTGCTCGGCGCGCACCCGGAGGTCGGCTCGCGCTCGGCCGCCGAGCGGCTGATCGAGGCGGATCGCGTGACCGTGAACGGCGCCCGCCGCCAGAAGCGCCACCTGGTCGAGGCCGGCGACCTGATCGAGGCGCGGCCCGAGGAGATCGCGCCGGAGGGCGACGCCGATGCCGCTCCGCACGAGGTCGTGTTCGAGGACGACCACCTGCTGGTGGTGGACAAGCCGGCCGGGGTGGTCGTGCACCCGGCTCCGGGCCATCCGACCGGCACCCTGGTCGAGGCGCTCGCGGGGCGCGCCGCCGGCGGAGACGACCCGTACCGCCCCGGCATCGTCCACCGGCTCGACCGCGACACCTCGGGCCTGCTCGTGGTGGCGAAGTCCGACCGGGTGCTCCGCGCGCTCCAGGAGCAGCTCCAGCGCCGCGAGCTGCGTCGCGAGTACCTGGCGCTCGTCGCCGGGCGCCCCGACGCGCGCAGCGGCACGATCGACGTCGCGATCGGCCGCGACCGGCGCAACCGCACGATCCACTCCCCGCGCACCGACACCCCGCGCGCGGCTCGCACCCACTTCTCGATCGAGCGCGCGCTAGCTCACACCACGCTCCTGCGCGTGCGGCTCGAGACCGGCCGGACCCACCAGATCAGGGTGCATCTCGCCGAGATCGGCCATCCCGTGTGCGGAGATCCCGACTACGGGGGGTCGGCGTATGGGGCCGAACTTGGTCTAACGCGCCAATTCCTGCACAGCGCGCTACTCGGGTTTACTCATCCGGGAACAGGGGAACTCCTCGCGTGCGAGTCCAAACTGCCCGTGGACCTGCTTCGCGCGCTCGAAGCAGCTGCACGGGAGCCAGTCTCCGAAG
>DASVPL010000020.1:0-9361 GCA_036382905.1 Thermoleophilaceae bacterium | reverse complement strand
CCTGATCCAGTCGCGCACGGAGCGGCCCGCCTCCTTCAGCCGGCCGTCGCGGAGGTACTCGTGGGCGAGCAGGCTGAGGATCTCGGCCCGGCGCGGGTCGGCGTTGCGCGCGTACACCAGCCGCTTGATCGCCAGGTCGTGCTTGCCCTCGGCCACGGCGTCGCGGGCGGCGGAGAGGAACCGGTCGGCGCGTTCGATGTCCTTCTCGTGCTGGCGGAAGTCGACGTAGGTGAGGTTGTCGATCGGCAGCAGGACCACGCCCGTTCCGAACTGCACCTGCGCCCAGCGCTGGATGTCGTCGCCCTCGCCGCTGAAGCGCACGTCCACGATGCTGCCCACGCCCCACTCGGGGAAGCTCGCCGAGCGCACGTAGCGGTACACGATCGAGCGCTCCGCCGAGGTGCCCGCGCGCCGTGTGGCCGGCTCCTCCTGCGCCTCGGCGTAGGCGCGCTCGCCGGCCTCGCGCTGCTGCTGGCGGTACACGTCGGCGCTCACGCGCACGTCCATCGCGGTGATCGGCCCGGCGTCGGTCACCCGCGTCTCAAGCAGGTCGGCCGCGGAGTTGATGCTCTTCATCTGCCGCTCGTGCACGTGCCGCTGCGCGGCCGAGGCGCGGTCCGGGTGCCAGCGCTTCGCGAGCGCGCGGCGGGCGAGCTGGATGTCACGCAGGTCGGCGGGCGGCTTGAGCTCCAGGAGCTCGACTGCCTGGTCGATCGTCACGCCCTGAAGCCTAGGACGCGGCGCGGGTGCGCGGGCGCCCGCCTAGCCGCGGTAGCGCGCGATGGCCTGCGCCATCCGGTCCTGCTGGCCGCGCCCGGCGGAGATGCTCGCGTAGTTCATGAGGATCGAGAAGGCGATCGTGTCGCCGCCGAGCGTGACGCAGTAGCCCGACAGGGCGGTGTGGCCCGCGTTCAGAGTGCCGGTCTTGGCGTGGCAGCGCCCCCGTGCCGGACCGCTGCGCATCCTGGTGGCGAGCGTGCCGTTCACGCCGGCGGTGGGGAGCGACTCGAAGAACGCGGCGTACTCGGGCCGGGCGTACTCGCCCACGAGCAGGTCCGCGACCTCGCGCGGCGCCGCCCTGTTCGAGGCCGACAGGCCTGAGCCGTCGACCATCGAGACCTGCGACCCGAGCGAGCGCGCGAAGCCCCGGGCCGCAGCGGCGCCGGCGCGCGTGGTGCCCTGCGCCGAGAGCCCCTTCACCAGCATCTCCGCGAACCAGTTCTCGGACCGCACGCCTGTGATCTGCGTTAGGCGGGCCATCGGCGAGGACTGCACGTCGGCGAGCTCGACCGCGGAGCTCGGCGTCGCGCCTGCCCGGGCCGCGCGGTCCACCTTGATCCCGCCGTCGCGCAGCGCCTGGGCGAACCGGTCGGCGGCGTAGACCGGCGGGTTCTGCTGGAAGCTCCCGGACGAGCTGCGGCCGTGGTTGAAGGCGAGCGCGGTGATCGGCCCGCCGATCGCCGACGAGCCGTGGTAGCCGGAGTACGAGTTGCCGCGCAGGCGGTCCCAGATCGTCTCGTCGCCCACGATCGCGCCGCGCACGCGGCGCAGCCCGGCGCGGCGGAGCTCGTCGACGAGCGTCTCGATGCTGGCGCCGCCGGAGTACTGCGAGCGGTTGTAGGCGCTTGTGCCGAAGCTCGGGTCGCCGGCGCCGCGCAGGTAGAGGTCGCCGGGGAACGTGCCGGTGTCCGGGTCGATGGCGCCCACGCCCAGCACGTCGGTCTCGAGCCTGGCATCCGGACCGTGCGCGGCCAGCGCCCCGGCGATGGTGAACAGCTTCGTGTTCGAGGCGAGCGTGCGCCTGGTGCCCGACTTCCAGGCGAACAGAGGGGTGCCGGTCTTGGCGTCCGCCACGTACGCGCCGGAGCCGGAGGCGGCATTGCGCATCTCGCGCGTGAGAACGCTCCTCAACTTGTCCCGCTCGCTCTGCGCGGCCGCGGGCGCGGCCGGCAGCGCGAGCAGCAGCAGGGCCAGCAGGAGGATTGGGCGGCGGGCGCGGGGCATTCGTCGCAGGGGAGAACCACCATAACGGCCGCCGGTTGCGGAATCGGTCCGGGTCCGGACGCCTCGGCCGCTGCCATACTCGCCGGTCGATGGGCAAGGTCGTAAAGCTCGAGCAGCCCGAGAAGCGGCCCGCGGAACGCGCCAAGCCGGCGCGCCGGCGCGGGCGGCGGTCCAAGTCCGCGCTCGTCCTGGGCGGCGGCGGAGTCACCGGCGGGGTCTACGAGATCGGCGCCCTGCGCGCGCTCGACCTGCTCGCGGTGAACCGCACGATCAACGAGTTCGACGTGTACGTCGGCACCAGCGCGGGCTCGTTCGTGGCGAGCCTCGCGGCCAACGGCGTGACGCCCGAGGAGATGATGCGGGTCGTCAACCAGCAGGTGCCCACGCCGTTCCGCGACATCAACATGGGCACGGTCCTCAAGCTCGACTACAGCGAGCTGGCCAAGAGCCTCGCGCTGATGCCGCTGCGCTCGGTGGGCGTCGTGCGCACGCTGCTGTCGAACCTCCGCAACGTCTCGGCCATGGACCTGGCGCTCGGCTTCGCCGAGGGTCTGCCGCCCGGCATCTACGACGGCTCGGGGATCGAGCGCTACCTCGACGAGGTTCTGAGCGACCCGGACCGCGTCAACGACTTCCGGATGCTCGAGAACGAGCTCTACCTGACGGCCACGGACCTCGACACCTGCGAGCGGATCGTCTTCGGCGCCGACGGCTGGGACGACGTGCCGATCTCGCTCGCCTCCGCCGCCTCGACGGCGCTGCCGATGATCTACCGCCCGGTCGAGATCAAGGGCCGCCACCTGGTCGACGGCGGCATTCGCTCGACCACGAACGTGGACGTCGCGGTGGAGGCGGGGGCGAAGTTCGTGATCGTCGTGAACCCGCTCGTGCCGTACGTGAACGACTTCCAGAAGCTCGTCCCGACGATGACCGGCAGCCGCGTGCGCCGCGTGGCGGACATGGGCTTCCCGCAGATCGGCTACCAGGCGTTCAAGCTGCTCGCCCACCAGCGGCTGCACGAGGCGGTCCGCGTCTGGCAGGAGAAGTACCCGGGCGTGGACATCATCCTGATCGAGCCCGACCCGAACGACGAGCTGATGTTCGACACGAACATCATGAACTTCACGCGCCGCGTCGACATCGCGCGCCACGGCTTCGAGTCGGTCACCCTCCAACTCGCCAAGGACTACGACCGCCTGCGCGCGGTATGCGCCCGCCACGGGATCGAGATCTCGGCCACGCGCGTGCGCAAGGTCATCAAGCACTTCGAGCGTGAGAAGGAGCAGACCCGCGCCTGGCGCCGGATCCTCGAGCAGACGACCGGCGCACTGCTGCGCCAGTCCGAGGACGCCTAGCAGCTCCTTCACCCGCTGAAAGGAATCCTGAGCGGTGTGGAGAAAAGCACGGCTCATGAAAGGCAAGGCGACAGCGGCGATGGTGATTGCGGGCATCCTGTTTGGCCTCGTAGTGGGGGCGCTCGTGGCCGGTGACGACGACGGCGACGACGACAAGAGCACGCCCAAGCGGACAGCGACCGCCTCGCTCGGGGCGGGCGGAGCCAAGCCGCCGCCCGGGCCGGTCGACAAGACGGAGCGCCCGCCGCTGCCGAGCCGCGCGGCGATCGCGCGCGAGCCGAAGGGCAGCGGTCCGGCCTACGTCGGCGTCTACCTCTATCCGCCCGAGAACCTGAGGGTGCGCGCGGGCAGCCCGTCGGACACCTCGCTGATCTTCGAGTGGAACGAGAGGGGCTATTTCGACACCTTCCAGGTCTACCGCTGGAGCGGGAGCACGTGGCTGCGCGTCCGCGAGAAGGTGACCAACACGAGCTACACGGACAAGGAGCTGACACCCGGTACCCAGTACTGGTACACGGTGTGCGCCGTCCGTGGGGCACCCAACGCGGGGCCGCGCGGCGGCCGGCCGCCCGACGTGGTCGAGTGCGCACCGGGTGTGGCGACGGGTATCACCGCCACCCAGCCTCCGCCCACACCCACCGCGCTCTCGGCGTTCCCGTCGGGCGGGAAGATCCGCTTCCAGTGGACCCAGCCCTGCTTCAACTACCCCTGTCCGGCGATCCGCAGCTTCGAGGTGTATCGCAACAGCTCGCGCGGCGAGCTCCGCTCCTGGCAGCTCGACGGCAACACCCGCTTCGTCGAGGACGACCGCGTGCAGCCGGGCGTGGCCTACATCTACAACGTCTGTGCGACCGGCAACCTCGGCCGCGCCTGCGCGCCGAAGTGGGTTCAGGCGCAGCTCTGACCGGGAGCCGACCCGGGCGCTAGCTCGGCTCGGCGCCGACCGCCTCGCGCAGCGCGCTCAGCAGCCGGCCCGTGGCGCCTGAGTAGCGGATCGACGCGCGAACGCAGTCGTCGGCTCCGAGCGGGCCGCCGGGCGCCACCAGCACGCGCTTCTCCTCGAGTCGCGCCGCCAGCTCCGCGCCGGACATCCCGGCCGCGTGCAGCCAGACGAAGTTGGCCTGGCTCGCCGGTGCGTCGACCGGCAGGTCGTACAGCTCGTCGTGCACGCGGCGGCGCTGCTCGATCACCAGCTCGCGGCGCCTCTCGATGTCGCGATCGTCCAGCTGGAGCGCGTAGCAGATGCCCGCCTGGGTCAGCACGTTCACGCCGAGCGCCGGGCCGATCGAGCTGAGCAGCTCGCCCGCCGCGCGCGACCCGACCGCGTAGCCGGCCCGCAGCCCGGAGAGCCCGTAGATCTTCGAGAAGGTCCGGAACACGAGCATGCGGGGGAAGGCCTCGACCAGCCGCAGCACCGAGTCGCGCGGCTCGACGTCCTGGAACTCGATGTAGGCCTCGTCCACGAGCAGGTGCACGTGCTCGGGCAGCGAGGAGGCGAGCGAGCCAAGCTCGTCGGAGCTGACGTACGTGCCGCTCGGGTCGTTCGGGTTGCAGATGACCACCACCCGCGTGTCGGGCGTGACCGCGGCACGCACGGCATCGAGGTCGGCGTTCCCGCCGCGCAGGTCGATCGCCACCGGGCGGCCCCCGGCGCGCTGCGCCACCAGCGGGTAGAGCGGATAGCTCGGCCACGGCGTGATCAGCTCGTCGCCGCTCCGCATGAGCGTGAGCGCGGTGGCCTGGATCAGCTCACCGGCACCGTTGCCGAACACGATCTGCTCGGGCTCGACGTCGTGGCGCTCGGCGAGCTGGCGCCGGATCTGCGTGGCGTGCCGGTCCGGGTAGCCGTTCACCCGCCCGCGCGCGGCGTAGATGGCCGCGTTCATGATCTCGGCGTTCGGGAAGTCCGGCCACTCGGTGCTCGACAGGTCGAGGGTCGGGACGTGCTCGAGGGCGAGCGCCTTCTCGCGCGCGCGGCGGGCGCGCAGCTCGCTGTTGATCGTCTCGTGGTCGACGTCGTCCCACTGGCGGTAGTAGTCGAGCAGCCCCATGTCCCCTACCGCCCCGGCGTCCCGCTAGTCCCGCGGTGCGAGCGACGGTCCGGGCCCCTCGATGAGGATGAACCAGATGGTGAACGCGATGCCGACGACCACCGCGCTGACGAGGAAGATCCGCTCGAGGGCTCCCTTCTCCTGCCGGATGCCGGAGGCGCGGCGCACGAGCTTCCACGCGTGGTCGACCCGCTTCGCGATCATCAGCGTGACGAACAGCGAGAGCAGCATCCCGAGGAACGCCGTGACGATGCCTGCCGAGACCGAGTCGGTCCAGTAGTTCACGCGCGAGCCGACCCACAGCCACCCGATCGGCTGCGGTCCCCAGAGCGAGACGCACAGCAGGGTCTCGATCACCAGCAGCAGGGCGGCGAACCCGCGGTCCGCGCGCTGGCGCGCCTGCCCGGCCTCCGGCGTGTCCCCGCGGTAGCGGAGCGGCGCGGTTCCGGGCCGGCGCCCGATGAAAAGGCCGCCGGTATCTGAGGGGTCGTTGCTCGCCAAGGTGGGTGGGGGTACCCGGATCGGGGGATGCGGACGCTACCGCGTGCGCCTTGTCACGCGTAGAGGTTCTCGACCTCGCCGGCGAACTTCTCCGCCACGACGTTCCGCTTGACCTTCATCGTGGGCGTCAGCTCACCGGTCGCCAGCGAGAGGTCGTGCGCGAGGATCTTGAACTTCTTGATCTGCTCGACCCGCCCCACCTGCGAGTTCACCTCGTCGATCGCCTCCTGGACGACGGCGCGCATCTCCTCGGAGTCCGCCACGTCCTCGGGCTTCAGGCCGTGCTGCTCCGCGAAGCCGGGCAGCTCGTCGGGGTCGAGCGTGATCAGCGCCACCAGGTACGGCTTGCGGTCGCCCAGCACCACGGCCTGCGAGATGTAGCGGTTCTGCTTGAGCCCGTTCTCGAGGTTGGCTGGGGTGATGTTCTTGCCGCCCGCCGTGATGATGATGTCCTTCTTGCGGCCGGTGATGTAGACGTACCCGTCCTCGTCGATGCGCGCGAGGTCGCCGGTGTGGAGCCAGCCGTCCTCGAGCGCCTCGGCGGTCGCTTCCTCGTTCTTGTAGTAGCCCTTGAAGATGTTCGGGCCGCGCAGGAGCAGCTCGCCGTCCTCGGCGATCTTCCCCTCGATCGGCTCGAACAACCTGCCGACCGACCCGAAGCGGAACTCGGTGAGGGTCTGGTGCGTGGCGGCGGTCGACGTCTCCGTCATGCCGTAGCCCTCGAAGACGGGGATGCCACAGGCGTAGAAGAACTCGAGCACCTCGGTAGCGATCGGCGCGGCGCCGCTCACGCCCTGCCGGACCCGGCCCCCGAAGATCGCGCGCACGTTCTTGTAGAGCGCCTCCTCGGCCTGGTCGAAAGGCTCCTGGAGCTCCGCCGGGACGTCCTCGCCGCGCGCCTGCATCTCGCGCACCTTCATGCCCAGCTTGACGGCCTGCTGGAGCTTCTCCGGATCGGGCGCGTTGCTGGTGGCGAGCGTGTAGATCTTCTCGAAGATCCTCGG
This sequence comes from Thermoleophilaceae bacterium, assembly GCA_036382905.1. Lineage (GTDB taxonomy): Bacteria > Actinomycetota > Thermoleophilia > Solirubrobacterales > Thermoleophilaceae > AC-37. The sequence continues at coordinate 2,446 of DASVPL010000020.1, read as the reverse complement.
CACCGACGGGAAGTAGTGCGGCCGCACCTCCTGTAGGTCCGGCACGATCTTCAGCGGGTCCTTCTGCCAGTAGGCGACCGTGCCGCCCACGTCGAGCGAGATGAACTGGATCAGCAGCGCGAACGAGTGCGCGAGCGGCAGGTAGAGGTAGACGATGTCTTCCGGCACGACCGTGCCGTGCGGCAGCACCATGTCGCGCATCGCGACGTAGTTGGCGTGGGTGATCACGCAGCCCTTCGGCGGGCCCGTGGTGCCGGACGTGTAGATGAACTGGCACGGGTCCTCGGGGCGGACGGCCTCCGCGGCGCGCTGCCAGTCCTCGTCGCTTCCGCCGCGGCCGCGCTCGCGCAGCTCGTCGAGCGAGATCACGCCGTCGGTCTCGGATCCGGGCTCGAAGGCGATGACGTGCTTGAGCGCGGGCAGGTCGTCGCGGATCTCGCGTAGCTTCGCGAGCTGCTCCTCGTCCTCGGCGAACACCGCCACCGACTCGGAGTGCTCGAGCACGTAGTGGCACTCCTCCGGCGAGTTGGTCTGGTAGATCGAGACCGATGTCGCGCCGGCGCTGAGCGTGCCGAAGTTGGCCCAGGTCCACTCGGGGCGCGTGTGGCTGAGGATGGCGACGCGGTCCTGCGCCCCGATGCCCAGGTCGAGCAGGCCGAGCGCGATCTCCTTCGCGGCGACGCCCATCTCCTCGTAGGTCGTCGTGACCCACTCGTCGCCGGACTTGTGCATCTGGGCGACCGCGCCGGAGTGCTTCTCTACCGCGGCGGTCACCTCGGCGGCGATCGTCTTCGTGTGCGTCCCCATTTCGAGGGCGCTCACGCCCGTCGCGGCCTCCATCGAGATGTCCCCTCCGGCGTCGGTTGCGCGGGGGATTCTAGGGACGCGAGGGGGGCGGGGGGCTAGCGGGTCAGGCGCCGGCCAGCTGCGCGTCGCGCGTGCCCGTCTGCTGCCGGGCCTCGGCGAGTGCCGAGAGGAACAGCGTCTTGTCGATCCGGCCCTGGAAGATCGGGACCTGCAACTCCATGCACTTGACGATCACCTCCCGCCGATGCATACCTGCCTCGCGCGCGAGCTCTGTGGGCGTCAAGTGGATCGCCATGGAGTTGTCTCCCTCCGTCGGTGAATGGCCCTCGGATTGTTACCGCTTGCGCCGGACGTCGCAATCCGACCTCTGCATTTTGCGCTGATTCCAACGCCGATGCGGCACATCAGACCGGATTTCGGACCTCGATGAAGGTGTGTCGCACCCCGAACCGCTCGGCCAGCACCTCGCCGAGCCGCCGGATCCCGAACGTCTCGGTGGCGTAGTGGCCGCACGCCAGGAAGCTCACGCCAGTCTCGGCGGCGTCGGCCATGGCGGGCTCCTCGGGCTCGCCGGTGACGAGCGCGTCGAGGCCGAGCGCCGCGGCGTCGGCCAGCGCGGAGCCGCCGCCGCCCGACACGATGCCGACGCGGCGCACCTCGCCCGGGGGCTCGCCACCCGGGAGCACCAGCGGCTCGCGGCCGAACGCGGCGGCGCAGCGGCGTGCGAGCTCGTCGAGGGTGAGCGTTGCGTCCGCGTGGCCGACGAAGCCGATCGGGCGCCCGGCGGCCTCCGAGAAGCGCTCGCCGCGGCGCAGGCCGAGCTCGGCGCAGATCAGCACGTTGTTGCCCACCTCCTCGTGCGCGTCGAGCGGGAGGTGGTAGGCGGCGAGCGACATGTCGGCGTCGAACAGCGCCTTCAGGCGGCCCTTCATCTGCGGCCCGACCGCCTGCGGCGTCGAGCGCCAGAAGATCCCGTGGTGGCAGAGCACCATCCCCGCGCCCGCCGCGGCCGCTCGCTCGAACAGCTCTCGGTGGGCGGAGACGCCCGTCACCACCAGCTCGACCTCCTCGCGCCCGGTCACCTGGAGCCCGTTCGGCCCGTAGTCGTCCCACGCACGCGCGTCGAGCAGCTCGTCGAGGTGGGCCACGATCTCGTCGCGGTGAGCCATGCGCGCACCGTAGACGACGCGTAACCTGCCCGCCGATGGCCCGCAAGAAGCGCGACGGGACGAGCGAGTTCGTCGAGTCCCTGATGGACACGAGCCTCTACTCGATGGGGGCGTTCTTCTCCGACCAGCACCCGGACCTGGTCGAGGAGGTGATCGCCCAGAGCGAGGCGATCGAGGATCTCGGGCTGCGCGGCTACGCCGAGGAGACGGACCTCTCGGTGGAGGAGGTCTTCGAGACCCTCCTGACCGGGCTGGCCGTCAGGTACTACAAGGCCGTGGCGGCCTAGCGGTCACGCCGCGGCTGCGACCGCCTCGCGCTCCTCCGCGCACGCGCGCCGCAGCGCCTCGCGCAGGGGAGTCGGCTCGACGTCGAACGGCTCGGTGCCGGACGGGTCGGTCACGACCGTGCGGGTCGAGAGGCCCTCGATCAGAGGGCGCGCCACTCCGGCGTCGACGGGCGTGATCAGTCC
>DASVPL010000019.1:0-1991 GCA_036382905.1 Thermoleophilaceae bacterium | reverse complement strand
ACGGCCGCGATCGCGGCCTGCAGCTGGTACTCGCCCAGCGCGGCTCCGTCGAGCGTCGCCGCGAGCAGCGCGACGCCCTCCGCGATCGGCTCGCGCCGCCACAGCGTCCGGTCCTGCTCGGCCAGCGGGACCAGGCTGCCGCCGGCGTCGGTCCGCGCGGGCCGGCGAGCGTCGGTGAGCAGCATCAGCGCGAGCAGCCCCGCCACCTCCGCGTGGTCGGGCAGCGCGAGGCGGACGGTCCGCGCCAGGCGGATCGCGTCGTTCGACAGCTCGCTGCGCGCGAGCGCGGGGCCGCCGCTCGCCAGATAGCCCTCGTTGAAGATCAGGTAGAGCACGTGGAGCACGGAGCGCAGGCGCTCGTCCCACTCGGCTCCGGCCGGCATGCGGAAGGGCTCGTCCGCGTCGGAGAGCGTCCGCTTGGCGCGGCTGATGCGCTGCGCCATGGTCGCCTCGGGCACGAGGAACGCCCGCGCGATCTCGCCCGTCGTGAGCCCGCCGACCGCCCGCAGGGTCAGGGCGATCGCCGACGGCGCCGTGAGCTCCGGGTGGCAGCACATGAACATCAGGGCCAGCGTGTCGTCGTGCTCGGCGGCCGGCTCCGGCGGGACCCCGTCCTGCGCCAGGGCGGCCTCCTCGCGGCGGCGGCGCGCCGTCTCGCTGCGGGCGCGGTCCGTCATCCGCCGCGACGCGACGTGCACCAGCCAGCCGACGGGGTTGTCGGGCACCCCGTCCGCGGGCCACTGCTCGGCGGCGGCGATCATCGCCTCCTGCACGGCGTCCTCGGAGTCCGCGAAGCGGCGGAAGCGGCGGACGACCGCGGCGAGGACCTGCGGCGCGGCGTCGCGCAGCAGGTCCTCCACGCGCGGTCCCGGCCGGCTCACACGTCGTCGCCGAGCGGGCTCATCACCTCGCGGACCTCGATCCGCTGCCGGATCGGCGCGCCGCCCTGGCCGGGTGCGGCCGACGCCCGCGCCGCGATCTCGATCGCCCGCTCGACCGACTCGACGTCGACCATCCGGTAGCCGGCCAGGAGCTCCTTCGACTCCGGGTACGGGCCGTCCGTGACCACCGGCGCGGCGCTGCCGTCGGAGACGACGGTCTTCGCCTGGTCGGGCGCGGTCAGCGCCTCGGCGGCGATCAGCTCGCCGTGCTCGCGCAGCTCGGCGTTCAGCCGGCGCTGGAAGTCGATGTGCGCTTTGACCTCGTCCTGAGTCCAGCGGCTCATCGGCTCGGTGTCCGACTCGACCCCGCCGTAGTCCTGCAGCAGCATGAACCTCATGGTTGCCTCCTTGGTCGGTGCGCCCTCGCGGCGCGTTCGGGGGTGTCGGAGCCGCGAGAGGATTCTCTACACGGCGGGGGCGCGCGCGTTGCGGCTAGCGGTTCTTCGCCGTCGCGCTGCCGGCGACGCGCGTCTTGACCCGCACGAGCGTGTCGTAGCGGCGCGCGAGCAGCCGCTTGGCCCAGCCCGCGTCGTCCGGGGCCCAACCCGTCGTCCGCGCCCGCACGCTGTTGGCCGGGACGAGCTGGTACGCGTAGACCGCGACGCTCTTGCGCGTCACTCCCGGCGGCAGCGACATCCGCGGGTAGCCGTGGTAGGTGTGGTCCGCGGTCAGCATCACGACCGCGCGGTTGAACAGCGGCTCGACCGCGCCCGTCTCGCCGGTCAGCCCGTTGCGCAGCTCCAGGCTGCCGCCGTACTCGGGGCGCCAGTCGCGGTTCAGGTACAGCAGCACGTTGAGCACGCGCAGCCAGTCGGGGTGCAGCGGGTGCACGTTGAAGTCAACGTGCGGGTCGAGGAAGCTCCCGTCGCCGCCCTGGTGGAAGCCGCCGCCGTGGAACGCCGGGTCCACGAACAGCTCGCGACGGGCGAGCGAGGAGAGGAAGCGCCGGAAGTCGTCGCCGAGCACCGCGTCGACCACCGCACGCGCCGCCGCGCCCTGCTCCTCCACCGACGACAGCTCGTGCTTGTCGCCGAACACGTAGTCGCGGCT
>DASVPL010000018.1:0-8156 GCA_036382905.1 Thermoleophilaceae bacterium | reverse complement strand
GGACTCCTGCTCGGCGCGATCGTCTCCGCCACCGACGGCGCCGCGATCTTCGGCCTGCTGCGCAACTCGACGCTCGAGCGCAAGCTGGCCCGCACCCTCGAGGGCGAGTCGGGGCTGAACGACCCGGTCGCGATCCTCCTCGTGCTCGGCTTCATCGAGTGGATCGAGGAGCCCGGCTACGGACTGCTCGACATGCTCGGCCTGTTCGCGCAGCAGCTCGGGATCGGCGTCGTTATCGGAGTCGCGATCGGCTCCGGCGCCGTCTACGCCTTCCGCCGCGCTCAGCTCGAGACGGCGGGGCTCTACCCGGTGGCCTCGCTCGCCACCGCGGGGCTGGCGTTCGGCGCCGCGGAGTTCATCCACGGGTCCGGCTTCCTCGCGGTCTACCTGTCCGGGTTGATCCTCGGCACGGCGGGCATCCCGGCCAAGCGCACGATCATCACGTTCCACCAGGGCATGGCCTGGGTGGCGCAGATCGCGATGTTCCTTGCGCTCGGCCTGCTCGTGTTCCCGAGCGAGCTGGGCGACGTGTGGTTCGAGGGCACCGTGCTGGCGCTCGTGCTCGTGCTGGTCGCGCGACCGGTGGGCACCGTGATCGGCACGGCGATCGACCGGTTCACCTCGCGCGAGCGCCTGGTGCTCGGCTGGGCCGGGCTGCGCGGCGCCGTGCCCGTCGTGCTCGCCACCTTCCCGGTGATCGAGGACGTGCCGGGCAGTGGCGAGTTCTTCAACATCGTCTTCTTCCTCGTCGTGATCTCGACGCTGCTCCAGGGGACGACCTTCGAGCCGCTCGCCAAGCGCCTGGGCCTCACCACGAACCAGCCGGCGCTGCCGAGTCCGCTCGCCGAGGCCGGCACGATCCGGCGGCTAGGGGCCGAGGTGCTGGAGTACCCGGTCGGCGCCGAGGACGCGATCGTCGGCGCGCGCGTGCGCGACCTGGGGCTGCCGCGCGAGGCCGTGGTCAACGTGATCGTGCGCGAGGACCAGGCGATCCCGCCGCGTGGCTCGACCCGGCTGCGCGCGGCCGACCGCGTGCACGTGCTGATGCGCCACGAGGCGGCCGCGCAGGTGCCGGCGCTCACGCGCCGCTGGCGCGACGGTCCGATCGGCCCCCGGCCCCGCGCGCCGCGCAGCCCGCAGGGACGCGAGCCGATCATGACCGCGCGCCCCTGGCGCGACGCCGACGGCGACCCCGCGCAGCCCGGCGCGATCGGCGGCCGGCGGGTCGTGGACCAGCTCCGCGTGCGGCGCGACCGCCCGGGCGGGCTCTTCGTGCTCGAGGACGGCCGCTACGCGCTGGCCGGCCCGGTGCTCGCGGTCGGCGGGCGAACGCAGGTCTCCGCCTGGGCGCGCCGGCGCATGTCCCAGGTGAGCCCCGACGAGCGCGCCTGGCTCCAGACCGTCATCGGCGCGCTGGCGACGGAGGTTCCGGAGTAGTTCTGAACACTTGATGACCCCATAGGGTCATTAACTGTTCAGTGGGCGAGAAGGACCGCGGCCCAGCCGCGGTCGACGAGCCGGCGGCGCTCCACGAGCGGCGCGTACGCGGCGACCACCTCGTCCGCCTCGGCCTCGAGGAGGCCGGACAGGACGAGCACCCGGGGCAGCTCCCTGAGTGATTGCCGTACCTGGAGCAGCAGCGGGCGCATCAGATTGGCCGCGACGACGTCGGCCACAGGAGGCGCCGCCCCGCGGAGATCGAACCGCTCGATGCGATCCAAAGCCACGCCGTTGTCCCGGGCGTTACTGAGGGTCGCCGCCACGGCGGCGCGGTCGCTGTCGTACGCGCACACCGGCCGGAAGCCCAGCTTCGCCGCCGCGATCGACAGCACCCCCGACCCGCAGCCGAGGTCCGCGAACGAGCCGCGCGGGTCGAGCTCGAGCATCAGCTCGAGGCAGAGCCGCGTGGTCGGGTGCGTGCCGGTGCCGAACGCCTGACCCGGGTCGATCACGATCTCGTGCACGCCGGGCCGCACCGCCTCCTGCTCCCACGGCGGCCGCACCCAGAGCCGCCCGCCGACCAGCACCGGCACGTGGAAGCGCTTCCAGCGCTCGGCCCAGTCGTCGGGCACCGGTTCACCGCGCACCGTCACGCGCGCGCCGCCGACCTCCGCGGGACCCTCCGGCAACGAGGGGAGCTCCCCGGGCATGCCGTACACGGCGTACTCGACCCACCCGGGACCATCGACCTGCTCGACCCCACTCGGAGCCAGCTCTATAAGTGCTGCGAGCACCCTCTCGGCGTCCTCGACGGAGGCGCGGAGCGCGAGGCGGATCAAGACAGGATCAGCGGAACGACCGCCGCACACGCGCGAAGAACCCGTCGTCCTCGGCGCCGCGGAGGTTCTCGTCGGTGAGCGTCTCGCGGAAGCGCTCGAGCATCTCGCGCTGCTGAGCGCTGAGCCGCTGCGGGATCAGCACGTTCACCAGCACCCGCTGGTCCCCCCGCTGTCCGTGCCGCAGCGACGGCATCCCGCGTCCCCGGAGCGTGACGACGGTGCCCGGCTGCGTGCCGGCCTCGACCTCGATCTCCTCGGGACCGTCGAGGGTGTCGACCGCGACGGTGGTGCCGAGGGCGGCCTCGGGGGCGGAGATCGAGACCTGCGAGACCAGGTCGTTGCCGTCGCGCACGAAGCGCTCGTCCTCGCGCACACGGACCAGCACGTAGAGATCGCCGGCCGGGCCGCCGCGCTCGCCGGCGTGGCCGCGCCCTGTGAGCCGGATGCGCTGCTCGTCGGCGATCCCGGCGGGCACGTCCACGCTGATGGTCTTGCGCGACGCCTGGCGGCCGCGGCCGCGGCACTCACGGCACGGCTCCTTGGCGAGCTTGCCATCTCCGCCGCAGGTGTCGCACACGGCCTGGCGCACGAGCTGCCCGAACGCCGTGCGCTGCACCGCGCGCAGCGTCCCGGCGCCCTCGCAGCGCGGGCAGGTCTCGATCGGCGTGCCGGGCTCCGCCCCGTTGCCGCGGCAGTGCTCGCACATCTCGACCGCGTCGTAGCCCACCTCCACGCTCGCGCCGCGCGCCGCGTCCTCGAGCGTGATCTCGACCGCCACGGCCACGTCGCGGCCCTGGCTGGCCCCGCTGCGCATCCCACCGCCGAACGGCGAGTCGCCTCCGAAGAACGCGTCGAAGATGTCGCCGAACGAGCCGAATCCGGAGAAGTTCGAGGAGAACCCGCTCGACTGCAGGCCGTCGTGGCCGTAGCGGTCGTAGACCGAGCGGCGCTCCGAGTCGGTGAGCACCTCGTACGCCTCGGCCGCCTCCTTGAACTTCTCCTCCGCGTCGGGGTCGTGCTTGTTCACGTCGGGATGCAGCTCGCGCGCGAGCCGGCGGAACGCCTTCTTGATCTCGCGCTCCTCCGCGCCGCGCGAGACGCCCAGGACCTCGTAGTAGTCGCGCTTCATTCGTCGTAGAGGTCGCCGACGAAGCGCGACAGCTCGGCGGCTGCCTGTCGCACCGACGCGATCGCGGTCGGGTAGTCCATCCGGGTCGGGCCCACGACGCTCACGGTGCCGAGGTTGCGCCGCGCGATGCCGTAGTTCGCGGCCACGACCGTCCACGAGCGCAGCTCCGGCGTCTCGTTCTCGGTGCCGATCCGCAGGTACACGCGCGGCTCCTCGAGCGCGCTGCGCAGCATCGACAGCAGCACCACGCGGCGCTCCAGCACCTTCATCAGGTCGTTGATCTGGGAGAGCTCCTGGAGCCGATCCTCGGACATCAGCCGCGCCGCGCCGCCCACGTAGAGGTCGTCGGGCGCGCTCTCGTCGAGCTCGCTGAAGGCCGGCTCGAGCGTGGCGAGGAACTCGCGCTCGGCGTCCGAGAGCTCCGGGTCGCGCAGCTTCGAGTGCACCATCCGCGCGCCCACCGCCATCCCGCCGAGCACCTCGTTGAGGTAGCTGTGCGCCCAGTTGACGATGCCCGGGTCCACCGGCCGCCTGTAGCTCGCCACTCGCTTGGTGACCCCGCCGGTCGAGGTGATCACCACCACCATTGCCACCTGCGGCTGGAGCAGGAGCACCTCGACGTGCTTGATCGTCGTGGTGCCGAGCGCCGGCGCGGAGACGATCGCCAGGAGGTTGGTCACCTGAGAGAGCTGCTCGGTGGTCGCGCGCATCGCCTCGTCCACCTCGGCGCGCACCGCGGGCAGGCGGACGACCGGCGCCGCGAGCTCGGCCGTGGTCCCACCGGCCAGCAGCGCGTCGGCGTACTGCCGGTAGCCGTGGTCGGTGGGCACGCGCCCTGCGGAGGTGTGCGGGTGCTGGAGCAGCCCGAGCTCCTCGAGCCGCGCCAGCTCGGCACGGATCGTGGACGGTCCCCACGGCATGTCGCAGTTCTCGGCGAGCCACTTCGACCCGACCGGCTGGCCCAGCGAGACGTGCGCCTCGACGAGGCGGCGGAGCAGCTCGGATTGACGTGCGGTCAAGTCCACACGTCTATTTTCGCGGAGCGCGTCTACTCCGAGACTTCGATCTCGGCCTCGGCGTTCCGGATGATCCGGTTATCGCCCTGCGCGGCCTCGGTGTCGATCACGGCGCGGCCGTCGCGAACCTCCCTGACGGTCCCGGTCACAACGATCTCCTGCTCGGGGAAGCCCATGCCCCGGAACTGCACCGCGAGCCGCTTCAGGCTGCGCGGCTCGCCCCCGGCCGCCGCGGTCTGCGCGCGGGCGACCTGGGACATGCTGTAGAGCCCGTGCAGGATCGTGCCGGGCAGCCCCACGTTGGTCGCGAACTCCGGGTCGATGTGGATCGGGTTGAAGTCGCCCGACGCGCCCGCGTAGCGGTGCGGCAGGTACTTGTCCGGCGTGACCCGCAGCTCGGGGATCTGGTCGCCTGCGTCCACCTCAGCCTCCTCGCACGATGTTCGTCCACGTTGCGCGCGCGGTCTCCTGGCCGTCCTGGTTCGTGGAGACCGACTCGAACACGTAGAACTTCCGCCCGTCCTTCTCGTACATGTCCTTCACGCTGCCCGTCGTGGTGACGGTGTCACCGGCGCAGACGGGCTCACCCCAGATGAACTCCTGGCCGCCGTGGACCATGAGCATCAGGTTGATGCCGACCTCGGGGTCGAGGATCGCGGGGCCCATCGCGCCGGCGGAGTAGACGACGACGAACATCGGCGGCGCCACCACGTCGCGGTAGCCGGCGGCCTGCGCGGCGGCGCGGTCGTGGTGGACGGGGTTCGTCTCGCCCACCGCGTTCGCGTACTCGCGGATCTTCTCGCGCCCGACCTCGTACTCGAAGGGTGGGTACTGCTTGCCGATCTTGCTGGTGTCCACGGAGGCGGCAGTCTAACCGGCGCCGCCGCCGACGCCCTGCGCGTCGAGCGAGGCGTCGAGCGCCTTCGCGAACAGCGCCTGCACGCTGCCGGCCATCGCCCGCTCCTCGACGATGATCGAGTCCGCCATCGCGACGGTCTCCTGGTCGCCCGCCCGGGCCGCCACGCGCTTGAGCAGCTCGTAGCCGCCGATCTCGAGGTGCTCGAATGCGTAGGCGAACGCGGCGAGCTTGCCGGGGGTGTCGGGCTGCGCCTGGAAGAAGGCGCCCCAGTTGAGCGCGCCGAGCCGCATCGCCGCGTCCTGGAGCCGGTTGGGCGAGCCGCCGAGCGCGTCGAGGCGCTCCTCCACGCGGCGCTGCTGGTCGCGCGACTGCTCGAGGTGGCGCTCGTAGAGCTGCTCGAGCTCCGGCACGCCGCCGATCTTGGGACCGCGCTGGAGTAGCTGGATCGCCTGCGCCTCGATGGCGTGCGCGTCGGCGAGGTACTTGGTGAGCTGCTGGTCGAGGTCGTCGGGGTCGACCTCGCGGAGCGACTGCTCGGCCGCGGCGTCGAAGGCTCCAGCGAGCCGCTCGCGCATCCGCGTCTCCTGGTCGCGGATCGACCGCGCCGCGTCCACGACCTCGTCCTCGCCGGCCCGCTCGGCCACGCCGAGCAGCATCTCGTAGCTGGCCTCCTCGAGCGCCTCGTAGGAGTGCGCGTGGGCGGTGAGCTTGCCGGTCGTGTCCGGCTGGGAGCGGGCGAACAGCACGAACGCCTTGCCGCCCGCCGCCATCACCATGTCCTTGATGCGCGAGGGCGACGCGCCGCGCTCTTCGAGCAGCGCCCCGATCCGCTCCTCCTGGCCCTCGGTCTCGGTCAGGTGCTCGCTGAAGATGCGCGCGAGCTCGGGATCGCCGACGAGGTCGGGAGCGGTGCGGAGCTGAGCGAGCGCCTGCTGCTCGATCGAGTAGGCGTCGGTCAGGTACTTGGTGAGCTGATCGCTGAGTTCGGCCATGTCCCGGTCCTACCCCGGGCCGGGCGCGCGAATCAGCCTGTGAGCCGGTGGAACGCTTCGTCCGCCTGCTCGCCGCTCAGCACCCGGTCGAACGGAGCGACCGTCGGGAACTGCCCGGCCAGCTCGCGCAGCGCGCCCGCGTGCCGCGCCTCGACCTGCGCGATCGACGCGACGGCCTGGAGCAGGTCGGACGACTGGAGCTGCGTCGCGGCGCCGTTGTACGCGGCCACGCCCGTGTCCTCGAGCTCGACCGCCACCCGCAGCACCTGCGCCTGGTCCGACAGCGCTGGGAGCTTCACCTGCGGCGCCGGATTGGGCTTGCCGCCGAGTCCCGCGAGCGCCTGGGTGAGCGACTGCACGTGCTCGGTCTCGTTCTTGGCGATCGACTCGAGCACCTTCTTCACGTTCGGCTCGATGCCCTGGACCGCGAGCGCACGCTTGTAGAACTCGGCCTCGATCTTCTCGAGCGTCAGCGCGAAGTTCACGATTCCGACGTCGCCGCCCGTGAACGCACCCTGCTCGCCGTGGGCAAGCGCCCGCGTGAGCGCGGGGCCGGCCGCGGCGGCGCCGGACAGCGCACCCGCGGCGATCACGCTGCGCGCGATGAACGCGCCGCGCGTCATGCCGCCGACCCGGATGTCGCCGATGCCGCTCACGTGCTCAGGAACGGCGTGACCTGCCGCAGGACGTCGGAGCTCGGGGACGGGCTGGCGAACGCGCCGTCGGGGGTGATCGCCTGGCCGCGCAGCACCGCGAGCGCAGCGGCGTGGCGGCCCTCGACGGAGTGGATCGACAGCGCCGCCGAGAGCACCTGCTTGCTCTGGATGCGGCGGACCTGGCCAAGGTAGGCCCCGGCGCCGACGGTCTCGAGCTGGCCCGCGGTCTGCACGATCCCGGCCTGGTTCTCGAAGACGAACCGGAACTTCGGGACGCGGGCCTCCTTGCCGCCGAGCTGGTGCAACGCGCCCTCGAGCGTCTTCGCGTGCGCGGCCTCGTCCTGCCCGAAGCGCTGGAACAGCTCGAGCGCGCGCCCGCTCAGCTTGCCGCTGGCGACCGCGCCCTCGTAGAAGGCGGTCTCGATCCGCTCGAGGAACAGCGCGTAGGCGACGATCCCCGCGTCGCCCTGCCCGTACTGCGCGGTCCCGACCCCGGCGCCGCCGAACTGGTTGCCGGTCGTGCGCTCGTCGCCGCAGGCCGCGATGACCGCCGAGAGCGTGGCCGCGGCCGCCCCGCCGCCCATCATCCGCAGGAAGCGCTTGCGCGAGCCCGGGTCGGAGGCGAGCTCCTCGAGGGCGGTCAGATTCGTGCCGCTGGCCGGATCCATCGGGCGGGGACGGTATCGCGACCCGCTCGGCGGTAGCTTCCCCACCATGAGCCTCACCTCCGCCGAGCACCGCGGGCTGCGCGAGCTGTACGCGTCCACGCGCCAGCTCGCCAACCACTGGGGCGTGCTCGCCGACCGCCTCGGCGGCGTCCACGCGGAGGCGCTGCGCGACGGCGCGGCCGCGGCCGAGCGGCTGCTCGAGGAGCTCGAGCCGCGGATGGAGGAGCACGGCCTGGCGGGCTACCCGGCGGCGAAGAGCGCGGGCGGCTCGCTCTCCGGGATGCGCAACCTGGCCGACGCCGCGCTCGAGCGCAACCAGGCGCTACGCGTGGCCGTGCTCGACGTGCAGCACCTCGGCACGCTTCTCCCCTACCTCGCCGAGCTGGCCCGCACCCGCGGGGACGAGGGCCTGGCGCGCTGGTACGGCGGCTGGCGCCGCCGGCTCGCGGCGGTCGAGAAGCGCGCCCGCGAGCAGGCCGTGGCGGCGGGGTCGGACCCCGACGCCGCCGTCCAGCCGGTGCTCGAGGGTGCCGCCGGACGCGCGGCGCACGGCCTTC
>DASVPL010000017.1:0-12507 GCA_036382905.1 Thermoleophilaceae bacterium | reverse complement strand
GTCCGCGGAGGCCGCCGCCGCGATCGCCGAGGACGCGCCCGCGCCCGTCGGCGCCGCCACGCTCCGCCCGCGGCCCTCCAAGGCCGCCGGACCGCGCGGGCGCAAGCTGTTCGCCTTCGACCGCCAGTTCGAACGCCGCTTCGTGGCCGGCGCCGACGAGGCCGGCCGCGGCTCCCTCGCGGGCCCCCTGGTCGCAGCGGCGGTCCTGTTCGACCTCGACCGCCTCACGCTCGGCGACCGCCGCGCCCTCGCGCGGCTCAACGACTCGAAGCAGCACAGCGAGGCCGGCCGCGAGGAGCTCTACCCGCTGGTCCTGCGCGCGGCCGCACGCTCGACGATCGTGGTCCGCTGCCCGCGCGGCATCGACGAGCGCGGCCTCCACAAGACGAACCTCGAGGCCCTCAGGACGGCGCTCCGCACCGTCGCGTGCCCGGACGCGATCTGCCTGGTCGACGGCTTCCGCGTGAAGGACCTCGGCTACGAGCAGCGCGCCGTGGTCGGCGGCGACTCGTGCAGCGCCGCGATCGCGTCGGCCTCGGTGCTAGCGAAGGTCACCCGCGACCGCTACATGCGCCGCGCGCACGAGCGCCACCCGGACTGGGACTTCGCCACGAACGTCGGCTACTCGACCCCCGAGCACCGCGCCGCGATCCGCGAGTTCGGGATATCGCCGTTGCACCGGCTGTCGTTCGCGTCGATCGCGTACCAGCAGATGACGCTGGGCTAGCGGCCCCGCGCCGCCGGCAGCGCCACGCCCGCTCGTAGCGCCGCGCTCGCCGACAGCGGCCAGGCCCACCCGCAGCAGCTGGTCGACTTTGTACCCGCTATGCGGGCATTAGATCGACCAGTTCCCTGTGCGCACGCTCTTTTCACTCTCCCGCAACACACCGGCGCGCAAATCGTCACATACGAAACACACCTGTAACGCGCGCAGGCGTACGGTCGCGGCATGTCCCCCGACCCCCGCCGAACCCGCGGCTCACTCGGCGAGCAGATCGCCGCCGACCACCTCGTCGACTCCGGCTACGAGATCCTCGATCGCAACTTCCGGACCCGTCGCGGCGAGATCGACCTGATCGTGGCCGATGCCGACGCGATCGTCTTTTGCGAGGTCAAGACGCGCGTGGCCGGAGGTCGCTCGGGCCCGGCGCTCGCGCTCGACGCCGTCGGCCCCGCGAAGCGCCGCCGCCTGCGCCGCCTCGCCGTCGCGTGGCTGTACGAACGCCGAGCGAGCGGTCGCGCCACGCATCGCGAGCGCCTCCGCTTCGACGCGATCGGCATCACGATCACCCCGGGCGGCCGCCTCCTCGCCCTCGAGCACATCCCGGACGCGTTCTGATGCTGGCGAGCGTCGCCACCTTCTCGATCGAGGGCATCGAGAGCCGGGAGGTCACCGTCGAGGTGGACCTGCGCCGTGGGCTGCCGGTCTTCACGATCGTCGGGCTCCCGGACCGCGCGGTCCGCGAGGCGCGCGAGCGCGTGCGGGCGGCCCTGCTCAACTCCGGCCTCGAGTTCCCGCTCCAGCGCCTCACCGCGAACCTCGCCCCGGCGAACCTACGCAAGGCGGGGCCGAGCTTCGACCTCGCCCTGGCGGTCGCCGTGCTGGCGGCGAGCGAGCAGCTTCCGATGGACGAGGTGGCACGCCTCGCCGTCTCCGGCGAGCTCTCGCTGAGCGGCGCCCTGCGTCCGGCCTTCGGCGCCGTGGCCGTGGCCGCGGGCGCCCGCCGGGCCGGCTACGAGCGCCTCGTGGTCCCGGTCGAGAACGCGCCGGAGGCCGCGCTCGTGGACGGAATCGAGGTGCTCGGCGTGGAGAGCCTCGAACGGCTCGTCGCGCTAGTCAGGGGAGACTGGCACCCCGAACCCGCGGTCCCCGTACGAGGCGCCGGCCTTCCGCCCGCGAACGCACCGGACCTCGCCGACGTGCGCGGTCAGGCCGACGCCCGCCGTGCCCTCGAGATCGCCGCCGCCGGCGGCCACAACCTGCTGATGGTCGGCCCGCCCGGCGTGGGAAAGACGATGCTGGCTCGGCGCTTGCCGGGAATCCTCCCGCCCCCCACCCACGAGGAGGCCGTCGAGATCACGCAGGTGCTCAGCGTGGCCGGCCTCGGCGACGGCAGGCTCGCCTCGCGGCGGCCGTTCCGCGCTCCCCACCACACGATCTCCGCCTCCGGCCTCGTCGGCGGCGGCAATCTGCCGCGGCCCGGGGAGATCACCCTCGCACACCGCGGCGTCCTGTTCCTCGACGAGCTCGCGGAGTTCTCCCGCTCGGCACTCGAGGCGCTGCGCCAACCGCTCGAGCACGGATCCGTCGAGGTCATGCGCGGGCAGCGCACCCTCCAGTTCCCGGCCGCGGCCATGCTGGTCGGAGCCTGCAACGGCTGCCCGTGCGCACGCGACCGGGGCGAGTGCACGTGCAACGAGGTGGATCGGGCCCGCTACCACCGCCGCCTGAGCGGACCGCTTCTCGACCGCATCGACATCGTCTGCCCGCTCACGCGCGCGCCGCTCGCTCCAGTGAAGGCGGGGGATCCCCGGCCGGAGCCCTCCTCGCGGGTGCGCGAGCGAGTGGTCGCGGCCCGTGAGCGGCAGCTCGCGCGGCTCGACGGGACCGGGGCGGTGTGCAACGCGGACATGGACGCCCGCCTCACCGGCCAGCACGTCCGCGTGGGCCCGGGCGTCCACGACAGGCTCCACACCGCGGCCTGTGCGGGCGCCCTCACGGCTCGCGGCCACGACCGCGTGCTGCGTCTCGCCCGCACGATTGCCGACCTCGTCGGTGCCGACCGCGTCGAGGCCCAGCACGTCGACGAGGCCCTGTCCTACCGGCTCGGAGCCCGGGCGGCGGTGGCGGCATGACGGCGTGCGCCCCGTGCCTTCGCCGCAGTGCGCTGATCGGCTTCCTCGCGGCGCCGATCGCGAGCCTGCTCGAGTCCCGTCGCCGCGCACCGCAGATCCTGTCGCTGCCGGACGAGGAGCTGATCGACGCGGTCGGGAAGGCGTGGCGCGAGCGCGCGCTCGCCGCCCGCAAGAGCTTCGACGCCGAGGCGGCCCGTCTCGAGATCGAGGACACCGGCCTGTTCGCGATCTGCCGTCACGACCCCGGCTACCCGGCGCCGCTGGCCGCGCTGGGGGACGGGCCGGCCGTGCTGTACGGGGCCGGATCGCAGTCGCGGCTCGCGGAGCTCGTGGCCGAGCCGATGGTCGCGGTCGTGGGCGCGCGGCGTGCGTCCGCCTATGGCCTGGAGGTTGCCCGCGACCTCGCGCGTGGCCTGAGCGCGGCTCGGGTCACCGTTGTCAGCGGCATGGCGCTCGGGATCGACGCGGCCGCCCACCGCGGCGCCCTCGACGCCGGCGGCAACACCATCGCCGTGCTCGCCTGTGGCGCCGAGCGCGCCTACCCACGCACGAACAGCGCGCTCTACGGGCGGATCGCCGAGACCGGGGTCGTACTCGGCGAGCTTCCCCCGCGAACGCCGCCGCGGCGCTGGACCTTCCCGGCGCGCAACCGCATCATGGCCGGCCTCGCCGCCGTCACGGTCGTGGTGGAGGCCGCCGAGCGCTCCGGCTCGCTCATCACCGCCCGCTTCGCCGAGGACCTGGGCCGCGATGTCGCCGCGGTGCCGGGCCGCGTCACCTCGCGCATGGCGGCCGGCTCGAATCGCCTTCTCCGCGACGGCGCGCACGTGATCCGCGACGCCGCCGACGTGCTCGACGCCCTCTTCGGCGCCGGCGGCGGGGACGGCAGGACTGCTCCGCCGCGCCCGCCGCGCCCGCCGCGGCCGCCGCGGCTGAGCCCACCTGCCGAGCCGGCGCTCGAGCCCCGGCTCCGCCGCGTGCTCGACGCCATCGAGGGCGGCGCCTCCGTGGACGCCGCGGCGCCGGTGGCCGGGCTCACGGCGGCGGAGGCGCGCGCCGCGCTCGGGCGGCTCGAGCTCCTCGGCCTCCTGCGACGCGACGCGCTCGGCGGCTACGAGCGGGCGGTGGTCAGATGAGCGCCCTACTCTCGGAGCTCATGGCGGTCCCGCGATTGCTCTCCATCGCCGGCTCCGACTCGGGCGGCGGGGCCGGCATCCAGGCAGACCTGAAGGCGTTCGCGTGCGCCGGCGCCCACGGGATGACGGCGATCACGGCGATCACCGCCCAGAACACGGTCGGGGTGAGCGCGGTGCACCAGGTCCCGCCGGACATGATCGTGGCCCAGGTGGCGGCCGTGGCCGAGGACATCGGCGTCGATGCCGTGAAGATCGGGATGCTCGGCACGAGCGAGACGATCGCCGCCGTCGCCGAGGCGCTCGACACGCTCCCCGGCGGCACACCCGTCGTCCTCGATCCGGTCATGGTGGCCGAGAGCGGTGCGGTGCTCCTCGACGAGGACGCGCGGGACGCACTGCGCGAAATGCTCGTCCCACGCGCCACGGTCGTGACGCCGAACATCCCGGAGGCCCGCGTTCTCACCGAGAGCCCCGGCGGCGACACGAGCCCGCGCGAGCTCGCCGTCGCCGTGCACGCCTACGGTCCGCGCGCGGTGGTCGTGACCGGCGGGCACTCCGAGGAGGGCACCGACTTCCTCTACGACGGCATCGCGCTCACGGAGATCCCCGGCGAGCGCCATCCGGGGGGCGCCGCCCACGGGTCCGGCTGCACCCACTCGTCCACGCTGGCGGCGTGCCTCGCCCGCGACGGCGACCTCCACGCGGCGGCCCGCGAGGCCAGGCGCGTCGCCTCGGAGGCGGTCCGCCTCGGCCTGCGCGGGATCGGCGCCGGTCCCGGACCGGTCGACGTGTTCGGCCTCGAGCTCGACCAGCGCGCCGCCGTCGAGCCGTGGGTGGACCGCGAGAGTCCGATCGAGGAGGCCCCGGAGCGCGAGATCCCGTTTTGACATAATCGCTGCGCCGGCGCGGAGGCGGGCAACGCCATCGAGGCGAGATGTCCAGCGCCGCGCCGCCACTCACAGCAACGCCGCCACAGGAGTCCTCCCGATCAAGTTCCTCCGCATGAAGCCCGGCCATGGCGAAGTCCTCCTGACCGAGGGCGATCCGCGGCTGCGCGAGGACGAGGAGCGGCTCGTCGAGGAGTTCCGCCGCCAGCTCGACGAGGGGATGTGGGCCGCGGTGCCCACGACGCGGACGGGCAGTGGCCGGCGCGAGGCGCTCATGGTCCGCAGCTATGGCGACATCCCGCAGGACGCCGACCGCGTGATCTTCTTCCCGCGCGCGGCCGGAGGCTGAGCCGGCCGATGCTCCTCGCCCTGCTGGTGCTCGTGCTGCTCGCGGCGGTTCTCGTCGCTCCACTCGCGCTGCGCGCCGCAGCGGCCCGCCGCGGCCGGGCCCGCAGTCGTGCGCGCGACCGCGCTGCCGCCCGCGCCGAGCGCCGGGCGCTTCGCGATCCGGGCCGCGAGCGCCGCGCCGAGCAGCGCGCCCGCGAGCTCCTGCGCTCGTGCGTGAACGACGAGGAGTGGGCGATGTACCGGGACCTCGGCTTCATCCGCGTCCACGGCACCCTCCGCAGCGAGGGCCCCGGCCGCGCGCTCCAGCGCCGCCGCCGCCGGCTCGAGTACTCCCAGCACCCGGACCAGCCGGCCCCGCCCCAGCAGCAGCAGGCCCCCGGCTACGCCTACCTCATCTACCCGCACAAGCCGATCGTCGCGTTCGTCCCCGAGACCGGACGCCTGCTGAGCGAGTACTGCGTCAAGTTCCCCGACCTCACCGCGGCGGTGGGCGCCACTCGGCTGCCTGACTCCGACGACGTGCTCGCCAAGTGGATGGCCCTCACCGGCGACGAGCGCGAGCTGATCGGGCGCGCGAACATGCATCTCCCCGGCCGCCAGATCGACCCGGGCCGGGTACGCCGTGACCTCTGGCGGCTCGCCGAGTGGGAGCGCCAGCGCCGCGGCAGCGACTCCGTCGAGGCTCGCCGCCGGTGACGGAGACACGCCGACTCCGCAGCCGGACCATTCTCGAGGGTCCGGACCGCGCCCCCGCGCGCGCCTACCTCAAGGGCATCGGCTACGACGACGACGCCCTGCGGCGGCCGATCGTCGGCATCGCCAACACCTGGACCGAGACGATGCCGTGCAACTTCCACCTGCGCCGTCTCGCCGAGCGCGTCAAGGACGGCGTGCGCGCCGCGGGTGGCACGCCGATGGAGTTCAACACGATCGCGATCAGCGACGGGATCACGATGGGCACCGAGGGCATGAGGACCTCGCTCGTGAGCCGCGAGCTGATCGCCGACTCGATCGAGCTCGTCGCGCGCGGCCACATGTTCGACGCGGTGGTCGCCCTGTCGGGCTGCGACAAGACGATCCCCGGCTGCGTGATGGCCCTGGCTCGCCTCGACGTGCCGAGCGTGATGCTCTACGGCGGCTCGATCGCCCCCGGCAGCTTCAGGGGCAAGGACGTGACGATCCAGGACGTGTTCGAGGCGGTCGGCAGCCACGCCGCGGGCGACATGAGCGACGCGGACCTCGCCGAGCTCGAGTCAGTGGCGTCGCCGGGCGCGGGCGCCTGCGGCGGTCAGTACACCGCCAACACGATGGCCACCGCGTTCGAGATGCTCGGCATCTCGGCGATGGGCACCTCCATGGTCCCGGCCGAGGAGGGCAAGAAGGGCCAGGTCGCCGAGGACGTGGGCCGGCTCGTGATGCAGCTGCTGGCCGACGACGTCAGGCCGAGCACGCTCATCACCCCGGACTCGCTCGAGAACGCGATCGCCTGCGTGGCCGCGACCGGCGGGTCGACCAACGCCGTGCTGCACCTGATGGCCCTCGCCAAGGACGCGGGCGTGGACCTGGCACTCGACGACTTCGACCGCGTCAGCGAGCGCACCCCGCTGCTGGCCGACCTCAAGCCCAGCGGCCGCTTCGTCGCCACCGACCTCTGGCGCGCGGGCGGCGTGCGCCTCGTGGCCAAGCGCCTCCAGGACGCGGGCCTCCTCCACGCCGACGCGCCCACCGTGACCGGCCGCACCATCGGCGAGGAGGCCGCGGACGCGGACGAGCAGCAGGGCCAGGAGGTCATCCGGGCGCTCGACGATCCGCTCAAGCCCACCGGCGGCCTCGCCATCCTGCGCGGCAACATCGCGCCCGACGGCTGCGTGGTGAAGGTCTCCGGCTCCACCCGCACGGCCCACACCGGTCCCGCACGCGTGTTCGAGTCCGAGGAGGACGCGTTCGCCGCGGTGAAGGCGCAGGAGATCAAGGACGGCGACGTGGTGGTGATTCGCAACGAGGGCCCCGCCGGCGGCCCCGGCATGCGCGAGATGCTCGGCGTAACGGCGGCGCTGATGGGGGAGGGGCTCGGCGAGACCGTCGCCCTCCTCACCGACGGCCGCTTCTCGGGAGCCACGCGCGGGCTGATGGCCGGTCACGTCGCCCCCGAGGCCGCCCGCGGGGGGCCGATCGCGGCCGTCCGCGACGGCGACACGATCAGCTTCGACGTGGAGACACGCCGGCTCGACGTGGAGCTGAGCGAAGACGAGATCGCCGAGCGCGTGAAGGCCTACGAGTCGCCGCCGCCGAGCGCCGACCGCGGGGTGCTCGGCAAGTACGCGCGCCACGTCGGCTCGGCCGCCGAGGGCGCGCTCACCACCTAGGCCCGCCACCGCACGGCCACGGCCGCGGGCGCCCGCCGGGCGCATCGCGAGGCCCGCGCCCGCCGCGCCCGCCCGGCGACTACGCCGGCGCGGCCTCCGGCTCGCCGACGCCCTGGCCCTGGTCCGGCGTCGGCCCGTCGAGGAACTCGAGCACGGTGTCGTTGAAGGTCACCGGCCGCTCGATCATCGCCACGTGCCCGGTGTCCTCCAGCATCACGACGGGCTGCGTGCCGGGGATCAGGCGCTCGTACTCGTAGGCGTCGCGCGAGGGGATGATCGCGTCGTTCGCGCCCCAGACGATCAGCGTCGGGCAGCGGATCTCCGGCAGCCGCTCGCGGAAGTCGTACTCGAGGATGGCCTTCAGCGTGTCGAGGAACGCGTCAGGCCCCGCGCCCTTCGAGATCTCGAACAGCGTGTCGGCGGGGATCCGGCTCGGGTGGCGCATGATCAGGGAGAAGACCAGGTGACGCAGGCGCGGGCGCAAAATCGCCATCCGCACCTCGGCGGCGCTGCGCGTGCCGCTCATCGCGATCGCCCGGCCCCACGCCATAACGGGCGTGCGCGCGAGGTCGGTGGTCGTGATCCCCGCCGCCGACACGAGCACGAGCCGCTCCACGCGCTCGGGGAACTGGATCGTGGTCTCGGCCGAGATGAAGCCGCCCATCGAGTTGCCGACCAGCGCCACCTCACCGAGGTCCAGGTGCTCCGCTAGGGCGTCGACCGTCGCGCCGAGCCCCGACATCGAGATCTTCCCGGCGGGGTCCTCGGACTCGCCGGACCCCGGCAGGTCGAGCGCCACCACGCGCCGGTGCTGCGCGAAGCGCGGGATGTTCTCGAGCCAGTTCTGCCAGTTGCCGGAGATCCCGTGGACGAACACGACCGGCGTGGCCGGCTCGTCGGACTCACGCGGACCGATGTCGACGTAGTTGACCGCGCGGCCGCCGATCTCCACCCGCCGCAGGTGCTCGCTCCAGTCGATCGTGCGCCAGTCCGGCTCGTCGCGAACGCCGTAGTCGTCGCCCGCGCGACCGGCATGCCAGGGGGCCGCGGGAGGCACGGGGCGGGGGAACCGTTTCTTCGCCATCGGCCTCTACGGTACCCACCTCGTGGCCCGGGTAGCCCTCGACATCGACTCGACGCTGCACCACTACTGGGACCTGCTCGACGCGATCGCGCGCGAGCGCTTCGGCGTCGCGCTGCCCTATGACGAGCAGCACGAGTGGGGGATCACGAAGCTCGACCGCGGCGACCTGATCGAGTGCATACGCGAGACCCACAGCGAGGAGAACATCGTCAACGCGGAGCCCTACCCCGGGGCGGTGGAGGTCGTGGCCCGCTGGCACGAGCAGGGCCACTGGATCCACGTGACGAGCCACCGCGCCGTGGCCACGCGCGAGGCCACCGAGCGCTGGCTCGAGCGCATCGCCATGCCCTACGACGACCTGCACTGCTCCTACGACAAGGTCACCCGCTGCGTTGAGCTGGGGATCGACGTGCTCGTGGACGACAGCCCGGTGAACCTCGAGGCCGCGAGGGAGGCGGGCATCGCCGCCGCCACGATCGTGCATCCCTGGAACGCAAGGCTCGTCGAGGAGGGCGCCGCCATCGGTGGCCGGGACTGGCCGGAGCTGGCAACCAGGCTCGCCCCACTGCTGGCAGGCTGAGCCAGCGACCGCCCGCCCGCGACGACGTGCGGGACCGGCTTTCTGCGGCTACGCTGGGCCCCATGACGCGCGGAGCATCGGTCGCAGCCGCATTCGCACTGGCACTCGTGGCAGCCGCGCCCGCGGCCGCCGCCCCCTACACCACGCGGTCGGGGCCGGAGCGCCCGAACCCGGTCTTCGGCGTCACCTACGAGGGGTCGGGCTCGTACGCGACGACGTTCCACGGCGAGCCCCCGAACGACGGTGGCGACGACGACACGAACGACGCGCACGACTCGAGCCGCCAGTCCTGGGACCTCGGGTTCCGGCATGGCCTCGCCCTCCCCGACTGTGCGAAGGCGGCGACCGACGGGTCGAGCGCCTGCT
Organism: Thermoleophilaceae bacterium; assembly: GCA_036382905.1. Classification (GTDB taxonomy): domain Bacteria; phylum Actinomycetota; class Thermoleophilia; order Solirubrobacterales; family Thermoleophilaceae; genus AC-37. The sequence goes on along the minus strand of DASVPL010000017.1, from coordinate 2,884 downwards.
CCGCTGTGACCGGGCTGACGGGGGCCAGGGGGGCCACCGTGATGACCGGCAGGGTCGATCACCGGCACGTGGACGGGCTCTACAGCCAGCTCGACCGCACGGTGAGGTGCCGCCTGCGCGGCGCGACCTCCCCGCGGAGCAAGGTGGACGCCGAGCTGTCGGTGCGCCACCTGCCCGATTCGGCCGCGTTCGCGGTCACCGCCCGCAGCCCGCTCACGACGGTGATCACCGCGTTCCAGTCCCAGTGTCCCAAGCAGGGCGACAGCATCGACCGCATCCTCGACTTCTACGCGATGCCCGGGTTCAGCTTCGACGGCGCCTACGGGCCCGATCGCTGGTTCACCTCGACCGACGTCGTCATCCCCGAGTCCGTCTTCCGCGGCTCGACCGTTATCAAGGTGCCCCTCCGCCTCACCAAGGCGGGCAGGTCTCCCAAGGGCTGCGCCGTCGAGCACCCCTCGTACGAGCGCTGCCGGACCGGCGGCTCCTGGCGGGGCGTGTTGACCTTCACGAGGCGCGGCTGATGGCCCGCCCGCGCGCGCTCGCCGCGGTCGCACTCGTGGCTCTCGCCGCCGCCCTGGTCGCGCTCGCCGCCGTCTCCGCACCCACACCCGTGCTCGCTGCCTCCCAGGTGCGCGCGCCCAGGTCCGGGAGCGAGTACACCAGCGGGGCCCCTCGCGACGTGCTGCTCCGGGTGTCGGGCCGGTCGGTGGAGATCGTCGCGATCACCTTTCCGTGCGGCAAGACGTTCGCCCGTGCTTCGCTCAGCGACTTCCCGCTGAAGCGCACCAGCAGGGGCTACCGCTTCAATGCGGACGCCAACGCGATCGTCACCTACGCCAACGGGAAGCCCGACGAGAACGGCGCCGTGCACATAAGCGGCCGGTTCTCACTCGACGCCCGCACGCTCCGCGGCCACATAGCCGCCAAGACGAGGCGCTGTGGCAGCACGGGCGACCTGAGCTGGAAAGCAAAGAAGGTCTGACACCATCGCGCGGATGCCGAACCGCTCAAGCCTGCGCGTGCCGGACCCGGAGGTGGCCGATCTCGCGCCGTCGGATCCGCCCGGTGAGCTCACACGCCGCGAGGACGACCTGCGGGCCCACCTGCCGGGGGTCGAGCCCGACCGCGAGCTGAACGACTGGGGCCGCTCCGAGCGCATCGAGGGCCTGCTCGACCGCACGATCCTCGACTTCCTCTACAACAACTGGTTCCGCGTCGAGACCGAGGGCATCGAGAACATCCCCGCCACCGGCGGCGCGCTGCTCGTCTCGAACCACTCCGGCGCGCTCCCGCCCGACGCCACGATGATCGCCAAGTCGATCCGCGAGGAGCATCCGCACCCGCGCAACCTCAACATCACCGTCGAGCACTTCTTCAAGGGCTATCCCGGCTTCAGCATGCTGATGCCGAAGATCGGCTGCGTGGCGGCCCACCCCGCGAACGTGCAGCGCCTGCTCTACGACGAGCAGCAGCTCGTGCTCGTCTTCCCCGAGGGCCGCAAGGGCACCGAGAAGCTCTTCAAGGACCGCTACCGGCTGCGTCGCTTCGGCCGCGGCGGCTTCGTGGAGGCCGCCATGCGCGCACGTGTGCCGATCGTCCCGGTCTGCGTGATCGGCGCCGAGGAGGCCGCGCCGATCTTCGCCCACCTGAATCCGCTCGCGCGGCTCACCGGCCTCACCTACTTCCCGCTCACGCCCACGTTCCCGCACTTCGGGCTGGTCGGGATGGCGGGCTACCTGCCGGCGAAGTTCCGCATCAAGTTCCTCCCGCCGATCCACTTCGACGAGGAGGGCCTCGACCGCGACAAATCGCTCGTCCAGAGCGTCGCGCAGGACGTGCGCGCCCGCATCCAGGAGAACGTGTGGGACATGGTGGGCAAGCGACAGTCGGTCTGGTTCGGGTAAGGGGGCACCGGTGAGCGGCAGGCGAGTACTCATCACCGGGCTGTCGACCTTCTGGGGCGGCAAGCTGGCCCAGGCCCTCGAGCGCGACGACCGCTTCGAGGCGATCATCGGCGTCGACGACAAGGACCCGACGCGTGAGCTCGAGCGCACCGAGTTCGTGCGAGTCAGCAACCAGCACGCGCTGCTGCGGCGGATCGTCGAGGCGGCGGAGATCGACACGGTGGTCGACAGCCGGCTCGTGGTCGACTCGACGCAGACCAGCTCGCGCAAGGCCCACGAGAACAACGTCATCGGGACGATGAACATCCTCGCCGCGTGCAGCCACTCGACCGTGCGCAGCTTCGTGTTCAAGTCGTCGGCCCACTTCTACGGCACGGCTCAGGACGACCCGGCGTTCTTCACCGAGTCGATGGGACGCCCGCACCCGCCGCGGACGCCGATCGAGAAGGACATCGTCGAGGCCGAGGCGAGCGTGCGCGACTACGCCGAGAAGAACCCTCACGTCAAGACCACGATCATGCGCATGTCGAACGTGCTCGGCCCGGGTGTGGAGACCGCCCACACGCGCTTCTTCGGGCTGCCGGCGGTCCCGACGATCTTCGGCTTCGACCCGCGCTACCAGTTCGTGCACGAGGACGACGTGGTCGCGGCCGCCGCGCATGCGGTGCAGAACGAGCTGTCCGGCATCTACAACGTCGCCGCCGACGGGGTGCTGGCGCTCACCGAGGTCGCCTCGCTGCTCGGCAAGCCGCCCGCCCCGATCCTGATGCCGTTCGGCACGGGCCTCACGGCGTCCGCCCTGCGCCGGATCGGCGTGAGGATCCCGCCCGAGATGCTCGGCCAGCTCCGCTTCGGCCGCGGCGTGGACAACCGCAAGCTCAAGGCGAGCGGCTTCCGCTACCGCTACACCTCGCGCGAGGCGGTCCTCGCGTTCGGTGAGCACATGCGGCTGGCGCCGGTGCTGCGCGGCACCGGCG
>DASVPL010000016.1:0-3303 GCA_036382905.1 Thermoleophilaceae bacterium | reverse complement strand
TGCTCTTCAAGATCTTCGTAAATGGCGGAGCCATAGTCTCCCTCGACGATCCCGAGGGCCTCTTGTTCATGGAGCTTTTTCAGTAGTAGCGTGGCAGCCGAGTGATAGGTCCGCTTTCGGCGCACCTCCTCTTCAAAGCGCTTTACGCGCTTCTTCCCGCCTCGCGCCTTAGCTGGTGAAATCCCGACCTCGGCGCCGATTTCGCCGCCCCCCTCCTCGGAATGCCGAATCAGTACCTCATCGACATCGCCTCCTTCGAGGGCCGACAGCGAGTTGATGACCTCGTCACCGTTGAGGTATAGAAAGCTGCGATAGGCGCGGGTTTTCGGTTTCTTGAGACGCGCTTCCACTGGGTCGCAGTGTATGCGGCTGCGCGGCTGCCTCGAGACGCTATGTGTGCCTCTTGCTCTGTTCGGGCTAGCCGCGCCACCTGAGCGACCAGCCGCCGCTTCCGGTCTCGAACTTCGGCATGGTCGTCGCGATCGCGCGCTGGCGGGTCGGCGATGGGCGAGTCGGTCGCTCGATCTCGTCGCGCGTCGCCTCGTGGCGCTCGCGCTCGCGCTGGTCGCGCGCCACGGCGCGGTCGGCGCGCAGCGGCTGGAGGCGCTCGACCAGATGGTCGCGGATTGTCTCGAGGTCATCGGCCGTGAGGAGCTGGGGGGTGGGCCGGTCGCGCGGATCGGGCGCTTCGCGCGTCTCGCCGTTGGTCGGAACCTCGATCGCGGCCAGCTCGCGCTCGAGCATCGCGATCTCCGCGCGGAGGGTGGCCCGGCGGCGAGCCTCGTGAGTCGCGCCACGCCCGGCCGGCGCGTGCTCGGCCGCGCCGCGCGCTTCGCGGCCCACGCGCTCGCGGCCTTCGGCTCGCGGCGGCCCACCGAACGCGGCCGCCACGCGATCCAGCTCCGCCTCCGCCGCGCGGCGGTCCGCCACGAAAGTGCCGCGGCCGTGCTCGGAGACGATCGCGCCCTCGTCCGCCAGCCGGCCGTAGACCGACCGGACCGTGTTCACGTTGACCCCTGCGAGCGCAGCCATCTCGCGCACCCCGGGCAGGCGGTCGCCCTCGGCGAGCCGCCCCGACGCGATCACGGAGCGCAGCCGCCAGGCGAGCTGCGTCCCGAGCGGGAGCTCGCTGCCGCGGTCGAGCGCGTAGTAGGGGCTGCCAGGGCTCTGTGCCATCAGACCACACTTTAATGGCATAACCGGACACACACTGCGAGAAAGTGTGCTAGAACACCGGATCAGTCGTGATCCGCGCCATCGCCGACAGAGCGTTCCTCCCCACCAAGAGCCTGATGGAGCAGGTCGGGGACATGATGATCCTGACCGGCAAGACGGTCATGTCGGCGCTGCGCCCGCCCTATCCGTACGGGGGCGAGCTGGTCCAGCAGTTCATGTTCGCGCTGCGCCTGTGCTGGTTCCCGCTGCTGATCTCGACCGTCGCCCTGAGCTACGGCGCCCCGGGTCTCCAGGCGGGGAACTTCCTGATCCTGTTCGGCGCGATCGACCGGCTCGGCGGCTTCTTCGTGCTCACGTCGATCCGCGAGTTCGGCCCGAGCGTGACCGCGATCATCCTCGCGGGGGTGGCCGGCACGGCGATCACCGCCGACCTCGGCGCGCGCAAGATCCGCGAGGAGCTCGACGCGCTCCAGGTGCTCGGCGTCGACCCCGTCAAGAACCTCGTGGTACCGCGCTTCCTGAGCCTGATGGTCGTCACCGGCCTGTTCAACATCTACGCGATCATCTTCGGGATCCTCGGCGGCATGATCGCCACGATGACCTTCAAGGCCCCGCTCGGGCCGTTCTTCTCGACGCTGCTCACGAACGCGTCCACCACCGACCTGTGGGGATCGGTCGTGAAGACCACGTGCTTCGGCGCGATCATCGCGATCGTCTGCTGTTACAAGGGGATGACCGCCTCGGGCGGGGCGGAGGGCGTGGGCCGCGCCGTGAACCAGGCGGTGGTGATCGCGTTCCTGGGGATCTTCGCGTTCAACTACGTCTTCACGCAGACGCTGCTCGCGACCCACCCCGAGATCTCGGTGATCAAGTGATGCGGCGCCCGGTCATCACGGCGACCGCGACCGCGCTCGCCATGACCGCCGCCGCGCCGGCCGCCGCGGCCCCCAGCCTCGACGCCACGTTCTCCTCGACCGCCCCCGGCGCGTCCACGTCGCTCCATCCGACCATCGACTACGAGTCCACCGACGCCGCGGGCCAGCAGCGCGCGCTGCGCAGGCACGTGTTCACCTTCCCGGCCGGCACCGTCTACGACTCGCTCGGCACGGAGGCGTGCCGGGCGTCGGCCGAGGAGCTGCGCGCGGACGGCCTCAACGCCTGCTCGCCGCGCTCGCGGGTCGGGGACGGAACGCTGCGCGCGGTCGCCACGCGCCCGCCCGCCTCGGCCGCCGGCACCCTCGAGGCCGGGCTGACGCTCTTCAACGCGAGCCATCCCAAGGACGCCCCGAACGTGGAGCACGCCCTGCTCGTGGCGATAACGGTCGCGGGCCAGGTGCAGACCGCGTTCGCGGTGCCGGTCGTGGGCCACGTCGCGACCGAGCAGATCCCGATGACCTGCGCGACGCCCGGCGAGCAGCCGCCCTGCCCGAACGGCGAGCTGACCGCCCGGTCGGTCGACTACACGATCGCCGAGCGGGCGCAGACGATCGACGGGCGCACGCACCGCCTGATCACGACACCGCCCTCCTGCCCGCCGAGCGGCCGCTGGGAGTTCGATTCCGCGCGCGAGTACGCCGACGGGACGACCGCGCGCATGGGCGCCACCACCCCGTGCACCCCCACCGCGGCGCCCGGCACGCGCATCGCGCTGCGGGTGTCGCCGCGGAGCGTGCGCCGCTGCCGCGCGCAGCGGTTCTCGTTCACGGCGACCGCCGACGGGCGCGCGCTGCCGGGGGCGACGGTGCGCTTCGCCGACCGGCGTGCGGTCACCGGCGCCGACGGCCGCGCGTCGATCGTCGCGCGGCTGTGCAAATCCGGCCTCCGCCGCGTAACCGCCAAGGCGAGCGGCTACCGCAAGGGGACCGCGACCGTGCGGGTGCTGCGATGACCCGCCTGCTCGCCGTCCCGCGCGACTGGGTCTCCTCGCTCGGCGACATCGCCAAGTTCGCCGCGCGCAGCTTCGGCGAGGTCTTCGGCCTGCGCGTGTTCCGCTTCTTCGGCGAGGCGCTGCGCCAGGCCGGCGTCCTGATCCTCGGCTCGACGATGGTGATCTGGTCGCTCGCCTTCATCCTCGGCCTCCAATGCGGGATCGAGGGCGCCTACTTCAACCGCTCGGTCGGCGCCCCC
>DASVPL010000015.1:0-24357 GCA_036382905.1 Thermoleophilaceae bacterium | reverse complement strand
CGCGCCGCCGCAGCCGGCGGGCGCCGCCGCAGCCAAACGCGCCGCCGCTGGCTAGCGCCGCCGCGCCGCCGGCTCCGCCCGCCTACTTGACGGTGAGCGTGCCCTTCATGCCGCCGGCCTCGTGGCCGGGCACCGAGCAGTAGAAGGTGTAGTTGCCCGGCTTGAGCGTGACCTTGAAGGTCGACTTGCCTCCGGTGCCCACCACGGGCCCCATCGGCCCGCCGGGCTTCAACGCGATGTTGTGCTGGATCGGCGACTCGTTCGGGGAGGTGAAGGTGACCGGGCCGGCCGGCGCGTTGGCCTTGTCGCTCACGTACGCGAGGGCCCCGGTGGGGTCGGTCGGGATCGTGAGCGTTCCGGCCTTCGCGGCGATCGGCGGGCCCTTCTTCGGCTGCGCGGCCGCCGCCAGCACGCCGCTGTCCTTGCCGGGGCGCGCCGCAGCGTAGGCGACGTAGGCGGCCACGTCGCGCGCGTCCTCGCCCGTGACCAGGCCGGGCTTCATCGCGCTGGCCCGGCGCGGGTGGGCGATCTGGTTGCGGACGGTCCCCTCGATCGTGGTGCGCCCCATGCCGTCGCTGACCAGCTGCGCGAACGACTTGTCGAGGTCGGGCCCGACGCTGCCCTTCGTGCCAGCGCGGTTCAGGGCGTGGCAGCTACCGCACTGGCCCTCGCCGGCGAACAGCTTCTTGCCGTTGGCGAGGTCGGCCTCGTCACCGCCGCAGCCGGCCGCGAGCAGCGTGGCACCGGCCGCCAGGAGGCCGGCGAGGGTCTTGAGGGTGTTGGTGGGGGGCCGCAAGGCGGGCGAAGATTATCCGCTCCGGCGGCGGCATGAAGCCGCGGGAGCGACGGGGGCGCCGGCGGCATGGAGCCGCGGGAGCGACGGGGGCACCGGCGGCATGGAGCCGCGGCCGCGGCGTCAGGCGCGGGGCTCCGGCAGGCCCGCCAGCTCGCCGCGGGCCGCCGCGATCACGCTCGCGGCCACGCCCTCCCAGCCATAGCGTTCGCGCGCCAGCTCCGACAGCGCCGCGCGGGCCGGCTCGCGGTCCTCGGGGGGCAGCGTCAGCCAGGCCACGAGCTTGGACGCGATCTCCTCCACGGCGCCCGGACCGCGCTCGAACGACAGCAGCGGAGCGACCTCCGCCGCCACCGCCGGCTCGAGCGCGCGCGTGACCTCCGCCAGTCCGGAGTGCGCCGCCGACAGCGGCAGCGCCCCGCAGGCCGCGCCCTCGACCGCCACCATCCCGAACGCCTCGGGGAACGTGCTCGGCACGATCTGCGCGAGGCACGCGGGCAGCACGTCCGGCAGGTCGCCGTGCTCGAGCCGCCCGGTGAAGCGCAGTCCGTCGAACGCGGTGGCGGCCGCCTCCAGATAGCCGTCGCGACGCTCGCCCTCGAGGCCGTCCAGGAAGCCCGCCAAGTACGTGAGCTCGCCGGCGGGCCCGCCCTCGACCTCGCGCCCGCGCGCGGCCAGCTCGCGCGCCGCGTCGAGGTCCCCTGCGGCGAACGCCTCGACCAGCCGCGCCAGGCCCTCGCGGTAGGTGCCGAAGCCCACCACCAGCAGACGCGCATCCGGCACCGCCGCGGTGACGAGCGGCCAGGCGGCCAGCAGCAGGTCCACGCCCTTCGACACGATCAGCTTCCCGACGTAGACGACGATCGGGTCGCGCCGCGGGTCGAGCGATCGCAGCGCCTCGGGCGCGCCGGCCTCCCCGCCCCACCCGGCGGCCTCGCCCCCGGCGAGCCGGTCGGCGAGGGCGTGGAGCCGCGCGGCCGCCTCGTCCGGCGTGCGCGGGTGGAACGAGTGCACGTCCACGCCGGGCGGGCCGAGGCGCGTGCGGGCGGGCAGCTCCGGATCGTCGAGCACCTCCCACAGGCTCTCGCCGGTGTGGCGCGACCCGACCAGCACGCCGCCGGCTCCGGCGAGCCCCTCGCGCGCGAGGTCGATGAACCGCTCGCGGTGGGGTCGCACCACGTACTCGAGCGCGCTGCCGTGGATCTTCACCGCGTAGGGCACCGACCCGCCGAGCCCGCGCGCCAGCACGACCGGGCCGGCGATCAGGTGGTTGGCGAGCGCGACGTCCGGCTCGGCGAGCGCGGCCACGTCGCGCACGGCGGCCACGTTGGCGTCGAGGTACGCGTCCAGCTCCGCGTCGGACAGCTCCGGGTAGGTGAGCGCGCGGAAGCCCTCGTACTCGTCGGCCACGTAGACGGGCAGCACCTCGCCGATCGGCGGCAGGTAGGCGGTGCAGCGCACCGGCTCGCGGATCGTCTCCACGCTGAGCGTGCCCCCCTCCCACGTCCCGAGAGCATCGACGAACTCGAGCTCGGCCGCGTGGCGGTCCTGGCACAGCAGGTGCACCTCGTGCCCGAGCGCGACGAGGGCGTGGACAAGCGAGGCGTTGTAGACGTTGCTGCCGGTGCCGCGCAGCAGGTATCCGTGGAAGATGAGGATTCGCAAGTCGGTATCTTTCGCCGCCGTGAGCGAGCGCCAGCTCTACAGGCTTCGGTCCAGGTCGGACCGTGAGGTGATCCGGGAGGTCGAGCCCGGCACCGTATACGTCGACCGCGACAGCGGTGACGAGTTCGAGGTCGTCGGAAAGATCCTGCCCCTGGCGCCGTCCCCGAGCAGGCTCCCGTGGGCCGTCGAGAACCTCCGCATGTGCGGCTGCTCGCTCGAGCAGCTCGTGCCCAAGGACGTGAACGACTGCCCCACCTGCGGGCGCCGCCAGCCCGCCGTAGAGGGCTAGCTCCGCAGGTCAGACCGCGCGACGGTGCGCCGGCACGGGCGCCGTCGGCTGGCGCACGCGCGCGGGCGCGGGGTTCGGCATCGGTTCGGCGCCGCGTCGGCGCGGCAGCCGCTGGAGCCCGCCGTGCTCGCGCTTGCGCGGACCCGCCTTGGCGCGCCCGAGCGGGAGGCGCAGACCGCCGCCGCCGGGACCGTCGTCGCGCGAGGGGTCCGGACCGCCGCCGCCGGGACCGTCGTCGTCGGCCTGGTCGTCGTCGTCACGGAGGCGGAAGAACCAGACCAGCCAGACGATCAGCAGGCCAACGTCGAAAACCCGAAAGCCGACCATGAAGATCCAACCCTCCGTGGACACTCGCGCGATGGTAGCGCGCTACGGAGGCCCGCCGCTACTTGGTTGGCGCGGTTGTCTTCGGAGTCGGATCGAGCACGAAGTGGACGCTGTAGAGCAGCCGCGCCGTGCGGTAGAAGCAGCCGAAGATCCGGAGGCTGCCCAGGCTCATCTGAGCCGCGGGCGGGGGCATCGCGTTCGTGCAGTCGTCGTCGTGGTGCGACGAGCGCCAGGCGTTGTCGTTCTCGAGGCCGTGGGCGAAGGCCGGCGCCCAGGTCGGCACCGTGATGGCGATGATGTTCCCCTTCAGCACCGGCAGCGACTTCTTGAGCGCGAACGTCGGCGTGGTGCCGAAGTACGGCTCGAGGTTGACCAGCTCGCTCTGCTGGAGCAGGCGGTGGCGCTGCTTGGTCTTCGCTGGCTTGAGGATCGACACGCGCGCCTGCGAGACGCCGCCGAACGTGGTGCGGAAGTAGTTGAGCTGCTCGGCGTTCGGGTCGCCGAGCCGCATCGTGAACGCGACCACGCGCCCCGGCCGGTTGATCCGGAACGTGTTCTTCGACTTGCCGATCTCGGCGTTGTAGCCCGAGACCTGCGCGATCGCCTGGCAGTTCTCGGGGCAACTCGCCGCCGGGAACGGCGTCGGCTGGCCGATCTCGCGCACGTCGGCGCCCGCCGAGGGCGCCAGCGCGAGGCTCAGGCATGCGGCCGCGAGCGGCATTAGTCGCTTCATCGAGGGCATTGAACACGCACCTCCGGTCGTCGTTGCGGTATGCATACGTACATGGACGCGTTCGAACAGTTCGTCCGGGCCGGTATGGAGCTGGCCGGCGAGACGGTAAACGACACCGACCTCGTGATCATGCGCATCGCCGACGAGGTCTACGGTAGCCAGGTTCGCGCTCTGATGGCCGAAGACCTGCGCGACGTGAAGCCCGAGCTGGCCTTCGACCCGTCACGGGCACCCACCGGATGAGCCACCCCCAGGATCTCCCGCTGCGCGAGCAGGCGGCCGCCATCCGCAGTGGCGACCTCGACCCGGGCGAGCTGCTGCGCGCCACCCTCGATCGGATCGAGGAGCGCAACGGCGCCCTCAACGCGATCGTGGCCACCTTCCCCGAGGAGTCCGAGCGGATGCTGGCCGAGGCGCCGCAGGGCCCGCTGCACGGCGTCCCGGTGGCGATCAAGGACGAGTGGGCCATCCCGTGGCGCGCCCCGCGCAACGGCTCCGCGCGCGACGCGCTCCCGGCGAGCGAGTCGGACGTGTTCAGGCTGCTGCGCGATTCCGGCGCCGTGGTGGCCGGGGTCTCGCAGATGCACTTCTGGGGCGCGGGGACGACAGGTCACATCTCGGCCTACGGGCCGGTCGGGAACCCGTGGGACGCGACGCGCTGCGCCGGGGGATCGTCCGGCGGGTCGGCGTCGGCCGTCGGGTCGCGCATGGTCGCCGGCGCGGTGGGCGCCGACGGCGGCGGCTCGGTCCGGCTGCCCGCCGCCTACTGCGGGATCACCGGGCTCAAGTGCACGAACAACGTCATCCCGCGCGCGGGGCACGTGCACCGGCACTCCGCGCTCGGCGCGGCGGGCCCGATGTGCCGCGACGCCGCCGATGCGCGCCTGTTCGGCTCCGCCCTGCTCGGGCGCGAGCTGCCCGCCGGCGACGGCGCCGGGCTGCGCGTGGCCGTGGTGCGCGACCCGTTCTGGGGCGACCTCGATCCGGCCGTCGACGAGGCCTGCCGCGACGCGCTCGCGGCCTCCGGCTGGCAGGTGGACGAGATCTCGCTCGAGGGAGCCGCGTACGCGCTGATCGCGACGGTCCTGATCATCACGGTCGAGGCGCTCCCTGAGTTCGACGCCGAGGACCTCGCCGGGGCCGACCCGCTCTCGATCGCGCTCATCAAGTACCAGCGCCTGATGCCGGCCGAGGCGTTTCACCGCTCGAACCGGATCCGCTCGCAGCTACGGCGCTCCCTCGCGTCGGCCTTCGGGAACTACGACCTCCTGGTATGGCCGACGATTCCGGTCGGAGCGCCGCCGATCGAGGCGCCGATGGTCGAGCGCCCGTCCGGGCCCTCGTCGCCCGAGCCGGCGAACATCGGCCAGACTGCGCTCGGGAACCTGACCGGCATCCCCGGGATCAACGTGCCAGTGGGACGCGATGGCAACGGCATGCCCGTCGGCCTGATGCTCCAAGCCGCGTGGAACCGCGAGGAGATCCTCCTGGACGCCGCCGAGCACATCGAGCGCGCGACCGACCGCGAGTGGGTCGACGCGGTGCCGCCGCTGCCGGCCGCTGCCGGCTAGCGGCGGTCCCGGTTTTAGACCGTTACGGGCGCCAGGTGGCGCTGGGCGCGCTGAGGCGCGGGGCGCACGGTGTCGAGCGCGGCGGCGTGTGCGCGCAGCAGCTCGACCAGATGCGCCGTGTGGGCGAACGGGTCCGCGATCGAGCGGCCGCCGTCCAGCGAAAGCGCCGCGCGCATCGTCCCGTCCACCTCGGCGACCAGCATCCGGCCGCTCGGCGCGGGCGCGCTGTCGAGTACGGCAAGCCGCGCGATGGCGGGGGCGTCGTGCTCGTTGCTGCTTCGGATGAGGATGGTGTCGCGGTGGCTCATGGCTGTCTCCGTATGTGGGGGTTACGAGGACTATCGACGCTGGGCGGTATAAATTCAAACGATTGTTACTTGGCCGTGTGATAAGTTGCCCTTATGCTCGACGTGAAGCGGATGAAGGTGCTGAAGGAGGTCGCGGCGGAGCAGTCGTTCTCGGCGGCGGCGCAGAAGCTGGGCTACACGCAGTCGGCCGTCTCGCAGCAGGTCGCCGCGCTCGAGCGCGAGACCGGCACCACCCTTATTGAGCGCAACCCGCGCGGCATCCGGCTGACCGACGCGGGTGAGGCGCTGGTCCGCCACGCCGAGGGCATCCTCGCGCGGCTGGCCGACGCGGAGGCCGAGCTCGAGGCGATCGCCGGCCTGCGCGGCGGGCGGCTGCGCCTCGGCTCCTTCCCCACCGCGGGCGCGACGCTCATGCCGCGCGCGATCGCGAAGTTCAGCCGCCGCCATCCCGCGGTCGAGCTGTCGCTGGTCGAGGCCGACCCGATCGAGAGCCTCCCGCGGCTGAAGGCGGGCGAGCTCGACCTCGTCCTGGTCGACGACACGAGCGGCGTCCTCGAGCAGCCCGACCTCGACTTCGAGCACGTCCTCGACGATCCGCTCCATCTCGCCCTGGCGGTCGACCACCCGCTCGCCAAGCGCGAGCGCGTCCGCATGAAGGACCTCGCCGACGAGGCGTGGATCCAGCCGACGCAGGCGTGCGCGTGCTCGGTCGCGACCCGCAAGGCGTGTGCGAACGCCGGCTTCGAGCCGCGCGTGGCATACGAGAGCGACGACTTCGGCGTGGTGCAGGGGCTCGTCGGCGCGGGCGTCGGCGTGGCGCTGATCCCGGAGCTCGCGCTGATCGGGGAGCGCCCCGACATCGTGGTGCGCCGGATCGACATCAAGCCGGGCGTGCGGAAGATCTACGCCGGGATCCTCGCCAACGGCTACCGCTCCCCCGCCCTCGACGAGATGCTCGCGATCCTGAAGGAGACCGGGTCCGAGTTCGCGCCGAAGCCGGCGATCACCGCCGTCGCCTAGCGGCGCGCGCGGCGCGCCTGGCGCCGGGCTCTAGCCGCGCGGGTGGCGCCAGGCGCCTAGCGGCGCGGAGTGGCTAGCCGCCGGGCCGGCGGAAGGCGGCGTCGAGCACGGCCTGGCGCCGCCGCTTGTACTCGGGCTCGTCGAACTCGCCGGCCGCGTGGCGGCGCTCGAGGTCGCGAAGCTGGACCTCGACCGGATCGCCGCTCGCGGCCGCCGGCGCGGGCGGTGAAGCGGGCGCCGCCATGATGCCGGGCGGCGGCGACCAGGCGGGTGGGGAGCCGGTCGGGGGCGCGGAGCCGCCGGGCATCGCCCCGCCGGGCGCGGAGCCGGGCGACGGCGACCAGGCGGGCGCGGAGCCGCCGTACGCCTCTGGCAGGCGCGGCATCGCCGCCACGAGCTGCTGCGGCGTCGGGCGGGTGTAGCCGATCCGGCCCAGCAGCAGGATCAGCAGCGCCGCGCCCAGACCGGCCGCCATAACGGTGCCGGCGGTCGTGCCGGCGTCCACGAGGTTGTCGGTCTGGCCCCTCCCGAGCGTCACCGCGGGCTGGTTCGACCCCGATTCCCTCGACCGGGTGACGATCCGCCACTTGCCCGCCCGCGGGATCTCGATCTTGCCCCACTCGTCGAGCGCCCGCCCGTCGAGGCTGATCGCGTTCGAGAGCCCCCGCTTCTTCGACTTGATGCGCTCGTTCTCGCGGACCGCCACGACGCGGATCCCGTCCGGCGCGTCCAGGCTGTCGTTGTCCGAGAGCGTGACGCGCTCCTCGTAGTAGAGCGCGATCTCGCCCTCGGGCAGATCGACGACGTCCTCGCCCGGCAGCGTCACGCGGCCGTACTTGTCGGCGTCACCCACCCCCTGCACACAGCCGATGATTCCGAGCGCGATCCCGCCGGCGACGCCCAGGGCGAACACGAGCTGAGCGAGCCTGCGCGCGCCCGGCCGCGCGGCCCGGATCACTTGTGGCGGTAGGTGATCCTGCCCCGATCGAGGTCGTAGGGAGAGAGCTCGATCTTCACCCGGTCGCCCGGGAGGATGCGGATGTAGTGGCGCCGCATCTTCCCGGAGATGTGCCCGAGAACCTCATGATCGTTGTCGAGCTTCACCCGGAACATCGTGTTGGGCAGGGCCTCCATGACCTCGCCCTCCATCTCGATCTTCTCTTCCTTCGACACGGTCGGGAGTCTAGCCGCGGGGGCCGCGCCGGACTCAGATCTTCGTGACGTTCACGGCCTTCGGACCCTTGTCCCCGGCCTCCTCGTCATAGGAGACCTTGGCGTTCTCCTGGAGGGACTTGAAGCCCGTTCCGTTGATCGCTGTGTGATGGACGAAGAGGTCCCTGTCGCCCTCATCCGGCTTGATGAAGCCGAAGCCCTTCTCGTCGTTGAACCACTTGACGGTGCCGGTCGCCATGCGCGATGCATCCTTCCTCTCTGGCCGCTTCCGCTCCCGTCGGTCGCCCTCCGAGCGCGGTCCCCTGGCCCTCTCCCAAGCCGGAATCGGTCCGGCGCCGCGCGGCACGTTACCAGCCCGGGTACCCGGAATGGCGGAAGGATGGGCCGTGCGATCTGAACCATCGCGGGGGCGCCAAGACCACCCGGATAGGGGATGGTCCTAGCGGCCCTCGAAGGTCGCCTTGCCGGGTCCTTCGTCGAGGAACGTGCGCACCGCCCGGGGGAGATCCTCGGTCTCGAACAGCGGAGCGACGATGCCGCACGTCTCGGCGTCCGCGCCCCGCACCCCGCCGTCCAGGAACGCGCGGACGACGCGCTTGGTGGCCACGTTCGCGAGCGTCGGCCCGTTGGCGAGCCGCTCCGCGAAGCGCATCGTCTTGTCCGCCAGCTCGTCGTCGGGGAGGACGCGGTTGACCACGTTCCAGCGCTCCAGCACCGCGGCGTCGTAGAGCCCGCCGCTCATCACGAGCTCGCGCGCGCGGGCCGGCCCGGCCCGCTCCGCCACGCGCTGGGTGCCGCCCATGAACGGGCTGACCCCCACCACGATCTCGACGAGTCCGAAGCGCGCCGACTCGGCGGCCCAGATCATGTCGCACGCCAGCGAGAGCTCGAACCCGGCCGTCAGGCAGAGCCCGTGCACGCAGGCGATCGTCGGGAACGGGAGGTCCTCGACCCGGTGCGTGATTTGCAACAGCCGCTCGCAGAACTCGCTCGCGTCGGACTCGGAGAGCCCGTCGAACGTGTTCACGTCGACCCCGCCGGTGAAGACCTTGCCCTCCGCCCGCAGCAGCAGCGCCCGCGGCCCGGCGGCCTCGATCTCGTCGAGCGAGCGCTCCAGGCTCTCGACCAAGGCGGCGCTGAAGAGGTTGACCGGCGGCGCGTCCAGCGTCAGGACGCCGACGGGACCGTCCTGCTCGAAGCGGAACCCGTCAGCCACGGATGTCGGCCGCGACGCGCGCGAGCTCCTCGGGCTCCGCGCGCTGCGGGCGCGTGGGGAGCTGGAGCGGGTCGTCCGCGTAGCGCGGGATCACGTGGACGTGCAGGTGGAAGATCGTCTGCCAGGCCGGGGCCTCGCACGAGTTCAGCAGGTTGATCCCGTCGCAGCCGAGCCGCTCCTTCATCTGTAGCGCGAGCCGCTTGGCCGCCACCACGGTGCGCTCGAGATCCTCGTCCTCGATCTCGTACAGGTTCTTCGCGTGGCGCCGCGGGATCACGACCGCGGGGCCGCGCGTCCACGGGTTGATGTCCATGAACGCGACGGTGTGCTCGTCCTCCTGCACGACCTCGCCGGGCAGCTCGCCCGCGAGGATCTTGCAGAAGATGCAGTCCGGGTCGGAGTCGGGCACGGCGCGGGAGACTACCCCTAGAGCCAGCCGACGCGCTTGAAGTAGGCGTAGAGCACCGAGCACGACACCGCGATCACGGCCAGCACGGTGGGGTAGCCGAACTCCCAGCGCAGCTCCGGCATGTGCTCGAAGTTCATGCCGTAGATGCCGGCGATCATGGTCGGCACCGCGAGGATCGCGACCCAGGCCGAGATCTTGCGCATGTCCTCGTTCTGGCGGACGCTCACCTGGGCGAGGTTGGCCTCGAGCACGCCGTGCAGCAGGTCGCGGAAGCCCTCGACCTGCTCGTTCGTGCGCACCGCGTGGTCGTGCACGTCGCGGAAGTACGGGCGCAGGTCCTCGTGGACGAAGTCGAAATGGCCCTCGGCGAGGCGCCGCAGCGGCTCGACCAGCGGCGCGGTGGCGCGGTGCATCTGGAGCACCTCGCGCTGGAGCTTGTAGATCCGCTCGGTCGGGTTGCTCCGCCCCGGCGCGAACACGTCGGACTCGACCTCCTCGATGTCGTCGTCCAGTCCGGCGATCACCGGCAGGTAGTCGTCGACCACGCGGTCGACGATCGCGTGCAGCACCGCGCCGGTCCCGCAGCGCAGCAGGTCCTGGCGCTGCTCCATCCTCTGGCGGACGTCGTGGATGTCCGCGTGCTGGCCGTGGCGCACGGTGATCACGAAGCCGGTCCCGGCGAACAGCATGATCTGCCCGATCTCGACGGTCTCGGTCTCCTCGATGTACGACGCCGTCTTCAGCACCATGAAGACGGTTCCCTCGTAGACCTCGAGCTTCGGCCGCTGGTGCGCCTTGATCGCGTCCTCCACGGCGAGCTCGTGGAGGTCGAACTCGCGTGCGACCGAGTCGAACTCGTCGGGGGACGGCTCGTGGAGCCCGATCCAGACGAAGCTGCCCTCGCTGGCCGTGCCGGCCTCGTACGCGTCGCGCAGCTCCAGGCGGTCGCCCTGGCGCCTCCCGTCCGCGTAGACAGCGCAGTCGACGATCACCGGTCCGGATTCTCCCTCAGACCCCGCGCGAGCGCCAGTGCGTCCTCGCGCGTCGGCGCCTCGCCGGTGAAGGCGGCCTCCTCGAGACGGCCGAGGAGCGCCCCGATCTCGGGTCCCGGCGGGATGCCGAGCTCCCGCGCGAGGTCGTCCCCGCGCACCGGCACCCGCGGCGGGTGCTCGCGCCACGCGATCGCCTCGCCCGCCATCTCGCGAGCCAGCTCCAGGTGCACGGCGATGGCCTCCTCGGAGCGATCGCCGCGGGTGGCCATCCGGTCCGCGCACGAGTGCACCGTGACCTCGAGCTCCACGGGGGAGCAGTGCTTCAGGTAGCGGTAGACCATCGCGCGCGCGAGCGGGCGCTCGTGCACCAGGAAGCCGAGCACGAGGTGGTGACGGGTCACGTCGCCGAGGAACGTGCGGAGCTTCTCGCTCGTGCGCAGGCGCGCGCAGATCGCGTCGATCATCTCGACGCCCACGTCGTGATGGCCCATGAACGTGACGCGCCCGTCGGGGAGCACGCCGCGCGTGGCCGGCTTGGCCACGTCGTGCAGCAGTGCGACGAGGCGCAGCGCCTGCCACACGTTCAGCTCGTCGCCGAGGACCCGGGCGAGCTGCGCGTCCAGCGCCGCGCCCAGCTCGGGTCCGAACACCGCCGCGGGATCGCGCTCGAGCGCGACCTGGTGCTCGAGCACCTCGATCGTGTGGCCGAAGACGTCGAGGTGGTGGTAGCGGCTCTGCTCGACCCCGTGCAGCTCGCTCAGCTCCGGCAGGATCGCGGCGAGGAGCCCGAGGCGGTCGCAGCGCTCGAGGCCCTCGACCACCGCGTCGGCGACCAGGATCCGGCGCAACTCGGCGAACACGCGCTCGGGCGAGGCCCCGACCACCGCGTGAGCGGTGGCGCGCGTGGCGGCGGCGGTGGCCTCGTCGGGCTCGAAGCCCAGCTCGGTGGCGAGCCGCGCGAGGCGCAGCGGCCGCAGCCGATCGGCCTCGTACGCGCCGGGGAGGACGCGCAGGCGGCGCTCGTCGATGTCCCGCGCGCCGCCGCTGGGATCGAGGAGGTCGCCGCCCTCCAGCGGGACGGCCAGCGCGTTGGCGGCGAAGTCGCGCCGGAGGAGGTCCTCCTCGATCGTCTGGCCCTGGAGCGGAGAGACGTCGCACACCCAGCGCTGCGGGCCACCGCCAAGCGCGCGCCACGCCCCGAACTCCTCCGAGAGCTGGAACGCCGGGCCGCGCCCGGCGCGCGCTATCGCCTGCGCGGCGGCGGCGGGCTCGCCTTCCACCGCGAGGTCCACGTCCACGATCGGGCGGCCGAGCCGGGCGTCGCGCACCGCGCCGCCGACGATCCACGCGCGCCGGCCGGGCAGCGCCTCGCGAGCCGCGCGGACGGCCTCCGCCTCGAACAGAGCGTCGAGGCTCACCCGTGCTCCCGGCGCACGCGCTGCGTCAGCCCGCAGGTCACCTCGTAGTTGATCGTTCCGAGCGCGGCGGCCACCTCCTCGGCGAGGATCCGCTCCTCGCCCTGCGCCCCGATCAGCACCGCCTCGTCGCCCACCTCCGCGCCCGTCTCCGGCCCGAGGTCGACGGTCACGTTGTCCATGCTGACGGTGCCCACCAGCGGGTGCGAGCGTCCGCCGATCAGCACGCGCGCCTCGTTCGAGAGCCCGCGGCGCCAGCCGTCGCCGTAGCCGATCGGGAGCACCCCGACCCAGGTCGGCTCGGAGGCGGCCCAGGTCCGCCCGTAGCCCGCGGTGGTGCCGGGCTCGAAGCGCTTGATCGCGCTGACGTAGCTCGTGAGCGTGAGCGCCGGGTCGAGCCCGCGCGCCGCCGGGTCCTCCTGGAACGGGTCGAGTCCGTAGACGGCGATCCCGCAGCGGACGAGGTCGAAGTGCGCGCGCGGGTCGCGCAGCGTCGCGGCGCTGTTGGCCGCGTGCACGACGGCGTCCGGGTGCTCGGCGCGGACCTGCTCGGCGAGCGCACCGAAGCGCTCGAGCTGAGCCGGGAAGTGGTCGTCGCCGCGCTCGTCGGCGGTGGCGAAGTGGGTCATGAGCCCGCCGAGCTGGCCCGACGCCGCCACGCGCTCGACCAGCGCGCGCGCCTCGTCCGGGTCGGCGGTGCCGAGCCTCCCCATCCCGCTGTCGTACTTCACGTGGACGCGCAGCCCTGCGGCGACGGCCGCGTCCGCGAGCTCGGGCGTCCACGCCACCACCTCCGCGCCCGCCATCGCGGCCAGGTCGAGGTCGGCGGGCGTGAGCGCTCCCATCACCAGCAGCGGCGGATCGAGCTCCGCGCCGCGCAGCTCCGCCGCCTCGCGCGCGGTCGCCACCGCGAGCCAGGTGGCCCCGCCGTCCAGCGCGGCCCGGGCGCTCGCCACGGCGCCGTGCCCGTAGCCGTCCGCCTTCACCACCGCGCACAGCTCGGCGTCGCCCGCAATCTGCCCGCGCAGGTGCGCGCAGTTTCGCTCGATCGCGGCCAGGTCGACCCGTGCGACCGCGCGCTCGGCGGGCACTACTCGTCCGCGAGCGCGCGCAGCACGTCCGCGCGCGTGACGATCCCGACCAGGCGGCCCTCGTCCTCCACGGGGAGGCGGTTGTGGCCGCTCTCGGCGATCAGCCTGGCCGCCTTGCGGGTCGGGTCGTCGGCCTCCACGGTCACGGCGGGCGAGGTCATCATGTCGGCGACCGTCGCGGCCGCCGCCTTCTTGAGGCGCTCCTCGAACTTGCGCAGCGGCTCGAGCGGGATCAGCCCGCCCATCAGCTCGATGTAGTGCGGGATGTGCAGGTCCTCGCCCTCCTCGTCGGTGATTACGAGGTCGGACTCCGTGACCATCCCGACGCAGTGCCCGGACTCGTTGACCACCGGCACGCCGGGCAGGTCGTGCTCGGCGAGCAGGCGCACCAGCGCCTCGACTCCCGTCTCGGGCGAGGCGGTGAGCGGGTCGGGCGACATGACTTCGCGCACGAGGGCGGCCACGACGGTCAGGCTACCGGGCGCGCCGGAACGCCTCGGGCAGACCCTCGATCACGTCGCCCGCGACGGTGTGGTCGGCGCCCAGGCGCTCCGCGGCCGCCAGGCCCGCGTAGACGTGCAGGCGCACCCCCGCGGCCGCCGCCGCCAGCACGTCCATGCCCTTCGACAGCAGCGCGCCGAGCACCCCCGCGAGCACGTCGCCCGTGCCCGCCGTGGCGAGGGCCGCCGTGCCGCCCGGGCTCACCGCGACCGGCCCGCCCGGCGCGGCGACGATCGTGTCGTCGCCCTTCAGCAGCACCACGCAGCCGCTGCGCTCCGCCGCCTCGCGCGCGAAGCGCAGCCGGTGCGCGGACAGCTCGTCCGACTCGACCTCCATCAGCCGCGCCAGCTCGCCCGCGTGCGGGGTGAGGACGGTCGGCCCGGGCCGCTCGCGCAGCGAGTCGAGCGCGCCCACGTGCGCGTTCAGGCCGTCCGCGTCGATCACGAGTGGCTTCTCGATCGCGCGCGCAACGCCGCGCGCGAACTCGGCGGCGCCGTCGCTGCGCCCGAGGCCGGGCCCGAGCACCACCGCGCCGGCCCGCTCGGCCATCCCCTCGACCTCCTCCACGCCCGCGGGCACGTGCATCCCGCCCTCCTCCGGCAGCCCGCGCGTGACGGCCTCGAGCAGCCGCAGCGCCACCGCCTGCTGCGCGGACTCGGGCACCGCGAGCTGCACGTAGCCGGCGCCGCTGCGCTGCGCTCCGAGCGCGACCATGCACGGCGCGCCCGTGTAGCCGGCCGCACCGCCGGCGATCACGACGGTGCCGGAGGTGAACTTCGAGCCCTTGCGCGTGCGCGCGGGGACGAGGTCGAGCACGCGGTCGGAGATCAGGCCGGCCCCGGCCGCGCCGGGGGCGCCACGCGGGATGCCGATCTCGACCGTCTCGACTCGCCCGGCGTGGAACGCACCGGGCGCCACGTGCAGGCCGATCTTCGGGCCGTGGAAGGTCGCCGTGGTGTCCGCGCGCACCGCCTCGCCCTCGATCTCGCCGGTGGAGGCGTTCACGCCCGAGGGCACGTCGCAGGCGATCACCGGCGCGTCGGCGGCGTTGATCGCCGCGATGGCGCCCGCCACCGGCTCGCGCGGGGAGCCCTCGAAGCCGGTACCGAGCATCGCGTCGACGATCGACGCCGAGCCGTCGAGCCGCTCCGGCGCGAACGTCTCCGGCGCCGCGCCGGGGAGCCGCTCGAGGTTCGCGCGCGCGTCGCCCTCGGTCTCCTGGAGGTCGCCCACCGCGAGCACGTCAACCGTCCGCCCCTCCTCGCGCAGCAGCCGGGCGCAGGCCAGGCCGTCGCCCCCGTTGTTGCCCTTGCCGACCAGGACGCGGATCGGCCCGGGCCCGGCGGCGGCGGCCGCAACCACGCGCGCCAGGCCCACCGACGCGCGCTCCATCAGGTCGATCGACGGGACGCCCGCCTCGCCGATCGCGTACGCGTCGGCGGCGCGCATCTCCTCCGCGCTGAACAGCGGGTCGAGCCAGTCCGGCGGCGCCACGGCCGCGAGCCTACCGGCGCCGGGTCCGCGACTTTCGCCCGCCCGCACGGTTCACGCGGGTATCCGCTCAACCACCCAGGGAGGCAGCATGCGAATCAGGCGACCGTCGCCGGCGATGGTCGTGGCCATCGTCGCGCTCGTGATGGCGACGGCGGGGACGTCGATCGCCGCGGTCACTTACGCGACCAACGCGGGGAAGGTGGACGGGCTCGACGCCGTCCGCGCAGGGAGCCCCGACAAGGCCGCGGGCAAGCTCATCGCCACCGCCCGCAGCGGCATCCGCAAGGGCACGATCCCGAACTACCACCTCTCGGGAGTGCCGTACAGCGACACCTACGGCGAGCTGTTCCAGGTGCCGGACAACCAGACCGGTGGAGTCGTGACGCTCGACGAGAGCGAGCTCGGCCGCTTCAGCGCCCAGTGCAGCGACGAGAACAACACGGCGGGCAACGAGAACCCGACCGGAAGGATCGTGTTCACGAGCACGAACGCGGCCCCGGTCAACTTCGCCCGCCACGTCGGCAGCGGCGGCGCCACCAGTGGCGTCCTCCAGCCGAACACGGAGCACGCGTTCTCGATCGGGACCGCGAACACGTTCCGCTTCCACGCCGAGCTGTTCGGCGTGAACGTGGTCTACGAGGGCTTCGTGCGGCAGGTCAACCAGGGGACCGCCGAGGCGCAGTGCATGATCGTCGGGACCGTGCAGACGATGCGGCCGGAGAAGTAGCCCGGCCTACTCGACCGTGACCGTCTTCGCGAGGTTGCGCGGCTGATCCACGTTCAGCCCGCGCGACCTCGCGACGCGGTACGCGAGGAGCTGCAGCGGCACGATCGCCAGGATCGGCTGGAGCAGCCAGTGCGAGCGGGGCACCCAGAGGACGGCCTCGGCGGTCGCCTCCACCTCGTCGCTCCCCTCGGTCGCGACGGCGATCACGTGCGCGCCGCGCGCGCGGACCTCGGCGACGTTCGAGAGGACCTTGTCGAGCACGGGCGAGTCGTTCGCCACGCAGATCACCGGCGTCCGCTCGCTCAGGAGCGCGATCGGCCCGTGCTTCATCTCGCCGGCCGCGTAGGCGTCGGCCGGGATGTACGAGATCTCCTTGAGCTTGAGCGCGCCCTCCAGGCAGACCGGCAACCCGATGTGGCGCCCCAGGTAGAGGCAGAACTCCGACTCGGCGAAGAAGCGCTCGGCGGCGTCGATCGCGGCCTGGTCGGTCCGCTCGATCGTCTGCTGGATCTGGTGCGGCAGCTCGCGGATGCCGCCGATCAGCTCGCGCAGCGTGCCGGCGTCGAGCGTGCCGCGCACCTGGGCGAGCTTCAGCCCGAACATGTACATGCAGGCGGCCTGGGCCACGAAGGTCTTGGTGGCGGCGACGCTCACCTCCGGCCCGGCGCGGGTGAAGAGCACGCCGTCGGCGTCGCGCGTGGCCTGGCTGCCCATCACGTTGGTCAGCGCGATCACGCGGGCGCCGCGCTCGCGCGCGAGGCGCATGGCGGCGAGGGTGTCGGCGGTCTCGCCCGACTGCGTGATCCCGATGACGAGGTCGTGCTCGTCGACGACCGGGTTGCGGTAGCGGTACTCGGACGCGATGTCCATCTCGACCGGGACACGCCCCCACTCCTCGACGGCGTAGCGACCGACCAGCCCCGCGTGGTACGAGGTTCCGCAGGCGACGATCACGACACGGCGCACCGCGCGCAGCTCGTCGTCGGAGATCCCGATGTCGCCCAGGTCGATCGTCTCGCCGGTCACGCGGTCGGCGATCGTCTCGGCCACGGCCTCCGGCTGCTCGTGAATCTCCTTGAGCATGAAGGTCTCGTAGCCCTCCTTCTCGGCGGCCGCCTCGTCCCAGTCGACCTCGTCGACCTCGCGCTCGAGCGGCGCCCCGGTGTGGGCGGAGAGGAACTCGACCCCCTGCGGGCGGACCACGACGACCTCGTCGTCCTCGATCAGCTGGATGCGGCGCGTCTCCTTCAGGAACGCGGGGATCGCGGAGGCGATGAAGGTCTCGCCCTCCCCCACGCCGATCACCAGCGGGCACTCCTTGCGGGCGCCGACGAGCAGGTCGGGGTCGTCGGCCGACATCGCGACGAACGAGTAGTGCCCGCGGAGCTCGAGGTAGGCGGCGCGCACGGCGGCGACCAGGTCGCCGTCGAGGTGCTCGGCGATCAGGTGGGCAACCACCTCGGCGTCGGTCTCCGAGGTGAACTCGGCGCCGGCCGCGGTGAGCCGACGGCGCAGCTCGACGTGGTTCTCCACGATCCCGTTCAGGACGATGTGGACGCGGTCGGCGGTGTCGTAGTGCGGGTGGGCGTTCTCCTCGGTGACGCGGCCGTGCGTGGCCCAGCGCGTGTGGCCGATGCCGGTGGTGGGCTCGCGCTCGGCGACCGCGACGGAGGCGCCATCGTCGACGCGGGCGACGGCGTCGCGCAGGTAGGAGAGGTTGCCGACGGCGCGCACCGACTCGATCCGGCCGTCGGTGAGCAGCGAGACGCCAGCGGAGTCGTAGCCGCGGTACTCGAGCTTCTCGAGGCCGCGCAGCAGGAGGTCCCGGCACGGCCTGTCACCTACGTATCCAACGATGCCGCACATGGGGCGATTCCTTCGCCGTCGGGGGCCGGCTGACCTTCGAGGTTATCGGCGGGGTGGGCATTCGCCCACACCCGGCGGCTACGCCAACTCGCGCTCCACGACCTCCACGAGGCGGGCCGTGACGGCGTCGCACTCGGCCGCCTCGGGGGCCTCCACCATCACACGCACGAGCGGCTCCGTGCCAGACGGACGGACGAGGACGCGGCCGCGATCCTTCAGGCCGTCGGACTCGCGCTCGACCGCCTCCCAGACCGCCGTGGCTCCGTCGAGCTTGTCGCGGTCGCCGACCCGCACGTTCACGAGCTTCTGGGGCAGGCGGGACATCGCGTCGCGGGCGGCTAGGTCGCGCCCGGCTAGGGCCTCGAGGGTGAGCAGCGCGGCGGCGACTCCGTCGCCCGAGGGCACGAAGCCCGTGTCGATGATGTGGCCGGACTGCTCGCCGCCGAGCGCCCAGCCGCGCTCGATCAGCTCCGCGAGAACGTTGCGGTCGCCCACGGGGGTGGTGGCCACCTCTATGTCGTGCTCGCGCATGGCCGTGTGGAAGCCGTAGTTCGTCATCACCGTGACGGCCACGCCGCCGCCCGGAAGGCGGTCGGCCGCCCGCAGGTGGAGCGCGGCGATGGCGATCAGCTCGTCGCCGTCCACGACGGTGCCCTCGCGGTCGACCGCCAGCACGCGGTCGCCGTCGCCGTCGAACGCGAAGCCGAGGTCGTGGCCGCCGGCGCTCACGCGCTCGGCCAGCGCCTCGACGTGCGTGGAGCCGACGCCGTCGTTGATGTTGCGGCCGTCGGGGTCGGCGGCGATCGCCTCGACGTCGGCGTGCAGGCGGCGGAAGATCTCCGGAGCGACGCGGTAGGTGGCGCCGTTGGCGCAGTCGAGCAGCACGCGCACGCCGGACAGGTCGAGGCTCGCGAAGCGCGACTCGAGCTCGCGCAGGTAGTCGCCGCCCGCGCCGTGCAGCTCGCGCACGCGGCCGTCGGCACGCTCGGCCGGGGGATCCTGGACCAGGCGCTCCATCTCGCGCTCGGTCGCGTCCGGGATCTTGGTGCCCTCCGGGCCGAAGAACTTGATGCCGTTGTCGCGGTAGGGGTTGTGGGAGGCGGAGACCACGGCGGCGAGGTCGAAGCCGTAGCGGCGCACGAGCAGCGCCGCGCCCGGGGTCGGCAGCACGCCGCCGAGCAGCGCGTGGCCGCCCGCGGCGGCGACCCCGGCGGCCAGCGCCGCCTCGAGCGTGGGGCCCGACTCGCGGGTGTCGCGCACGATGAGGACCTGCGGGGCCTCGGTGGGCGAGAGGGTCGCTGCGGCGCGACCGAGCGCGACCGCCAGGTCGGCGGTGAGGAACTCGCCCGCGACGCCGCGGACGCCATCGGTCCCGAAGAGCTTCGGGGGGGTGCTCTGCCCGCTCAGCGCTTCGAGAACTGCGGGCGCTTCCGGGCCTTCTTGAGGCCGGCCTTCTTGCGCTCCTTCGCACGCGCGTCGCGCGTGAGGAGGCCGCGCCGCTTGAGCTCGGGGCGCAGCGCCGGGTCGGCCTCGACGAGCGCGCGGGCCACGCCGTGGCGCAGCGCGCCGGCCTGGGCCGAGACGCCGCCGCCGTGGATCCGGGCCACCACGTCCATCCGGCGCTCGAAGCCGGCAACCTCGAGCGGCTGGCGGGCGGCCTTCTGGAGCGCCGCGCGCGGGAAGAAGTCCTCGAGCGAGCGGCCGTTGATGCTGTAGCCGCCGTCGCCCGGGCGCAGGATCACGCGCGCGACGGCGGTCTTGCGCTTGCCGGTGGCGCGGTAGCGAGCGTCGGCGGAGAGGTCGAGGACCGAGCGGGCGGCGGCGGGCTCGGCAGCGTCGCCGTCGCCGGCTGGCTCGCCCGCGGGGGCGTCGCCGTCGGCGGGGGCGTCGGCCTCGTCGGCGGCCGCGTAGCGGGAGAGGTCGTCCTCGCCCTCGGGCCGGTCGGCCTCGAGGACCAGGTCGGGCTCGAGGTGGGCGCCGGGCACGACCTCGGGCTCGGACTTCTCCTCGTCGTCGCGCTTGCGACCCTTGTCGCGGCGCGGGCGGTCCTCGGAAGCGGCGGGCTGCTCGGCAGCGGGCTCCTCAGAGGCGGGCTCCTCTGCAGCAGGCTCCGCAGCAGCAGCAGCAGCAGCAGCAGCAGCAGGCTCCTCAGCAGCAGGAGGCTCTTCAGCAGCAGGAGACTCCTCTGCGGCGGACTCCTCGGCAGCAGGCTCCTCGGCAGCAGGGGGCGCGTCAGCGGCAGCGGGCTCTGCGGCGGGCTCCTCAGAAGCGGCGGGCTCCTCGGAAGCGGGCTCGGCGGCCGACTCCTCGGCGGGAGCGGCGTCCTCGACGGCGTCGTCGCCGGCGGCCGGCGACTCGCTCGGATCGGCGGAAGCGCTCGGATCGGGCACGTCGCCAGCGGCGTCGCCGCCGCCGGGCGTGGGCTGCTCCTCGGGAGCGTCCGGGCGCTCGTCGTCGATCATCGGGTGGCGACCTCCATCGGTTCGGGCTTCTGAGCTGCGTGCGGGTGTTCCGGCCCGGCGTAGACCTTCAGCTTGCGTAGCTGCGCGCGCCCGAGCCGGTTGCGCGGCAGCATCCCCTTGACCGCCTTGCGGATGACCTCCTCGGGCCGGCGGTCGAGCATCTCAGCGAGCGTCCGCGAGCGCAACCCCCCGGGATAGCCGGAATGCCGGTAGTAGCGCTTCTCCTCGCGCTTGTTCCCGGTCACCGAGATCCGCTCGGCGTTGACGACGATGACGAAGTCGCCGACGTCGCAATGCGGCGTGAACTCGGGCTTGTGCTTGCCCCTGAGCGTGTTCGCGATCTGGGTGGCGAGGCGGCCCAGCGTCAGGCCGCTGGCGTCGATCACTACCCAGTTGCGCTCACGCGTCGCGGGGGTGGCTACGTAGGTCTTCATGAGGACTCGGGGAGGGTAGCGGGCGGGCGCTGGGTTGCAGGCCCGGGGAAGGGCTCCCCCGAGAGCGAACCATCCGACCGATGCGCTTATACTGCCGCCCTTCAAGTCGTTGCCTGCCGAATCCCCGGGGCCGCCGGTCCGGGGGAACGGGGGAACCAGTTGGGAGCCGATGGACCGGCTCCCAGGGGCGAATCGGGTGGGGCCAGCATGGCCCGCTCACCCGTAGCGGCGCTCTTTTGCCGCGAGTCCGTCAGCTAACCCCGTAGGCGCTGAAGAGAGAGGTCGGACTTTGCAGTCGAGCCATAGCCGCCGAACGATCGTGTGCGCAGCGAGCGCCGCCGCGCTGGGCGTCCTCCCCTGGGCGGCCTCCGCCCCGGCCGCCGACACGAGCGCCAGCGGGGGCGGGCGCGCCTACGTCGGCAAGCCCGAGATCAAGCAGGTGAACTGCGCGTCCGGCTGCGAGCGCGGCGGCAAGGTCCGCAACGGCGGCTCGGTCCGGCTGAAGGGCAGCAGGCTCTCGTACGCGTCGAAGATCGTCTTCCTCGGCGGCGGCGGCAAGGCCGACGACGTGGCCGTCGCCGTGGACCCCGCGAGCGACCGCACGCTCAAGGTGAAGGTGCCGTACAACGCGCGCAGCGGCCCGCTCTCGGCGATGGCGAGCCCGCAGGTGCGGTCGAAGCCGACGCGCCCGATCTCGATCGTCGCTCCCCCGCCGCCCGAGCCGACCGGCCAGCTCGCGCCGGCGTCCGGCACCGCGGACCCGGGCGCCCCCAAGCTCGAGACCGCCGTCAACCGCGGCAAGTTCTTCTTCGACGGAGCCGGCGGCATCGTCTTCACCTACCGGGTGGACGCGCCAGCCGCCGTGGCCGTCGACCTGGTCCGGCTCACCGACGGCGCCGTCGTCCAGAGCTGGAGCGCGCCCGCCGTCGCGGCGAACGAGGTCCAGGAGATCCGCTGGGACGGCCGCGCCGGCGGCGTCGCGCAGCCCGATGCGCGCTATGCATTCCGCGCCGCGGCCACCGGTGCCGACGGTGCCGCCACCCGCAGCGCGGCCGAAGGCGACGCCGAGCGCGACGCGTTCGACCTCCACGGCAACATCTTCCCCGTCCGCGCCACGCACAACTTCGGCGGAGCCGGATCGCAGTTCGGCGCGGGGCGGGCGGGCCACTCGCACCAGGGCCACGACGTGTTCGCCAAGTGCGGCGCGCGAATGGTCGCGGCGCGCGGCGGCGTGGTGAAGGCCAAGAAGTACCAGTCCTCGGCCGGCAACTACGTCGTCATCGACGGTCAGGACACCGATGTCGACTACTTCTACGCGCACCTCGAGCAGCCGACGCCGCTGAAGGTCGGCGACCGCGTGCACACGGGGCAGCCGATCGGCACCGTCGGCCAGACCGGCAACGCCCAGGGCTGCCACCTGCACTTCGAGCTCTGGTCCGGGCCGGGCTGGTACTCCGGCGGGGCGCCGTTCGACCCGCTGCCGCACCTCAAGGCCTGGGACTCGTACAGCTAGGCCGCGGCCGGCGCGCCGCGCGAGGCGGCGCGACCCGCTCCGGCTAGCGCGCCACCCGCTCGCAGCCGCGCACGCGGTCGAGCCGGTCGACCGTCGCGCGGTCGGCGCCTCCCGGGCCGCAGTCGACCAGGTCGCGGGCGCCGTCGCGGGCGAACAGGCGGTCGTCGCCCGAGCCGCCGCGCAGGCGGTCGTGTCCCTTGCCACCCTCGAGTCGGTCGCGGCTCGAGCCGCCCGAGATGCGGTCGTCGCCCGCGTCGCCATGGAGCCGGTCGGCTCCGCCGTCGCCGATCAGCAGGTCGCGTCCGGGCCCGCCGCGGATGCAGTCGCCGCCGGCCTTGCCCGCGATGCGGTCGTCGCCGGCGAGGCCGAACAGGCTGTCCGCGCCGCCCGCGCCCTCGAGCCGGTCGGCTCGGTCGCTTCCCACGACCATGGCATTGCGCGCCGGACACCCGGTCGGCGGCTTCGGCGGCGCGGGCGGGGAGGCCTCGGAGGCGAGCCCGCGCTCGCCGAGCCAGCGCGACACCGCGCCGCGGACCTGCGGTGCGGTGCGCTCGAGCAGCATCGCGTGGGCCGTGCGCTCGAAGTACGCCGTGGTCACGTCGGCGCTCCCGGTGTACTTCTCGCCGTGCTGGCGCTGCGCGTCGCGGGTCATCACGCCGTCCTCGAGCCCGTAGAGCAGCAGGACCGGCACCTCGATCTCACCCATGTGCGCGTTGTTCGATCCGAGCGCCGGGACGTTGGAGTTCACGTCGCCGCACGGATCGCGGTGGCGCTGGCGCTCGGAGGCCGCGACCACGGCCGGGTCGGCGTCGTAGAAGCTCAGGTCGCGCACGCTCTCGGGCGTATCGCCGTAGAACGCGTAGCCGGGCGCGCCGCCCGAGTCCTCGCCCCCGCGCGCGCATACCGCTCCCTGCTCGGCCGCAACCTGCGTCGCGCGCGGCTGGAAGCCCTGGTCCACGACGCCGAAGAGCACGAGCGCGTCGATCCCGCCGAACGAGTACGCCTCGAGCTCGGCCACCTCGCCGCCCACCGAGTGACCGGCGAGGACTATGCGCTGGAACCCGCGCGGTCTGCCCTGCGCCGGGCGGTAGCTGCCGGCGCGGAGCGCGTCGATGACCTGGCGGGCCATGTCCGCGTGCGCGCCGAGGCAGGTGGCGGTGCCGGGCGGGTGCGGGCTGTCGTCGTAGCCGAGGCGGTCGATCGCGACCGACACGTGGCCGGCCCGCGCCATCTCGGTCGCGTAGTCGACGCCCGGGGCCGCGCGGAAGTGGAAGAAGTCGTCGTAGCTGAACTCGTGGAGGTAGAGCGTCGCGCTCGCGGGCGCGCTGCCCTCGAGCACCGCGCGCGGCCCGACGATCTCGCCGGCCAGCTCGTACGACTGGCCGTCGCTCGCGCAGGGAAGGGCCGAGCGGTTCACGTTCTCCACCGCGAACTTCACGGGGATCGAGACCACGTCGCCCTGCGCCGCGGCGGCGGCGGGTAGGACGAGCGTCACCAGAAGGACCGCGAGCGCGACTCGCATCTACGGGCAGCCCGACGAGATCTTCACGCGCCACCAGCGCATGAGCCTGCCGAGCGGGCCGAAGTTCGGCCGGACGTGCCAGTCCAGACAGCCGGGCTCGCCGACGTCGGCGTTCGAGACCCGCACGTCCGGGTACGCGGCCGGGTCGAGCAGCATCTCCTCACGGAGCTGACGAAAGCCCTCCTGGCGGTCGGCGAGGAGCGCCAGGTCGGCGCGCTCGTCGGCGAGACGCGCGGCGAGGTCGTCGCGCTGCGCTTCGAGCTCGCCCAGCGAGAGGAGCCGCGGCACGGTGCGTGCCATCGCCGCGGTCCCATCGCCAGTCTTCGCGTCCCCCCGGACCAGCTCCGCGAAGGTGGCCGGACGCCGCGCCGAGGCCGCCTGTGCGGCGAGGTCGGTCTCGAGCCGTGCGATCTGCGCGCGCAGGGCGCGGCGGGCGAGCGCCTCGCCGGCGCCGCCTACGCGCAGCGGCGCGACGGGCGGCAGGCCGGCCGCTTCGCGCGGCGCGTCGCGGTCGGGTGTCGCGAGCACGCTCATCCCCCTATCGGCGCCCGCGGGTTGGCTCCCCAGAAGATCTGCGTGCCGAGCATGCCGACGAGGTGCACCATCACGGTGTTGAGCACCATCGACTTGGCGGTGGCGGTGCCGACGCCGACCGGTCCGCCCGAGGCGGTGTAGCCGTAGTAGGTGCCGACGATCACGATGACGGTCGCCATCGCCATGCCCTTGATCAGGCTGTATAAGAGGTCGGGCGGGTTCTGGAACATCCAGAAGATCAGGAAGAAGCCGCCTGATGAGACCTCGCCGATCTGCTCGACCACCGCCAGGTAGCTCGCGAA
>DASVPL010000014.1:0-14237 GCA_036382905.1 Thermoleophilaceae bacterium | reverse complement strand
CCCGCCGCGCAGAGCGAGTCCATCCAGGTGGGCGAGTAGGCCCCTACGCGCCGCGGCAGCACGTCGCGCTCCCACACCTCCGGCGCGAGCGCGATGCCCTGGAGCGGCACGAGCGCCTCGCGCAGGCGGTCCACGCCCGCGCCGCCCGGCGGCGCACCGTCCACGCCCTGCCACTCGGGCAGCAGCCGTGCGAGCGCGCGGTGCTCGGCCGGCTCCACCTCCTTTCGAAGCGACGCCAGCGAGGCGCGCCGCAGCCTCCGCAGCACCTCCGGGTCGCACCACTCGCGCTCGGTGCCCTCCGGGCGCAGCTCGCCGCGGACCAGCTCGCCCGCGCGCTCCAGCTCCCGGAGCACCGGCGCCGGGTCGATCCCGTAGCGGCCGCCGATCTCCGCCGTCGTGAACGGGCCGTGCGTGCGCGCGTACCGGCGCACCAGCCGCGCCAGCGGCTCGTCCACCGACTCGAGGAACGTCTCCGGCAGGCCGCCGGGCGGCACCGCCCCGAGCGCGTCGCGGTACAGGCCGGCGTCCTCCGAGGCGATCCAGCGCTCCTCGCCGCCGATCCGCATCGCGATCGCGCGGCGTTCGCCACGGAGCTGGTCGAGCATGCGCTTCGCCGACACGGCCTCGAGCGAGCGCGCCTGCGCCTCGACGGTGGTCAGATCGCCGACCGCGCGCAGGACGTCGTGGAGCGCGTCCGCGTTCGCGGCTCGCATGCGCTCGCTGATGCGCTGGAGGTCGGCCTCGACCTCCGCCAGCGCGTCCGGGTCGATCAGCTCGCGCAGCTCCTCCTGCCCGAGCAGCTCGCGCAGCAGGTCGCGGTCGAGCGAGAGCGCGGCCGCGCGGCGCTCGGCGTTGGGCGTGTCGCCCTCGTACATGTACGTCGCGACGTAGTCGAACAACAGCGACGAGGCGAACGGCGACGCGCGCTGGGTCTCGACCTCGACGAGCGACAGCTCGCGGCGCTGGAGCTTGCGCAGCAGGTCGGTGAGCGCCGGGAGGTCGAGCACGTCGCGCAGGCACTCGCGGTAGGTCTCGAGCACGATCGGGAAGCGGCCGTAGTGCTTGGCGACCTCGAGCAGCGACTGCGCCTTCAGGCGCTGCTGCCAGAGCGGCGTGCGCTTGCCGGGATACGCGCGCGGGATCAAGAGCGCGCGGGCGGCGTTCTCGCGGAAGCGCGCGCCGAACAGCGCCGAGGAGCCGAGCTCGCGCACGACCAGGTCCTCGAGCTCGTCGGGGTCGATCAGGACGAGGTCCGCGCCGGGCGGCTCGTCCGCGTCGGGGAGGTGGACGATGATGCCGTCGTCCGACCAGATCGCGTCGGCCTCGAGGCCCGCCTCGTCGCGGATCCGCGCGCTCAGCGCCAGGCCCCAGGCCGAGTGGACCCGCCCGCCGAACGGCGAGAGGATGCACAGCCGCCAGTCGCCGATCTCGTCGCGGAAGCGCTCGATCACCACGGTCCGGTCCGACGGGATCACCCGCGTGGCCTCGCGCTGCTCGCGCAGGAACTGGACGAGGTTCTTCGCGGCGCGCTCGTCGAGGTCGTGGCTCTTCGCCAGCTCGGCCGGCTCCTGGTCCACCGCCCAGCGGCTGAACTCACCGATCGCGCGGCCGAGCTCCACCGGGCGCCCGACGCCGTCGCCGCGCCAGAACGGGATCGCGCCGGGCGTGCCCGGCGCGGGCGAGACGATCACCCGGTCGCGCGTGATCTCCTCGATCCGCCAGGTCGAGGCGCCGAGCAGGAACGTCTGCCCCGGGCGCGCCTCGTAGACCATCTCCTCGTCGAGCTCACCGACTCGGCGGCCGTCCGGGAGGTGCACGCCGTACATGCCCCGGTCCGGGATCGTGCCCGCGTTCGTGACCGCGAGCTGGCGCGCACCCTGCCGCGCGCGGATCGTGTCGGCCACCCGGTCCCACACGATGCGCGGGCGCAGGTCGCCGAACTGCTCGGACGGGTAGCGGCCGTCGAGCATGTCGAGCACATTGTCGAGCTGCTCGCGCGAGAGGTCCGAGTAGGGATAGGCGCGGCGGATCAGGTCGTGCATCTCGGGCACGCTCAGTTCCTCGTCGCCCGCCACCATCGCCACGATCTGCTGCGCGAGCACGTCGAGCGGGTTGCGCGGTACCACCGTGCTCTCGATCTCGCCCGCGCGCATCCGCTTGACGACCACCGTGGCCTCGAGCAGGTCGGCGCGGAACTTCGGGAAGATCCGGCCCTTCGAGGTCTCGCCCACGCCGTGCCCGGCGCGGCCGATCCGCTGGAGCCCGCGCGTGACCGACTTCGGCGACTCGACCTGGAGCACGAGGTCCACCGCGCCCATGTCGATGCCCAGCTCGAGCGAGGAGGTCGCCACGAGGCACGGGAGCGCGCCCGACTTGAGCTGCTCCTCCACGATCAGCCGCTCCTCGCGGGCCAGCGACCCGTGGTGGGCGCGGGCGATCTCGAGCGGCGCGACGGGGGCTGGCCCCCGTGCAGAGCTCCTCGGGGGTACGCTCGCGGGCTCACTCAGAGAGCCCCCCTCGGAGCTCCGCCCGATGGCCAGCTCGGCACGCTCGGCAGCCAGCTCGTTCAGCCGCATCGCCAGCCGCTCGGCGCCGCGGCGGGCGTTCACGAACACGATCGTGGACTGGTGCTGCTGGATCAGGTCGAGCAGCTCGGGGTAGATCGCGGGCCAGATCGAGCGGCGCGTGGCGGTGTCGCCCGACTCCAGGTTGAGCACGTCCTCCTGGACGTCGGGCTCGGCCATGTCCTCGACCGGCACCTGGATCCGGACGTCGAGCGGCTTGCGCACGCCGGCGTCGACCACCGTGCACTCGCGCCCCGCGCCGGAGAGGAAGCGCCCGACCTCCTCGAGCGGGCGCTGGGTGGCCGACAGGCCGATCCGCTGAACCCGCTGCCCGGCCTGGCGCTCGAGGCGCTCCAGCGTGATCGCGAGGTGCGCGCCGCGCTTGGTCTGCGCGACGGCGTGGATCTCGTCCACGATCACCCACTCGACGCCGGCGAGCGTGTCCCGCGCGCGCGAGGTGAGCATCAGGTAGAGCGACTCCGGCGTGGTGATCAGGACGTCCGCCGGGTTGCGGAGCATCGCCTGGCGCTCCTTCTGCGGCGTGTCGCCCGTGCGCAGCGCGACGGTCACGTCGCCGCCGATCCCCTTCAGCGGCGCGCGCAGGTTGCGCTCGATGTCGTAGGAGAGCGCCTTCAGCGGGGAGACGTACACGAGCCGGGTGTGCCGCTCGCCCTCGGGTGCGGGCTCGGCGACCAGGCGGTCGAGGCCCCAGAGGAACGCCGCGAGCGTCTTGCCCGAGCCGGTCGGGGCCGACAGCAGGACGTCCTCCCCGCGAGCGATTGCCGGCCAGGCCTGGCGCTGCGCCTCGGTCGGCTCCGCGAACGCGCGACCGAACCAATCACGAACCTGCGGGGTGAACGTCGCGAGTGGATCGAGAGCCATCGAACTCATCAGCGTACCTTCCCGAGTACGCGCGCCCGCGGCGCCTGGATGGCCCTAGCCGCGGTAGCCGACGGCGTCGATCTCGACGCGTGTGCCCTTGGACTTCTTGCTGCCCTTGCGGCCCAGCGCGACAACCTGGAGCGTGCTCGTCCGCGACCCCGCGATGCTGGCGCTGTAGACCACCTGGCGCTCGGCGGTCTTCGACTTGTAGAAGCTCACCTGCTTGCGCTTGCCGTTGAGGATCACCAGCGCGCGGCCGCCGCGCGGTCCCTTGCGACCGATCAGGTAGACGCGGTTGCCGCGGAAGTTGATCCGCATCGAGGAGCCCTTGCGGCTCGTGGTGGTGAGCGTGCGCTTGAACGCGGTCGTGCCCTTGGCTCGCGCCCAGCCGCGCGAGTAGCGCGGGCGGCCCTTGGCGCGCCGGTCGTCGTGCGGGATCACGCTGACGGCCTCGCCCGACCACGGGCCCTCGCGGCCCGACAGGTCGATCGCCCGCGCGCGGAACGCGTAGGTCTGGCTGTAGCTGCCCCGGAAGCGGTAGTCCGCGTTCAGCAGCTTCGAGCTCAACCGCTTCCACTTCGTGCTCCCGCGGCGGCGGTACTCGAGTTGGTAGAAGTCGATGTTCGCGGCCGAGGCGTTCACGCGCACGTTGAACTTGTTGCTCGTGCCGACGTCGCTGGCGAGCCGCGGCGCCGTGACGCTCACCGTCGGCAGGCCCTCGGGCGTCACCGGCGGGCTCGGCCCCTCGACGACCGGCTTCGTGCACGCCGGGCCCTGCTTCGCGTTCGGCACCCGCCACGCGAACGTCTCCTGGTACTCCGAGCGCGGGAAGCCCGCGTCGAACCCGTCGTCGCGGGTGCGATCGAGCGCGAGGTGCGCGTCCTGGTAGAACGGGATCGTGAAGCAGTCGTCGGCGACGAGCCCCTGGTAGTCGCCGAAGAAGAGCCCGGACGGCGAGACCGGCGCGTTCTGCTCGGGGTCCGACATCTCGTGCGAGAGGCGCGTGTCCTGCCAGGTGGCGCCGCCGTCGGTCGACCGCGACAGGTACTCGTCCACGTAGTAGTTGCCCGCGTGCGTGACCTGCCCGCCGACCACGGTCCGCTTGTCGTTGCGGCGGTCGAAGTAGGCGATGTTGACCTCGCCCTGCGGGCTGATCGCGATCTGCGGCTGGAACTGGTCGGCATTGCTCTTGTCCTGGTTGACCACGGCGGGGTCGCTCCACGTCAGGCCCCCGTCGGTCGACTTGATGAACACGACGTCGGCCTGCTCTCCGTCCTCGTCGGTGGCCACGTCCGGCGCCGGGCGGTAGTGGGAGTAGGTGGCGTACAGGTCGCCGTTCGGGGCAACGGCCATCATCGGTATCGAGAGCTGCCTGAACTGCTGCCCGGGGTAGGTGCTCGGCAGCGGCGTGAACGGCGCCGTGATCGGGCGCGGCGGCAGCCAGGTCTGCCCGTCGTCGATGCTCTTCGTGTAGTAGATCTGGTTGAGCGGCGAGTTCGGGTTGATGTAGTAGTTCCACATCAGGTGGAAGGTGTGCTCGTCCTTGGTGTCGGGCGCGACGAACACGCCGATCCCGACGTTCTGGGGCTCGGAGACCGGGATCGGCTCGCCGGGGAAGGTCTTCCCGCCGTCGGTCGAGCGCTCGCAGACGATCTGCTGCTTGACGAGCGCGGCGCCGCGGCCCCAGCAGGTCACGATCGTGCCGGGCTTGCCGTCGTGGTCCGGCCCGACGTTGTTGATCGCCATCGTGTTCTTGTCGTCGAGGAAGACGCGCTCGCGAACCTCGTCCGCGTAGAAGTTGATCGGCACGCGCGGGCCCCATGTCTTCCCGGTGCGCAGGTCGTCCGAGGAGACCGACTCCCACTTGTGGAGGGTCATCCCCCAGCCGTTCTCCTCCGTCCCGAGCCCGAGCGGGTCGGACTGGATCGGGAACGGCGGGTGGTCGAGCACCATCACGTACGCGCTGCCCTCGTCGTCGAACTGGACCCAGATGTCCGAGGTCGTGTACTCCTCGGCGAGGTCGCCGGAGCCGCGATCGTCGAACTCCATGTCCTCCTGGTTCTCCTTGACGTCCTCGGCGCCGGTGCCGCCCTTGCTGGGATCGTCGTCCGGGTAGCACGTGTTGCTGGCCGGGTAGGACGACTGCGGCGCCTGCGCGATCGGGCACACGTCGAGCTGGCCCAGGTCGGTCCACGTGACCCCGCGGTCGAACGAGACGTACGTGCCGATCTTGAACTCGTATTCCTTGAGCGAGTCGCGGTCGCGGTAGTACTGCTTCGACCCCGCGACCAGCACGTCCGGATCGATCGGGCTCTGCGCGATGTGGGGCTCGGAATGCGACTTGAAGCCGAGCGTCGGGTTGCTGGCGAGGTACTCCTGGAGCCCGGCCGGTGCATCGACGTCCGGCGGCTTGTCGGCGCGCGCGACCAGGTTGGTGACCTGGGCCGAGGCCGAGTACTGCGACGCGACCGGAGCGTCGAAGTAGACGACGCGAACGAGGTAGTAGCCGCTCTTGCCCGGGAACGCGTAGCTCTCGGGGAAGCCGTTCGGAAGGCCCGCGCCGACCAGCACCTCGCCGAACGTGCCGTCGTTCTCGAGCAGGCGCAGGGCGTGCCCCGCGGCGTCGCTCTCGTAGACGTAGAGGTCGAAGTCCGTGAGCGGGTTGGGCCGGTAGTTGTCGATGTCCACCTGCACGCCGCCGCGGAACCCGGCGGGCAGGCTGACGTTCAGCAGCGTGTCGTCGCAGTAGGTGTCCGTGCTCTCGCCGCACGGCGCGCCCGCGGCGCTGTTGTACATGCTGTTGGTGCCGTCGTGGAGGGTGCCGTCCCAGGTGACCGGGCTGGCCGAGGTGTTCGCCTGGCTCAGGTTCAGCGTGCGATGCGGCGCGGCCAGCGCCGCAGGCGCGGTGGCCAGCGCCGCTGCGGCACAGGCCAGCCCTATCGTCAGACGTTTGCTCATCCCCACCCCGGCATGGCACGTTACTCCAATTGGCTGAGAAGTACGAGATAAGCGGTCACCGGATCGAGGCGGTCGCATGACACGCCTGCTCGCCGCGCTGGTCGCGGCGGGGCTCGCGCTCGCCGCGGCCCCCGCACCGCCCGTCGCGCAGGAGCCGGCGGAGTGCACGGCGATCGTGATCGACCCGGGGCACGACTCGCGCGCGAACCCGGAGACGGAGCCGATCGGGCCCGGCTCGAAGAAGCGCAAGATCAAGGACGGCGGTGGCACGCGCGGGGTCGTGAGCGGGACCCCCGAGCACGTGGTCACGCTCGCTATCTCGAAGCGGCTGCGCAAGACGCTCACCGCCCGCGGCTACTGCGTGACGATGACCCGCGACCGCGCCACCGGGCTCAGCATGGGCAACGTCGCGCGGGCGCGGATCGCCAACCGCGCGCGGGCCGCGCTGTTCGTGCGCGTCCACGCCGACGGCTCGACGAACCGGTCGCAGCACGGGAGCGCGATGCTCTATCCGGCCGCGCACGCGGGCTGGACCGACGACGTCCTGCCCGAGTCGCGCACGGCGGCGAAGCTGCTCCAGCGCGAGCTGGTGGCGCGGATCGGCAGCCGCGACAACGGCATCGTCCCCCGCGGCGATCTCACCGGCTTCAACTGGTCCGACGTGCCGGTCGTGCTCGCCGAGATCGGCTTCATGACGAACCCGGCCGAGGACCGCCGGCTGAACGACGCCGAGTACCAGCAGCGCGCCGCGCTCGGGCTGGCGCGCGGCATCGAGCGCTTCGCGCCGGCGGACTAGCCGTGCCGGACCTGCCCGGCTATCGGATCGAGGGGGTTGCCGGACGCGGCGGGTGGAGCGTCGTGTACCGCGCGGTGCAGCTCTCGCTCGACAGGCCGGTGGCGCTGAAGCTGATCGCCCCGGAGCTGGCCGGCGACCCCGGGTTCCGCGACCGCTTCCGCCGCGAATGCGAGCTGGCCGCCTCGATCGACCACCCGAACGTCATGCCGATCTACGACGCGGGCGAGGCCGGCGACTCGCCCTTCGTGGCGATGCGGTGGGTCGACGGCACGGACCTGCGCAGCCTGGTCGCCGAGCACCCGCTGCACCCCGAGCGCGCGGTCGCGATCGTGGTCCAGGTCGCGATGGCGCTCGACGCCGCGCACGCGCGCGGGCTCGTGCATCGCGACGTGAAGCCCGGAAACGTGATGATCGAGCCGCGCGCGGGCGGCGAGCACGCGTACCTCGCCGACTTCGGCCTCGCGAAGCCGATCGACGCGGACCCGGGCCTCACCGAGGCCGGGCGCTGGCTCGGGACCGTGGACTTCGCCGCCCCCGAGCAGATCCGCGGCGGCCCGCCCGACGCGCGCTCCGACGTCTACGCGCTCGGCGGCCTCCTGCTCCACGCCCTCACCGGCGCGGTCCCGTTCCCGCGCGCGGACGACGCCGCGAAGATGCGCGCCCACCTCCACGAGGCGCCGCGGCCGCTCCCGCCGCCGCTCGCGCGCTACGAGCCCGTGGTCCGCCGTGCGCTCGCGAAGCAGCCCGCCGAGCGGTTCGCGTCGGCGGCCGAGCTCGGCCGGGCCCTGGTGGCGGCAGGGGCCGCTGCGAGCCCGGCGCCGCACGCGATGCCGTGACGAGCGGCCGCTCGACCCCGGGCTAGGCCGCCGCCAGCTCGCGGGCGCGCTCGAACACGGCGTCGAGCATCGGCTCGGTCAGCTTCCCCGTGAATGTGTTCTGCTGGCTCGGATGGAACGAGGCGAGCATCGCCGGCCCCTCGGGGACGGCGTGCTCGGCAAGGTGGCCGAACCTGGGCTTCGGCCGCACGCCGAGGAGCCGCGTGGCCGCGTCCCAGGCGAACTGACCGAGGCAGACGACCACGCGCACGTCCGCCAGCAGCCGGAGCTCCTCCTCGGCGTACGGCAGGCAGTTGTCGCGCTCGGCCGGCAGAGGCTTGTTGGCCGGCGGCGCGCAGCGCACCGCGGCGCCCACATAGATGCCGTCGAGGCGCAGGCCGTCGAGCACGTGGAACGCCTCCGCCTGGCTGGCGAAGCCCGTGCGGTGCATCGACGCGAACAACCAGTCGCCCGAGCGGTCGCCCGTGAAGATCCGCCCGGTCCTGTTGCCGCCGTGCGCCGCCGGGGCGAGGCCCAGCACGTACACGCGCGCGGCGGGGTCGCCGAACCCCGGGATTGGCCGCCCCCAGTAGGTCTCGGCGGCGAACGAGGCCCGCTTCTCCCGTGCCACCCGCTCGCGCCACTCGACCAGCCGCGGGCAGCGGCGGCAATCGACCACGCGCTGCTGGAGGCGTCCGAGCTCGGACATGGGATCCAGCCCCGTGCGGAGCTCGAGGAGTGGGTCTAAGCCTTCAGCTTGCGGCCGCTCGTGAATAGCCATTGGGACCAGAGGTAGGCCGGGATTGCGAGTCCGGCAGTCACCCCGAGGCAAAGGGCGACACTAACGTCACTGGTACCCAGAAAGCCATACCTGACCGCGTTCACGAGGTAGAAGATCGGGTTGAAGTGGGTCAGCTCGTGCCAGGGTGACGGCAGCAGGTCCACCGAGTAGAAGACCCCACCGACGAACACGAGCGGCAGGATCACGATGTTGTTCACGAACGTGTGGTGGTCGAAGGTCTCGGCGAAGATCCCGACGATCGTGCCCAGCGCACCGAACAGCACGAGCCCCAGCAGCACGGCGGGGATGAGCACGAGCGGCTGCTCGATCGGGGCGCCGGTGACGGGGACCGCGACCGCGCCGAGTCCCACCCCGATCGCCAGCGCGCGGATGACCCCGCCGACGTTGAAGCCGAAGTTCATCTGCCACGCCTTCATCGGGGCCGACAGGACGTCGTTGATGTAGCGGTCCGAGCGCGCCTGGAAGACCGACGACGAGTTGTTCGAGTAGGCGGCCTGGACCATCGCCATCGTGATCAGGCCGGGCACGATGAACTCGCGGTAGGGGATCCCGTCGAACTCGCGGATGCGGCTGCTCAGCGAGAAGCCGAAGACGAGGATGAACAGGCCCGAGGAGACGATCGGCGCTAGGACCGTCTGGGTCCAGAGCTTGGAGACGCGCAGCGTCTCGCGCCGGATCAGCCAGACCATCCCCGCGGTTCCCGAGTAGGGCTGCACGCCGCTAACCCTCAACCTCGCCCGCGCCGGCGCGTTTTACGAGCATGGAGACGATCGCCCTCGCATTCGCCGGTGCCCTCGTGGTGGGCGCCATCCGGCGCACCCGGACGGCGCGCCGCCGGCGCGCGACCGCCTTCTCCGACCCGCGCTACCTGCATTAGGACGGCGCCACCCCCGCGCCCATCGCCTTGACATAGACGTCCGCGAGGCTGGTCGCCTCGTAGCGCTCGAGCAGCCCCGCGCCCGTGTCGCGGGCGATCAGGCGGCCGGCGCGGATCAGCGCGATCTCCTCGCAGAGCGTCTCGGCCTCCTCCAGGTAGTGCGTGGTGAGCAGGATCGTCGTGCCCTGCTCGTGGAGCTTGCGGATGTAGCGCCACAGCTCCTGGCGCAGCTCGAAGTCCACCCCGGCGGTGGGCTCGTCGAGGATCACGAGCCGCGGCCGGTGCATCAGTGCCCGGGCCAGCAGCAGGCGCCGGCGCATGCCGCCGGAGAGCTTGGGCGTGCGCACGTCCACCTTCGCGCGCAGGTCGAACACGCCGATCATCTCGTAAGCGCGAGCGCACGCGTCGTCCTTCGACATCCCGAAGTAGCCGCCGTGGTAGATCAGCGTCTCCTCGACCGTGAGGAAGCGATCGAGGTTGATGTCCTGCTCCGCCAGCCCGACCCAGCGGCGCGCCTGGAGGGAGTGGGCGGGCTCGCCGAACACGCAGACGTCCCCGGCCGTGATCCTGATGAGGTTGCAGACCGCGCTGATCAGCGTGGTCTTGCCGGCCCCGTTCGGTCCGAGCAGACCGAAGAACTTGCCCTCTGGGATCGTCAGGTCGAAGTCGCTCAGCGCGGCGGTGCCGTCGTCGTAGCGCTTCGTCAGTCCGTTGATCTCGAGGGCGGCGGGCACCCTCCGAGGCTAGTGGTGCGGAGCAGCGCATCAGCGCCTATCATCTCGACCAGGACGCCGGGCCGGTCGCGCAACCCCACGGGGCTGCGCTCAGAGCGCCCGGCGTCCGATTTCCTCTACTGCTCGCCCGTGTCGCTCGCGGCCTTCTCGATCTCCGCTCGAACCGGGGCGTCGAACTCCGCCTCCTCCCAGCCCACCGCCGCCGCGAGGCTCGCGATGGCCGCGGCGTCGAGCTCGGCCTGGCGGAACTGGGCGCCGGCGACGTTCGCCAAGTTGAACTGCGCGCCGGCGAGCTTGGCCCCGCGCAGGTTGGCGTCACGCAGGCTGGCCCTGTAGAAGTCCGCGCCGCGCAGGTCCGCCTTCCACAGGTTGGCCTTGGTCAGGATCGCGTTGTGGAACTTCGCCGTGCGTGCGTCGGCCTCCGCCCATTCCACGTGCGCGAGCCGCGCGCGTCGCAGGCGGGTGCCGACCAGGACGAGGTGCCATCCCTTCGTGCCCGAGAGGTCGGCCTTCCGCAGCGTGCCGCCGGACAGGTCGGAGAACGCGAGGTCGACGTCGCCGTTGAGCACCACGCCGCTCAGGTCGATCCCCGGCACCGCGAGGTAGCGGAAGTCGAACTCGGTGGCCACCTTGCTCGCGTCCGGCGCTCGGAGTCGCCGCTCGAGCGTCTGTCTCAGCACGCGGCGCGTGCTTGCATCGTTCTCGCGCGTCTCGAGGTCCTGGAGCAGCGCGAGCAGGAGGTTCATGCCCTGGGCCGCGGCGGCCCGATCGGTGTCGCGAATCAGGCTGTCGAGCACCACCGCCCCGCCCCGCCGCGCCGCCGCGTCCTTCGACGCGGAAGCCTCCATCGCGGTGATGAAGCGCTCGTCGAAGCGCTTCGCGTCCGCGTCCTTGCGCGCCTGGGCGTCGAGGTCGTGCTGGCGTTTCGACTCCGCCTCCGCGTCCTTGCGCGCCTGGGCGTCGAGGTCGTGCTGGCGCTTCGACTCGGCGCGCGAGGCCTGCAGTTCGTCGGTTCCCTTCTTGACGGCGTAGAGGAGCGTGCCCAGCCCGACGATGAACGTCAGGAGGGCCGGCAGGGTGCGGGCGCTCCAGCTGTTGTCGCGATCCGCCTTGCGCCGTTCGGCGTCGAGCTTCCCGCGCTCGGCGATGAGCTTCTGCCGCTCGAGCTCGTCCTTCGTGGGCTCGGCGGGAGCGGTTGTGGTCTCGGCGGGAGCGGTTGTGGTCTCGGCGGGAGCGGTAGTGGTCTCGGCGGCAGCGTCCGTGGGCTCGGCGGGAGCGGCTACCGCGGGCGCGCCAGCCCAGGCGATCGCGAGCGATGCGATGCACGCGACCACCACGCAACTGTCCCTCCCCATCACTCAGTCGCGATCATATGCGTATGAGCGCCAGCGGGTCATCCCCCAAACCACGGTCCCTCGCCGCCGATCACCTGGGACGGGCGCGCGCGGCGTACGCCGTGGACGACTGGACCGCGGTGGTCCTGTGGGCGGCTCTGGCGCTCGAGGCGGCGGTCGCGACCTCGGCGGCGCGGCTCGGCATGGACGACCGCAAGGACCATCACCGGAGGGCCACGCTCGCGCGCCGGCTGCACGAGCAGGGCGTGCTGCCCGAGGATCTCGGCAGCCTCCTGATCCGCCTGAACACCGAGCGCAAGCACGCGGTCCACGAGGGGAGGCAGCCCGACCTGCGGGGCCGGGACTGGGACTCCGTGCTGGACTCGATCGAGCGGGCGGTCGCCGCCGCCGACGGCTCCTAGCTCGTGCCGAGCCGGCGGCCGTACTGGCGGGCGTAGTAGTCGGCGTACTCGCCGCTGCGGATCGGCGCCCACCACCACTCGTTGTCGCGGTACCAGTCGACCGTCCGCTCGAGCCCGCCGTCGAGGCTCGTCAGCGGCTCCCAGCCGAGGGCGCGGACCTTGTCGGACGAGAGCGAGTAGCGGCGGTCGTGACCGGGGCGGTCGGTGACGTGCTCGATCAGCGACTCGTCGGCCCCGGTTAGCTCGATCAGCCGCCGCACGAGGTCGATGTTCTCGGCCTCGTCGGGACCGCCGACGTTGTAGACCTCGCCGGGCGCGCCCCTGCGAAGCGTCAGGTCGATAGCGCGCGCGAAGTCCTCCACGAACAGCCAGTTGCGCACCTGACGCCCGTCGCCGTACACCGGCAGCGCGTCGCCGTGCAGCGCGTTCAGGATCATCAGCGGGATCAGCTTCTCCGGGTACTGGCGCGGGCCGTAGTTGTTCGAGCCGCGGCAGATCACCGCCTCGATTCCGTAGGTGTGCACGTGCGCGGAGACGAGCAGGTCGCCGGCCGCCTTCGTCGCGCTGTAGGGCGAGGACGGGTTGAGCGGCGAGGTCTCGGTGAACGAGCCCTCCTCGATCGATCCGTAGACCTCGTCGGTCGAGACCTGCAGGTAGCGCGACACGCCGTGCTCGCGCACCGCGTCGAGCAGCACCCCGGTCCCGATCACGTGCGTGCGCGCGAAGACGTCCTGGTCGGCGATCGAGCGGTCGACGTGCGACTCGGCGGCGAAATTCACGACCGCATCGCAGCTCGCGACCAGCTCGCCCACGAGGTCGCGGTCCTCGATTCCGCCCTCGACGAATTCGACCCTGTCCTCAATGCCGGCCAGGTTCTCGCGGCGCCCGGCGTAGGTGAGCTTGTCCAGCACGACCACGTCGTCGC
This sequence comes from Thermoleophilaceae bacterium, assembly GCA_036382905.1. GTDB lineage: Bacteria > Actinomycetota > Thermoleophilia > Solirubrobacterales > Thermoleophilaceae > AC-37. The sequence goes on along the minus strand of DASVPL010000014.1, from coordinate 1,128 downwards.
CGTGCTCCTCCACCACGATCCGCGCGTAGGTCGAGCCGATGAAGCCGGCCGCGCCCGTGACGAGCAGCCTCACCGCGTGACCGCTCGCTCGGCGAGGTAGCTCGCCAGGCCGTCCTGCCAGGGCGGCAGCTCGAGGCCGTAGTCGCGCTCGGTGCGCAGCACCGAGTACGCGGGGCGCGGCGCGGGACGCGGGAACTCGTCGCTCGTGCAGGACATGGCGCGGGTCTCGGTGGCCGCGCGCTCGAAGATCTCGTTGGCGAACTCGAACCACGAGCACTCGCCGCCGCCGGCGATGTGGTGGAGGCCGTACGACTCGCCGTCGACCAGCCGCACCAGCGCCTCGGCGAGGTGACCGGTGTAGGTGGGGCAGCCGACCTGGTCGCGCACGACGAGCACCGGGCCGCCGGCGCTCGCGAGCCCGAGCATCGTCTCGACGAAGTTGCGGCCGTTCGCGCCGAACAGCCACGAGGTGCGCACCACGAAGTGGCGCACGTTCGCGGCGGCCACGGCGTGCTCGCCGGCGAGCTTGGAGCGCCCGTAGGCGTTGATCGGGCTCGTCGGGTCGGACTCGACGTACGGCCGCGTGCCGGAGCCGTCGAACACGTAGTCGGTCGAGGGGTGAACGATGGCCGCGCCGGCCTCGGCCGCGGCGGCGGCCAGGGCGCCGGCGGCGTCGCCGTTCAGGCGGGTGGCGGCCGCCTCGTCGGCCTCGGCGCCGTCCACGTCGGTCCAGGCGGCGCAGTTGATCACCGCGCCGGGGCGCTCGGCGGCGATGGCCGCGCGCACGGCCTCCGCGTCGAGGAGGTCGAGCTCGTCGCGCGCAAGCGCCACCACCTCGTGGTTCTCGGCCTGAGCCGCGCGCACGACGTCCCGGCCGAGCATGCCGGCCGCGCCTGTGATGACCACCCGCATCAGTCGGAGGAGGCGAGTGCCGCGATGCCGAGCGCGGTGCCCGTGGCCGCCGTCAGCCCGAGCATGATCGCGCCGTGCGTCGGGAGGTAGCCGTTGCGGTGGCCCGCGACGGCCGCGAGGGCGTCGGCCACGTCGGCGACCACGGCCGCCTGGAGCCAGCGGCGCCGCTCGCCGCCTGTCGTGCCGAGCGCGCCCGCCCCGAGGACCAGGTCGCGT
>DASVPL010000013.1:0-29330 GCA_036382905.1 Thermoleophilaceae bacterium | reverse complement strand
AGCACGGAGTCCGACCCGATCGACTGGAAGGGCGATCGGATCGACTGGAACGACGAGCTCGCCGAGCTGCAGGGGGTCGCCCGCCTGCCGGACGCCGTCTCCAGCTGAGTTTTTGTGTAGGTACTCTGCCGTTTAATAAATGAACCAGACGCCCGACGATCGCCACGAGCAATGGTCCACGCTTGCGGTCGGCAATCCGGCCCGCGAGCGTCTCCTCGATACGTTGGCCGCGGACGCCTTCGACGCCCACCTCGGCACGGAATGGCTCGACCTGGGACCGGACGAGGCCCGCTCCCGGATCCCGGTGGAGAACCACCACAAGGGACCCGTCGGCTTCGTCCACGGGGGGGTCTTCGCGACCATGGCCGAGGGCATCTGCTCGGCCGCGACCTACGCGGCGGTGATCAACGACGGGATGACCACATGGGGGCAGTCGAACGACACGACCTTCCTTCGCCCGATCAGCGAAGGGCACCTGAACGCGGTCGCCCGTCCGCGACACCGCGGTAGGACCACCTGGGTCTGGGACGTCGAGATCAGCGACGACGACGAGCGCCTGTGCGCGCTCGTACGCATGACGATCGCGGTACGGCCCGCGCCGCGGGCCGCCGGCTAGACCGTACGGTCCGCCGGCGGCAGCGCGGGCGATCGCTTCTGAGACCTACTCGGTCTCGCCGAGCGTGCGGCGAGCTGTTTCTCCGCCGTCCAGCTCCACACCCTGCAGCAGGCCCAGCTGCAGCCAGCCGGGCGCCGGGTTGTAGAGGATCCGCAGCCGGGAGACCATGCCGTCGCGGAAGTCGATGATGTCGATGCCCTTCCAGTCGAGCTTCTCTCCCGTCGCCGGTATCCCGGGTGGCTCGATCGGACCGGAGTTCGTCGCCCATCCGACGCAGGGGAACGCGGCCCTTGGCTCGTCCGCGGCGATCAGCGGCACCTCGTGCTCGAACCTTATGTCGGGAAAGGCCCGGTAGACGAACTCGAGGAACTCACGCACCTCGGCGTGACCGTTCATGGGCATCGGCCAGGCCGAGTCCTCGTAGACGACGTCCTCGGTCATCAGCTCGAGCAGCCGGTCGGGATCGTGTGAGTCCCAGGCCGCGAAGTAACGCTCCCCGAACTCCTCGACCCACTCGTTTGTGAGAGCTCCCGCTGCTGTGGTGGTCTCTGCCATCTGACTCCCTTTTGGCTCGCTGTCCGTACGACGTTTGGTTCAATTACGATACCTGGGGCAGTTTCAATGAACAAAGGCTGCGCAGCACTCGACGGAATCCCCGAAGGCTGCGCAGCACTCGACGGAATCCCCGAGCCGAATGCGTAGAGCGATGTCCACCGAGAGACGGAATCGATGAGCGCCCTCATGGAGCGCCTCGCGGCGGGGGTCCGGCGGTGGCGCTGGGCTGTCCTCGCCGCGTGGCTGGTTCTCGTAGTTGTGGCCGCGCCGCTCGCAGCTCGCCAGTCCGAGGACACCGTTGCCGGTGGCAACAGGGTTCCTGGATCTGAGTCCGAGCAGGTTCGTGAGGCGCTCGCGCGCGACTTCGACGAGCGCGCTCAGCTCGCGGTCGTGCTCGCGCCGAAGCCGGGCTCGAAAGCCGCGGATCGAGTGCAGGCGGTCGACGCCCTGCTCCGTTCGATCCAGGACGTGCCAGAGGCGACGCTCCCCGGCTCTACGCGCGGCCGCGCACGGGCGGCGGCCGAACGCGGACGCACCGCCATTCTCCCGGTCGGCGTGCTGGCGAGTCAGGATCGGGAGTCCGAGGTGGCGAAGGACATCCACGATCGCCTCCGTGGGGTGGACGGCGCGGGGCGGTCCGTGAGCTCGCACGTGATCGGCCGCGGCGCCCTGGACGTGGCCATCCAGGAGGAGGCGACGACGCAGCTCGAGCGGGCCGAGACGATCGGCTTGCCGATCGTGCTTCTGATCCTCCTGACGATCTTCGGCTCCCTGGCTGCCGCTGCGTTGCCGGTCGTCCTGGGTATCGCCGCGGTCCTAATCACGGGGGCGGCGATCTACCTGGCGTCGCAGGAGTTCCTCGTGTCGGTCTTCGCCACGAACTCGGCGTCGCTGTTCGGCATCGCCCTGGCGGTGGATTACTCGATGTTCATCCTCGTGCGCTTCCGAGAGGAGATTCGAGCCGGGCGCGACCGCGATGCCGCGATCTCTCGGGCGCTGTCCACCTCGGGCGTCGCCATCGTCTTCTCCGGCCTGACGGTCGTGGTCGCGATCGGCGCCATAGCGATCGTCGACAACGCCGGCATGCGCTCCATGGTGGGCGCGATCCTGTTCACGGTGATAACCGCGGTGCTGCTCTCCGCGGTGCTCCTGCCCGTCCTGATGCGGCTGCTCGGCAACCGGCTCGTGCAACAGCGCCGGCTCCCGCTGTTATCGCGGCGAAGCGCCAAACCGGCGACCGGCTCACGACCGTCGTTCTGGGAGAGGTGGACCCGCGTCGTGCTCGGTAGGCCGATCCTGTTCGCGACTGCTGCGACCCTGACGCTGCTCGTCCTCGCGCTGCCGATGCTGAGCCTCGACCCGGGTGAGCATCTCGTCGGCCAGCTCCCGCGGGACAACGACACCCGGGTGGGCTACGACCGGGCCGCGGCGGAACAGGGACCCGGGGCGACGAGCCCTGTCCAGGTGGTCCTGCAATCGGAGCGGCCGCAGCCGGTCGAGCGAGAGGCGGTCGCCTCCGCGCGGGCGACGATCGCCCGCGACCCCGAGGTCGCCGGCGTCGCGCCTCCGAAGGCTGCCGAGGGAGGGCGGTCCGTCCTGCTGACGGCAACCCCCCGCTCCGACGGGAGCTCGCCGTCCACGGAGGAACTGGTCAGACGGCTCCGGTCGGAGTTCGACGAGCCCGTGTCCCCGGGCGTCACGGCGCAGGTGGGCGGCGTCACGGCCTACAGCATCGACTTCCAGGATCAGATCTTCGGAAATCTCTGGAAGGTCGCCGTGCTCGGCCTGGCCTTCTCGTTCGTGCTGCTGACCGTGCTGCTGCGTTCGCTGGTCCTGCCGCTCAAGGCGGTGATCCTGAACCTGCTGACCGTTGGGGCCGCATACGGCGCGGTGGTGGCGGTGTTCCAGTGGGGATGGCTGGACGGATTCCTCGGCTTCAAGTCCGAGGGCTCGGTGAACACCTTCGGCTTGCTGCCCATCATGACGGGCGTGTTCGCCCTCTCGATGGATTACGAGATCTTCCTGATGTCCCGTATCCGCGAGCAGTACGAGCGCACCGGCGATCCCAGCTCCGCGATCGCCCAGGGACTGGCGATGAGCGCGCGCCCCATCACGGGAGCGGCGGTGATCATGGTGGCCCTCTTCTGCGTGTTCGCGAGCGCGGGCCTCACGAGCGTCAGGGAGTTCGGGTTGGGGCTCGCGGTCGGAATCGCCCTCGACGCGACGGTCGTTCGGCTCGTGCTCGTGCCTTCGACCATGCAGCTGCTCGGACGGCGGAACTGGTGGCTCCCACGGCCGCTTGCGCGGGTGCTGGACAACCGAGTGTTCGACGAGGCGAAGGCCACAACGCCGTTACCGGACGCATGAGGGGCCCAGATGCCTGAGCACCGCTATCAGCAGTACTGCGGCCTGGCGCGCGCCCTCGACGTCGCCGGCGATCGGTGGACCCTGCTGATCGTCCGCGAGCTCGTGCCCGGCCCGCGACGGTTCACCGATCTGATCGACGGCCTGCCAGGAATCAGCCGCAACCTCCTCACCGAACGGCTACGCGCCCTCGAACGCGATGGCGTCATCGCCCGGGAAGACCTCCCGCCGCCTGCCGCGCGGCAGGTGTACGGGCTAACCGCGGACGGTCGCGATCTGGCCGAGGCGATGACCGGGCTGATCGGCTGGGGCGCCAGGCGTCTCGGCGAGCGTGACCCGACGGACAGCTTTCGGCCGCGCTGGGCGGCGATGGCGATGGCGAACTTCGCTGACCGAGAGGCCGCAAGGGGCGTCAGCGAGACCTACCAGTACCTCGTCGGCCGCTTGGCCTTCTACTTCACCATCGACGACGGCGCGATCCGCCTCCGCGACGGGTTTGCGCACGATCCCGCCGTCACCCTGACCACCGACGAGGAGACCTGGGAGGCCGTCACCTCCGGGAAGGTCACGGCTGCCTCGGCGGCTGCCACTGGCGCGCTGACCGTCGCCGGCGATCCCCGGGCGGCGAAGCGCCTGGGAAACATCTTCTCCCGCCACCACCTGCTCGCGCTGATAGGGGCGACAGACCACCGCAACAACCCGGAATTGGAGCACAGCACATGAGCACGACGTCGCTCGGGTCTCAATCCCAACGCGTATCTGATCAGAGGAATCGCCCGGTCGAGTCGTACGTGACCGCAGATGACGGCACGCGCATCTACTACGAGCTGTTCTCACCGGAACCAGATTTGGCTCGCGAAGGCGCAGCGCCCGTCCTGCTCTTGATGGGACTGGGCGGCAACGGTCGCCTCTGGGGGCCCGCCGTGAGGCGCCTGCTTGGCGACGGCCACGACGTGATCGCCGTGGACAACCGCGGCTGCGGGCGTTCGGGCACGCCATGGCTCCCCTTCACGACGAGCACGATGGCGGCCGACGCGGTCGCGGTGCTGGATCAGCTGGGGATCGAGCGCGCCCACATCGGGGGCGCTTCGTTCGGTGGGATGATCGCGCAGGAGATCGCGCTCGAATTCCCCGAGCGGGTGGGAGCCCTGGTGCTCCTGTGCACCACGGGCGGACTCCCGCGAATGGATCTGAGTCTGTTGCCGCGCCTGGATCTGGTGCCGCGGAGGGGGATCCTGCCGATCTTCGGGACCGTGTTGCGGTCGTTCCGGCCGGCGAGCGATCCAGAGCAGCGAGTACGAGACTTCCTCTCCATGGCCGCGTCACAGGACTACGTGGCGAATTGCCGGCCAGAGGACGAGGCATGGGCCGCCGTTGCGGCGTCGCTCGAGGTGCCCTCCAGTCAACGCGGCTTGGTCATGCAGGTCCTCGCCGCCGCGGGTCATTCGAGCTGGTCGCGGCTGTCCCGCCTGAGGATGCCGGTTCTGGTGCATCACGGCACCGAGGATCGGATCGTGCCTATCGCGGCCGGCGAGGAGCTCGCTCGCCGGATCCCGACGGCCCGGTTCGAGGCATACGAAGGGGCCGGGCACGGCATCTTCGAGCGCTTGGACGAGAGCAGCGGGAGCATCCTGGCTTTCCTGGGCGAGTGTGATCCGCTCGTGGCCTGAAGTCGGATTTCGTCTACCCGAGCGATCCGCGTAACTTGAGCAACATGACCACCCAGACGCAGCAACTGTGGATCTGTCAGGAATGCGGGTTCATCTACGACCCCGCCGAGGGTGATCCCGACGGCGGGATCCCGCCCGGCACGCCGTTCGAGGACATCCCCATGGACTGGGTCTGCCCGGCCTGCGGCGTGCACAAGGACGACTTCGTCCCGTACTAGGCGGCGGCCCGCTCAGGCGGCCGTCCGGGCCGGGACGAGCGACGCCAGGCCCTGCAGCGTCATCTCGGTGAGCAGCGCCTGGCCGCGCATGTTGATGTGGAGCAGGTCCTCGCTGAGGATCGACGGGTCGGCGCACATCGGGTGGTTGAAGCAGTCGAAGAAGACCGTGTCGTAGCGCTCGGCGACCCGCAGCGAGATGTCGCGGTGGGCCGCGAGGCGAGGCGCCAGCAGATCCACCATCGGCTCGGGGTAGCGCCCGCAGCTCATCATGTTGAGCACCGACCACACCATCACGGTCGCTCCGGTGGCGCTCAGCGCGGCGACCATCCTGTCGAGCTCGCGCTCGATCCCCCCGGGGTCGAACGGATCGCCGAGGTCGTTGCCGCCGGCGAGCACCGCCGCGAGGTCCGGCTCGAAGTCGAGCGCCGGCTGGAGCTGGGTCATGCGCACCCGGTCCGCCGTGAGAAAGCGCTTGCCGAGGTTGAGGAACTCGAAGTCCGCATGCAGTTCCTTGAACGTCCGGCCCGTGGCCTCGGCCCAGCCCATCTCGGGGTATCCCTCGACCGGGTCGCCGATGCCCTCGACGAGGCTGTCGCCGAGCGTGACGTAACGCCGCCACGGCGCGCGCCGGAGGCGGTCGGTCAGCTCCTCCGGCTCGAGCGGCGGCGCGGTGATGTCGATGGCGCGCATGCAGAGCGGAGTGTTACGCAGCCTGCCGCCAGCGCATAACTGGATTTGACCGACGAATCCCGTTTCTGCGAGCGTCCGCGCTCGGAGGTATTTGCCATGACGATCGCGGTGCGGCCCGCATGAACTTCGCTCTCTCGGACGAGGCCCTCGAGTTTCGCGATCTCTGCCGTCGGTTCGCGCGCGAGGTGATTCGACCGGCAGCGGCCAAGCACGACGCCGAGGAGTCGACGCCCTGGGAAGTGATCAGGGCGTCACACGAGTGGGGCCTCAACGGACTCGAGCGCATGGGGCAGATGGGCGCGGACCCGACGGGTCAATGCCTCGTGATCCTCCCCGAGGAGTTTCACTGGGGCTGCGCGGGGATAGCCCTCGCGATCACCGGGTCGGTGCTTGCCACCAGCGGCATCGTTGCCGCCGGCGCTCCTGAGCAGATAGCCCAGTGGATGCCCGAATGCCTCGGCACTGCCGAGGAGCCGAAGCTCGGCGCCTACGGGGTCACCGAACCCGAAGCCGGCTCGGACCTCAAGAGCCTGAAGACGCGCGCCGAGCTCGACGGCGACGAGTGGATCCTCAACGGCACCAAGGTCTTCATAACCAATGGCGGCATCGCCGACGTCCACGTGATCGTGGCAAGCGTCGATCCCGAGCTCGGCCAGGAGGGGCAGGCCTCCTTCGTCATCCCCAAGGGGACGCCCGGCCTGCGCCAGGGGAAGAAGGAGTCCAAGCTCGGCATCCGAGCCAGTCACACGGCCGAGGTGGTCCTCGAGGACTGCCGCGTGCCGGTCGAGAACTTGCTCGGGGGCATGGATCGGCTCAACGAGAGGCTCGAACGGGCCCGGTCGGGTGCGTCGAGGGGCCAGAGCTCGAACGCCATGGCCACCTTCGAGGTCACCCGGCCGATGGTGGGCGCCGCGGCCGTCGGCATCGCTCAAGCGGCCTATGACTGGACGCTCGACTTCCTCGCCGAAGGTGGCGAGTTGAACCCGATCCGGACCGCTCTCGACGAGAGCTCGACCGCCGGCGAGCCGCCGCTACGCCGTCAAGAGGTCCAGCAGATCATCGCCGACGTCGCCACCGAGATCGACGCGGCGCGGCTCCTGGTCCAGCGTGCCGCCTGGATGGGTCGCAACGGCATCCCGATGACCGGCGGCCAGGGCTCGATGTCGAAGCTCAAGGGCGGGAACGTGGCCGTGTGGGCGACGACGACCCTGATGGATCTGGTCGGCCCCTACGCGCAGACGGCCGATTGCCCGCTCGAGAAGTTCTTCCGCGACGCCAAGGTCTACCAGCTGTTCGAGGGCACCGCCGAGATCCAGCGGCTCGTCGTCGCGCGGATGCAGGTCGCCCGGCGGGAGAGGGAGGGAGCTGTCCGAGCTCCCGCCGCCGCCGAGCCGGCCCTCGACCCAGCGGCGGCGTAGCCGGCTCGGTCCGCTAGCTCGACTGACTCAGTGCGGCCTCCTCGGCCGCACCGGCTCGATCGCGGCTGAACCAGCCATAGCCACCGAACTCGGCGTCGAGGTCGACGGGATTCGACGGGGTGACCCCGTCGGTGTCGAACAACCCGTCCGCCTCCCATCGATCGCGATCCATGGTGATCTTGTAGGGGTCGATCGGGCGTCGCTCCGGCGGGTCGGGAAGTCCCTCGACGGCCATCCAGAAGACATATGCCACCGCCGCCTCGAGGTTCTCGAGGTTCTCCCGAAGCTTCTGCGTGAACTCCTCGGAATCCCAGTCGGCGAGCAGGTCGGCCTGGAGGCGATTGATCCACGGCTGATTGAAGAGCGGGATGAAGTGGTCCGTGTGCGAGTAGTCGTCACCGGCCGCTTCCCACCACTCGGTGAAGAACTTCTGCATCACGTGCCACAGGTCGATCGAGCGCTTGACCTCGTCGTGGAGGGTAGAGAGCGTCTCGAGGTCCGTGATCTTGTCGTGCGTGATGATGCTCGCGAGGATGGACCAGTACCAGCAGGTGCTCCAGTGGACCCACACCGAGAACACCTGCGGGTTGCCCATGTAGAGGTAGGTGTCCTCGAACAGCGCGTACATCGGACCCACGTACTGATCCAGGAAGATGCTGTTGTACAGCTGGACGCGACTGCCGATGTCCTCGCCGGCGTGATCTCTTGCGATGACGTCGGTGATGATCGTGTTGTTCCAGCAGATGATGTCGGCCCCGACGGAGAAGAGGGGGTCGTGGAAGGCTCCGGCGACGCCGGTGATGCACCACCGCTCGGGCGAGAGAATGCGCTCGCAGCTATGCGAGTAGTGACGTAGGAACTTGAAGTCCAACACGTCGTCGATGTGCGGAGCGATGGCCTCGTAGGCCTGCGGCTCGTGCTCCTCTATCCACGCCATCGACTTCTCCAGCGAGTTGATCTCGGAGATCGGGAAGACCCTGTCGTCGACCACGATGCCGACGCTCGTGACGTCGCCGGCCAGCGGGATCAGCCACAGCCACCACCCGTGGCCCACCAGGTGCACCGTGCTCAGCGAGCGGAGCTGCGCCGGGGTTCCGTCGGAGAGCACGAACTTCCCCACTCGGTTCTGCCAGTCGGGATCGTCCGACCAATCCGTGACGACGACCTTCGCGGGGAGGCGGAACCACGACGCGTTCATCTTGTGGTCAACCTGCTTGGCCAGGTCGAGCTTCCGCTTCAGGAACTGGAATCGCCCTGTCGCGTCGACGACCCAGCGGGCTTGGACCTCACTCTCGACACCGTCGCGCTTGATCTGAATGCGGTGCGGGTCGTCACCCTCGCCGAGGGTGACGTCCCGGACCACGGCCTTGTCGAGGAACTCGGCCCCGGCTTCGCTCACGAGCGAGCCCAGCTTCGCCTCGAAGGTGCCACGGTCGAGCTGGTAGGTGGCGAACGGGAGCTGCCTGCTGTTGCCGAGCTCGACGCGGCGGGCGAGGTCGGTGTTGCGACCGTCGGAGAAGTAGTACCGGAGCCCGGACTTGCGGAGCTGCTCCTTGTCGAGATACGGCTTTAATCCGAGGATCTTGCTGAAGTAGTAGGCCCCGCCCTCCACCGTCGACTCTCCGACCTTGTGGGCCGCGCTGGGCGGTGGGTGCTCGCTCCGCTCGACGACGAGGATGTCGATGTCGGGATCACGCTGCTTGAGCTGCAATGTGAGCGATAGGCCTGCCTGCCCGCCCCCCATGACTACGACGTCGTGGACTCGGTTCTCCATCACGTTGCTCCCAAGGATCGACAGCACTTTGCGGGACTGCTACTCCGTAGCTCACACGACCTGCGATGCGCAGTCAAAGCCGGCGAAATGGCGATCGGGGACCGGCCGGTGGGGATTGCGCGCCGTCCGACGACGGTCGCGGCCCACCTGACGATTGGCCGCCGTCCGACGCCGAACTCGGGCCGGCCGACGGCGCCGCCGGCGGTTCTTCCCGCGTCGGGAGCTCGGCCTCCTCGAACTCCGCTTGCGGCGGGCGCCCGAAGCCGAGTCCCGCCGAGACGAGGACCTTGAGGAGCCGCGGAAGCGGCCGGAACACCGTCCGGACCACCGCCGCTCGTCCCGGCCCGCGGAATCGCTCGACGAGGTGGGGGTAGACGAACGCCGGAAAGATGGCGATCGACGCCATCGGCCGCGCGTACGCCGTCACCTGGCTGATCTGATGACGCTCGTTCAGTCGCGTCACGATCAACAGGTCGAGCTGATGACCCCGGACGTTCGTGGTGAGGGCCATGGCGTGCGCGTCCGGTGCAAGGCTCCAGGAGTCCTGCACTCCCCACCGGTCGGGGTCCGATTGCTTCACCAGCCGCTCGAACAGCGCGGATGTGATCTCCGGCCCTCGGAACCTGAAGCGGGATACCGGCGAGCGGAAGACGACGTCCTCCGCGAGCGCTTGCGCGAAGAGGTCGTAGTCGCCCCTGTTGACGGCGTCGGCGATCGGATCGGTGACGCCCGCGCCGTTGCGGGGCGGGGGGGCTGACTTGGGTGTGGCCGCCATCTGTGACCTCCTCTTCTCTCCGTGGCGCACCCTACGCGCGAGCGCTCCGATCGACCAATCGCCCGATCACCCGGCGTCGGGAGATCGCGGCGCTCTACCCCGCACGGGCCACCTCGGCGTCGCGCGTGGGTGCCGGCTCGCCCGTCTTCTCCCTGACCCAGGCGTCGATGACCTGAGCGGTCTCCCCGGCTGACTGGTCGATCAGTCCGAAGTGGTTGCCCGTGACCTCGGTCACCTCGGACGGGAGCTGCCACCAGGGCAGGCGGCCGCCCTCGTACGCATCCCCGAGCGGCTCGGTCGCACGGATGAGCAGATGCGGCGTCTCGATGGGGGTCGCCTCCCATTCCTCGGCCAGCCGGAAGTAGGCGCCCATGGCCAGCAGGTTGCCGTCGTCGACCGAGCCTTCGATCAGCGGGTGGTCGTTCTCGAAGATGGTCTCCACCACCTTCCGGAAGAGCTGGCGCATCTCTTCCTCCGACTCGGGCGCGTAGGTGTCGATCATCACCAGCCCCGCCGGCGCCAGGCCCTGCTCCTCGAGCTTTCCAGCCAGCGAGTGCGCTGGGCCCCCGCCATGGGAGTAGCTGACGAGCACGAACGGGTCGTCGGTCGCGGCCTCGCGAACCGAAGCGGCCAGCGCCTCGATGAGGGCATCCCAGGTACCCGGAACGAGCTCACCCGTGCGGAAGCCCGGCAACGAGAGGGCGGACATCGTCCGGACGCCGTCCAGATGGCTCGCCAGCCGCGAGAACTGGTGCGGTCCGGATCCGGCGAGGAACGACGGGACGCATATCAGCCGCGTGCCCGCGCCGCGCGAGAGCGGCACGAGCGACGGCAGATGCTCGAGCTCCGCCGGCGACCGGAAGGCGCGAGCGAACTTCGATGTCGCCATGGCGGCGGGAACGAAGTCGCCGAGCGTGCCCTGCTCGTGCGCACCGCGCAGCAGTGCGGTCAGCGTGCCGGCCGTGCTCGGGCGCTTCACGGGCGCGCCGTCCGCCGGCGCACCCTGAGTCACCGGTGTCCCCGGAGACTCCTGCGCAGCAGGAGCTCCCTCGGGTACATCGGGAGCCTCGTCACGCAGTCGCTCGGCGAGGTATGCGGCCAGTGCATGTGGCGTCTGCAGGTCGAAGGTGACGCTCGGCTGGATCGCCAGGCCGGTCGCATCGGTCAGGCGGTTGCCGAGCTCCACGGCCGCCAGCGAATCGAATCCGAGCTCCTTGAACTCGCGCTCCGGATCGACCGCGTCCGAGGAGCTGTGCCCGAGCACGCTCGCCACCTCGCTCCGGACGAGATCGACGACGATCGACTCCCACTCGGACTTTGGAGCAGCGGCCAGCCGCTGCCCCAGCGAGTTCTGCGCGTCGCCGCGGTCCTCCCGGGCGGACTCCCGCACCAGTCCCTGCAGCATCGGCGGCAGCAGCCCGGAGCCGGCATGCGCGCTCAGGGCCTTGGTGTCGATGGCGAGCGGCGCGAGTTGCGGCTCGGCGGTCGCGTTCGCGGCGTCGAGCAGCGCGAGACCGTCCTCGTCGGAGAGCGCTCCGATGCCGATGCGCTCTCCCCGCTGGCGGTCGGTGTCGCTGAGGCCCGCGGCCATGCCGCGTTCCCAGGCGCCCCATGCGAGCGACTTGGCGGCGAGCCCCTGGGCGCTCCGGTCGTGGGCGAGCGCGTCGAGGAACGCGTTGGCGGCCGCGTAGTTGGCCTGGCCCGGCGTGCCGAGCGTGCCGGCGATCGAGGAGAACAGGACGAACTGCGCGAGCTCGCCGTCGGCGGTCAGCTCGTGCAGGTTGATCGCCCCGTCGACCTTCGGCGCCATCACTCCCCGCAGCCGCTCGGCGTCGAGCGAGCCGATCACCCCGTCGTCGAGCGTGCCGGCGGCGTGGATCACCGCCGTCAGCGGGTGGTCGGCCGGGATCTCGGCGAGCAGCTTCTCGAGCTGGCCGCGGTCAGCGACGTCGCAGGCCGCGAGCTTGGCTTCGCAGCCGTGCTCCGCGAGCGCGTCCACGAGCTCGCGGGCGCCGCCGGCCTCTTCGCCGCGGCGGCTGGCGAGCAGTAGGTGCCGGGCGCCGTGGTGGTCGGCGAGGTGACGCGCGACGAGCTCGCCGAGCCCTCCGGTCGCGCCGGTGATCAGGATCGTGCCCTCGGGGTCCGGCTGCTGAGGGACGGTGAGCACGATCTTGCCGACGTGGCGCGCCTCGCGCATGTACCGGAACGCTTCCGGTGCGCTGCGCACGTCCCAGCTCTGGATCGGCAGGTGGCGCAGCGCCCCCGCCTCGAAGAGCCGGACCACCTCGAGCAGCAGCTCCTGGACCCGCTCGGGCTCGACGTCGGACAGGTCGAAGGCCCGGTAGCGCACGCCCTGGTGCTCGGCGGCGACCGTGTCGGGCTCGCGGATGTCGGCCTTCCCGATCTCGATGAATCGCCCGCCACGCGGCAGCAGCTCGAGCGAGGCGTCGACGAACTCGTTGGCCAGCGAGTCGAGGACCACGTCCACTCCCTCGCCGTCGGTGGCCTTGAGGAAGCGCTCGCGGAACGTGAGCTCGCGCGAGGAGCCGATGTGCGAGCGCTCCACTCCCAGATCGCGCAGCGTGCCCCACTTGCGCTTGTGGGCGGTCGCGAACACCTCCGCGCCGATGTGCTCGGCCAGCTGCAACGCCGCCATCCCGACGCCGCCGGCAGCGCCGTGCACCAGCAACCGCTCACCCGACTGGAGCTCGGCCAGGTCGAACAGCGCGTAGTAGGCGGTCAGGAAGACGGTCGGCACCGACGCCGCCTCGACGAACGACCAACCGTCCGGGAGCGGCACCAGGAATCGCGCGTCGGTGACCGCGTGCGAACCGAACGCCTCGCCGACGAAGCCCATCACCCGGTCGCCCGGCGAAAGGCGCTCGACGCCGGGGCCGACCTCGACCACGATCCCCGCCCCCTCGCTGCCGAGCGGGGCCTCGTACGGATACATCCCGAGCGCGATCAGCACATCGCGGAAGTTCAGGCCGGCAGCACGCATCGCGACCCGGACCTCGCCCTCCGCGAGCGCGTCATCCCCAGCGTTCGAGGTGACGATTGCGAGGTCCTCGAGTGAGCCCTTGCGCTCGCTCGCGACCCGCCAGGCGCCCTCGCCCGCGGGCATGGTGAGCCCAGCGGCGCGAGCCAGCCGCGGCGCGTAGAGCACGCCGTTGCGCACCGCCAGCTCCGGCTCGTCGCTCGTCAACGCCCCGAACAGGGCCACCACCGACTCGTCGCTTCCGTCCAGGTCGACCAGCGCGAAACGGCCCGGATGCTCCGACCGCGCGCTGCGCAACAGACCGACGAGCGCGGCCTGCGACAGGTTGGGCGACTCACCCGGCGCCACCGCCAGCGCGCGATCTGTGACAAATACCAGCCGCGTGTCGGCCAGCGCCTCGGAGTCGAGCCAAGCCTGCAACAGCTCCAGCGCCCGCTGCGTGAACTCGGCGACCGAGCCCGCCAGCGGACCATCCGCCGCGCCGGGGCGCATCAGCACCATCTCGGGAGCGGTCGTCCCGCCGGCGAGCGCCTGCTCGAGCGCCTCGAAGTCCGCATAGGGATCCAGGCTCAGCCCCGACCCCTCGAGCACTCCGTCGTCGTCACCGAGCAGCGCGGCTTCGAGCCACGGATCGTCCGAGCCCGCCGCCTCGACCCCCGTCCACTCGACAGTGAGCAGCGAGCCCTCGCCCGCCTGCGGGCGCGCCTTCCGGGCGGCCTCCGCGAGAGTCGCCTGGTCGAACGGCCGCACGTCGATCGCATCCACCACCAGCACCGGCGCCCCCGACTCGTCGACCGCCAGCAGCCTGAGGGTGGTGGCGTCGCTGGCGTCGTCCGTGGTCGTCTCGATGCGCACGCGCAGCGCCGCGGCACCCTCGCGGTGCAGCGACACCCGGGAGAACGCGAACGGCACGCGCGGAGCGCCGTCGGTTCCGGCCCCTTCGAGCGCCTCGAGCAGCATCGCGTGCAACGCCCCGTCGAACAGGGCCGGATGGACGCGGAAGCGGCCGGCGTCGCTCTGGACCGTCTCGCCGAGACCGACCTCGGCAAACGAGGCCTCGCCGTTGCGGTAGGCACGCCGCAACGTCTGGAAGGCGGGCCCGTAGTCATAACCCGCCTCCGCCGCGCGGTCGTAGAACGACTCGACGTCCACCTCCTGGGCGTCCGCGGGCGGCCACTCCGCGCGGAACGCCTCGGCGCTCTCGGGGGCCGTCGCGCCCGGCGCGCCGAGCCGCCCCGTGGCGTGCAGCACCCAGTCCGTCGAGCCGTTCTCGTCGCTCGCGTCGGCGGTAGGCGACGAGTAGACGCCGATCGCCCGCCGGCCATCGTCATCCGGCTCGCTGACCGCGACCTGCAGCCGCACCGCGCCCTCCTCGTCGAAGGCGAGCGGCGCCACCAGCGTCAGCTCCTCGACCCCCTCGGCTCCCACGCGCTGCGCCGCGGCGAGCGCCAGCTCGACGAAGCCGGTCCCCGGCATCACCGAGACGCCCGTCACCGTGTGGTCGAACAGCCACGGATGCGTCTGGGACGACAGCCGACCCGTGAACAGCCAACCGCCCTGCCCGGCCGCGAGTCGCACCGCAGCGCCGAGCAGCGGGTGCTCCACCGCGAGCTGGCCGGCTGCCGTGAGGTCGCCGGCCGAGGCCTCGCCGACCTCGCCCGCCGCCTCGAGCCAGTAGCGCTCGCGCTGGAAGGCGTACGTCGGCAGATCGACCAGGCGGCCGCCGCTCCCCTCGAAGAAGGCCGGCCAATCGACCTCGCCGCCGGCGGCGTGCAGGGCGCCGAGGCAGCCGAGAACAGTCGCCAGCGGCTCGCGACGCGAGCTCATCGCCGGCGCGAACACGGCACGCTTGCCGAGCTCGGCGCTGACCGACTGGCGTGCCATCGCCGACAGCACACCGTCCGGGCCGAGCTCGACGAAGCGCGTCACGCCGAGCCGCGTGAGCGTGGCCACGCCGTCGGCGAAGCGAACGGTCTCGCGCACATGCCGGACCCAGTAGTCGGGGTCGCGCAGCTCGTCCGAGACCAGACCGCCGGTGAGGTTCGAGATGACCTCGACCTGCGGCGCCTCGAAGGTCAGCCCCTCGGCCACCTTCCGGAGCTCGTCGAGCATCGGCTCCATCAGGTGTGAGTGGAACGCGTGGCTGACGCGAAGGCGCGAGACCTTGCGATCCAGCTCGCTCCAGGTCGCCTCGCACGATTCGACCGCCTCGCGCTCACCCGAGACGACAACCGACAGCGGACTGTTGATCGCCGCCAGCGAGACGGCGCCGCCAAGCTCGGCAAGCGTGCCGGCGACCTCGTGCTCCGACGCCGCGATCGCGAGCATCGCCCCGTCCTCGGGGAGCGCCCCCATCAGTCGCCCGCGCGCCGCGACGAGCGTGCAGGCGTCGGACAGCGAGAGCACGCCGGCCACGTGCGCCGCCACCAGCTCGCCAATCGAGTGGCCGATCAGATAGTCAGGCCGCACTCCCCACGACTCGAACAGCCGATAGAGCGCCACCTCGATCGCGAACAGGGCCGCCTGCGTGAACTCCGTCGATCCCAGGAGCTCGGCCTCCGGCGAGTCCTCCGCGGCGAAGATGAGCTCCTTCAGCGGCCGCTCGAGATGGGGATCGAGCTCGCCGCAGACCGCGTCGAGCGCCTCGGCGAAGGCCGGGAACCGCTCGCAGAACTCCGCGCCCATCCCCGGCCACTGCGCGCCCTGACCCGTGAACTGGAACGCGGTCTTGCCCGGCCGCTCCTCGCCGACCGCCATCCCGGGCCTCGAACCGCCGCCCGCGAGCGCCTCGAGCCCAGCCACGAGATCGTCGCGGTCAGAGGCGATCAGTGCCGCCCGGTGCTGGAGCTTGGCCCGCCCCGTGGCCAGGGTGAAGGCCACGTCGAGCGGCTCGAGCTCGGGGCGCTCGGTGAGCCAGTCGCGCAGGCGCTCGGCCTGCGCGCGCAGGGCCGCCTGGCTACGGCCCGAGACGAGGAACGGCAGCGCCGGCAGCTCGGAGCGCTCGGCCGGAGCCTCCTCCTCGACCGGCGCCTCCTCGATGATCACGTGGGCGTTGGTGCCCGAGACCCCGAAGGAGGAGACGCCCGCCCGGCGCGGGCGCTCGCCCGCCGGCCACTCGACCGGCTCGCGCAGCAGCTCGACCGCGCCGGCCGACCAGTCGACGTGCGTCGAGGGCTCCTCGCAGTAGAGCGAGCGCGGCAGCAGGTCGTGGCGCATCGCCTCGACCATCTTGATAACGCCGGCGACGCCGGCCCCCGCCGAGGTGTGGCCGATGTTCGACTTGATCGAGCCGAGGTAGAGCGGTCCATTCGAGCGCTCCTGGCCATAGGTCGCGAGCAGCGCCTGGGCCTCGATCGGGTCGCCGAGCGTCGTTCCCGTGCCGTGCCCCTCGACCACGTCCACGTCGGCGGGCGACAGCCCCGCATCCGCGAGCGCGTCGCGGATGAGGCGCTCCTGCGAAGGCCCGTTCGGCGCGGTCAGCCCGTTAGACGCGCCGTCCTGGTTGACCGCGCTACCGCGCATCACGGCCAGGACCCGGTGGCCCCGCCGGCGCGCGTCGGAGAGGCGCTCGAGCACCAGGAGGCCCCCGCCCTCCGAGAAGCCCGTACCGTCGGCGTCCGCGCCGAACGCCTTGCAGCGACCATCCGGAGAGAGCGCCCTCTGACGGCTGAAGGCGCGCAGCATCATCGTCGTGGACATGGTCGTGACGCCGCCCGCGAGCGCGAGGGAGCACTCGCGGTCGCGCAGGGCGTGGCACGCGAGATGCATGGCGACGAGCGACGAGGAGCAGGCCGTGTCGACCGACATCGTCGGTCCCTCGAGTCCGAAGGCGTAGGCCACGCGACCGGACACCAGGGACGTCGGCTCGCCCGTCGAGGCGAAACGCTCGGCGTCGGCGCTGGACGGGTGGCGGGCCGGGCCGCTGACGTAGTCGTCGTGGAAGACACCGGCGAACACTCCGGTGCGGCTGCCGCGCAACGACGCGGGATCGATGCCGGCGTCCTCGAACGCCTCCCACGCGGTCTCGAGCATGATCCGCTGCTGCGGGTTCATCGCGACCGCCTCGCGCGGGCCGATGCCGAAGAACTCGGCGTCGAACTCGGCGATGCCTTCCAGGAACGCGCCCTCACGGGCGAAGACGGTGCCGATGTGGTCGGGATCGGGATCGTAGAGATGGTCGATGTCCCACCCGCGGTCGTCCGGATACGGGCCGACGGCCTCGGCCCCGGTCGCGACGAGCTCCCAGAGCTCCTTCGGCGAGCGGACGGTCCGCGGATAGCGGCAGCTCATGCCGACGATCGCGATCGGCTCGTGATCACGCTGTTCGAGCTCGTGCACGCGCCGGCGAGCGGCGCGGAGTTCGCCGGTGGCCTTGCGCAGGTACTCGTTCAGGCGCTGCTCGTCGCTCATGAGGCTCCAATCTCCTTGTCAATCAGGGCGAACACCTCTTCGTTCGAAACCGACCCGAGGTCCTCGTCGCGATCGCCGTCATCCCCGTCGCTCGACCCCATCAGCAGGCTCTGAACGCGAGAGTTGAAAGTGCGCACCCGTGCCTCCATCCGGCTCCGGGTCCGCTCGTCCATCGACGCATCGTGCAGCAGTCGCTCGATTCGGTCGAATTCGTCCTCGATCGAGGGCCCCGCGTCCGGACGCGGTAGCCGGCCGAGCACGTGCTCGGCGACCGCGGAGGGGGTCGGGTGGTCGAACACGAGCGTCGCGGGCAGCCGGATCCCCGTGGATCGCGTGAGGCCGTTGCGCAGCTCGACCGCGGCGAGCGAGTCGAAGCCCATCTCCTTGAACGCGAGGTCCGGCTTCACCGCGTCACCCGACTCGAGGCCGCGCACGGACGCGACCTGGTCCCGCACCATGTCGAGGACGATCGCGGACCACTTCGACTCCGGTACACCGGAGAGGCGCCTCTGCAGCGAGCCCGTCGCGTCGCCTCCGCCTTCCGAGCGGACGCGGATCAGCCCGCTCAGGATCGGCGGCAATAGGCCCTCGCCCGCCGCGCGCAGGGCCGCGGTGTCGAGGCGGACGGGGACCAGCACGGCCTCGCCGGCGGTGAGCGACGCGTCGAAGAGCGCGAGGCCCTCCTCGTCCGCGAGCGGCGTCATCCCCATGCGCTGCGCGCGCGCCCGGTCGGCCTCGTCCTGGCCGGCGGCCATGCCGCGCTCCCAGGGGCCCCACGCCATGGCCGTCGCGGCCAGGCCGCGGGTGACGCGGTGGTGCGCCAGCGCGTCGAGGAACGCGTTCGCGGCCGAGTAGTTCGCCTGCCCGGGCGAGCCGACGGTCGCGGCGATCGACGAGAAGAGGACGAACTGGGCGAGGTCGAGGTCCCGCGTGAGGCGGTGCAGGTTGAGCGCGCCGTCGACCTTGGGGGCCATGACCCTGCGCACGCTCTCCGCGTCGAGCGACCCGATCAGCCCGTCGTCGAGCACGCCCGCGGCGTGGACCACCGCGGTCAGCGGGTGCTCGTCGGGAATACGTGCGAGCAGGGCCTCGAGCTGGTCGCGGTCGGCCACGTCGCACGCGGCGAGCTCGGCCTCGCAGCCGAGCTCCTCGAGCGCGGCCGCGACCTCCTTCGCCCCTTCGGCCTCGGCGCCGCGGCGGCTCGTCAGGACGAGGCGGCGGACGCCGTGCTCCTCCGCGAGGTGGCGGGCCAGGAGCGCTCCGAGGCCGCCGGTGCCGCCGGTGACGAGCACGGTGCCCTCCGGCTCCAGCGCGCCGGGGATGCTCAGCACGATCTTGCCGACGTGGCGGGCCTCGCGCATGTGGCGGAACGCCTCGGCGCCGCGGCGCACGTCCCAGGCCGAGATCGGCGGGTGGCGGAGCACGCCGCGCTCGAACAGCTCGACCACCTCGACCAGCATCTCCTGGATGCGCTCGGGCCCGGCCTCGATCAGATCGAACGCCCGGTACCTCACGCCCTCGTGCTCGCGTGCGACCTCGTCGGCCTCGCGGACGTCGGCCTTGCCGATCTCGACGAAGCGACCCCCGCGGGGCAGCAGCTCGAGCGAGGCGTCGACGAACTCGTTGGCCAGCGAGTCGAGGACCACGTTCATGCCCTCGCCACCGGTGGCCGACAGGAAGCGCTCGCGGAAGTCGAGGTCGCGCGAGGAGGCGATGTGGTCGTCGTCCACGCCCAGCTCGCGCAGCGTGTCCCACTTGCCGGGGTGGGCGGTGGCGTAGACCTCGGCCCCGGCGTGCTCGGCGAGCTGCAGGGCCGCCATGCCCACGCCGCCCGCTGCGCCGTGGACGAGCAACCGCTCACCGCGCTCGATCTCGGCCAGGTCGAACAGCGCGTAGTACGCGGTCAGGAAGACGGTCGGGACCGCGGCGGCCTGGGCGTAGGACCAGCCGGCGGGGATCGGCACGAGCATCTGGTGCTCGCCGATCGCGTGCGAGCCGAACGCCTCGCCGAAGAAGCCCATCACACGGTCGCCCGGGGCGAGGCGCTCGACGCCCGGCCCCACCTCCACGACGACGCCGGCTCCCTCGCTGCCGAGTGGCGCCTCGCCGGGGTAGATCCCGAGGGCGATCAGGACGTCGCGGAAGTTGAGTCCGGCGGCGCGCATCGCGACGCGGACCTGGCCCTCCTCGAGCGCGGCGCCGGCGGCCTCGGACGGCATGAGCGCGAGGTTCTCGAGCGAGCCCTTCTGCTCGATCCCGAGCCGCCACGCGGACGCGCCGGTGGGCGGGGTCGCGGCGCCCGCCCGCGCGAGCCGCGGCGCGTACAGCGTGCCGCGCCTCAGGGCCAGCTCCGGCTCCTCGCTCGCGAGGGTCTCGCCGAGGCGGCTCGCCGAGGCCTCGCTTCCGTCGAGGTCCACGATGCCGAAGCGGCCGGGGTTCTCGGTGTGGGCGCTCCGCACCAGGCCGACCAGCGCGGCCTGGTCGAGGTTCGGTGCCTCGTCGGCCGCGACGGCGACCGCGCCGTCGGTCATCAGCACGAGTCGCGCCTCGGTCAGGGCCTCGCTCGCGAGCCATGCCTGCAGCAGTTCGAGGGTCCGCTCGGCGGCGCCGTGCACGCCGGCCCCGGCGGCTGCGCTGGGCGCGCGGACGAGCACGACCTCGGGCGCCGCGGCCCCCTCGCCGATCGCCTTCTCGAGAGCCTCGAGATCCGGGTGGCGCACGAGTTCGATCCCTTCCCCTTCGAGACCGGCGCCGTCGCCTCCGTCGCCGAGCAGCGCGACGCGCGCCGCCGACCCGTTCGCGGAAGCGCCGGAGCCGTTCGAGGCCGCGCTCGCGCCGGCGGCGTCCGCGCTCTCGACCTCCGTCCACTCGACCGCGAACAGCGCGTCCCGGAGGGAGCTGGCCTGGGTCCTCAGCGCCGTCCGGTCGACCGGACGCGCCTCGAGCGCCTCGACGGCGAACGCGGGGGCGCCGGAGTCGTCGAGCGCCAGCAGCCGGATCGTGGTGGCGCCGTCGTCGTCCGCTTCGCCAGCCGACTCGATCCGCACGCGCAGCGAGGCGGCCCCGTCGCGCGCGAGCGTCACGCCGGAGAAGGAGAACGGCACGGCAGGCGGCGCGCCGTCGTCCGCACCGCGCTCGAGCAGCATGGTGTGCAGCGCCGCGTCGAAGAGCCCCGGGTGGAGGCGGAACCCGTCGGCGTCGCCGTCGAGGGCCACCTCCGCGAACCAGGCGTCGCCGTTCCGGTATGCCCGGCGCAGCCCCTGGAACGCCGGGCCGTAGTCGTAGCCGGCCGCGGCCGCATCGTCGTAGAGGCCGCCGACGTCGACCTCCTCCGTGCCCTCCGGCGGCCAGCTCGCGGCGGCGAAGTCGTCGAGGCCGGGGACGGCAGCGCCGTCGGCGGCGAGGGCGCCCGAGGCGTGCAGCGTCCACTCCACATCGGCGTCGTCGGCCCCGGCCTCCGGGCGCGAGTAGATCTCGATCGTCCGGCGGCCGTCCTCGTCGGGCGCGGCCACCGCCACCTGCACCGCCCGCTCGCCGTCGAGCACGAGCGGCGCCATCAGCGTCAGCTCCTCGACCCCGCCGGCACCGGTGCGTCCGGCGGCGGCAAGCGCCAGCTCGACGAACGCGGTGCCGGGCAGCAGCACCGTGTCCATCACCGCGTGGTCCGCGAGCCACGGGTGGGTCTTGAGCGATAGGCGCCCGGTGAACACCCAGCCCTCGCCGCCCGCGAGCTCGACCGTCGCGCCGAGCAGCGGATGCTCGGCCGCGAGCTGGCCGGCGGCCGCGAGGTCGCCCGCCCCGTCGGCGCGGTCGAGCCAGTAGCGCTCGCGCTGGAAGGCGTAGGGCGGCAGGTCGACGACGCGCGCGCCGCTGCCTTCGAAGAACGCGTCCCAGTCGAACTCGGCGCCGGCGCCGTGGAGCGCGGCGAGGCAGCCGACGAGCGTCGGGACCTGCGCGTGCTTGCGGCTCATCGCGGTCGCGAAGGTGGCGTGGTCGCCGAGCTCCTCGCCGACCGACAGGCGCGCCATCGCGGCGAGCACGCCGTCCGGGCCCAGCTCCACGAAGCGGGTGACGCCGAGCCGCTCGAGCTCGGCGACCCCGTCGGCGAAGCGCACCGGCTCGCGTACGTGCCGGACCCAGTAGCCGGGGTCACGCATCTCGGCCGGGGCGAGGCCGCCCGTCAGGTTCGAGACGACCTCGATCCGCGGCTCCGCGAAATCGAGGCCCTCCGCCACCTGGCGGAAATCCTCCAGCATCGGCTCCATCAGCAGCGAGTGGAAGGCATGGCTCACGCGCAGGCGCTTCGTGTTGGCGCCGCGCTCCTTCCAGACCGGCTCGAGCTGGTCGAGCGCCTCGAGCTCGCCGGAGACGACCACCGCGCGCGGCGCGTTGACGGCGGCGAGCGACAGCCGACCCTCGTAGTCCTTCAGGCTCTCGGCGACCTCGTCCTCGGTCGCCGAGATCGCGAGCATCCCGCCGCCCTCGGGCAGTGTGCCCATCAGACATCCGCGCGCCGCCACGAGCGCGCAGGCGTCGGCGAGCGAGAGCATCCCGACGACGTGAGCCGCGACGAGCTCGCCGATCGAGTGCCCGATCAGGTAGTCGGGTCGCAGCCCCCACGCCTCGAACAGGCGATAGAGGGCGACCTCGATCGCGAACAGCGCGGCCTGCGTGTACTCGGTGCGGTCGAGCAGCTCGGCCTCGCCGGAGCCCTTCTCGGCGAACATCAGCTCCTTGAGCGGCCGCTCGAGCTTCGGGTCGATCTCGGCGCACACCGCGTCGAGCGCCTCGGCGAACCGCGGGTAGCGCTCGTAGAGCTCAGCGCCCATCCCCGCCCACTGCGCGCCCTGGCCGGTGAACATCACGGCGGTCTTGCCGGAGGACTTCGCGCCCTCGACGGCGCCCGCCTCGCCGCGCGCGAGCTTTGCGAGCTCCTCGAGGAGCTCCTCGCGGTCCGACCCGACGATCGCCGCCCGGCGCTCGAGCCGGGCGCGCGTCGTCGCCAGCGTGAACGCCACGTCGACCGGCTCGAGCTCGTGCCGCTCCGCGACCCAGCCGTGCAGCCGATCGGCCTGGGCTCGCAGCGCGTGCTCGCTGTGGGCGGAGATCGGGAACGGGAGCGCCGGAAGCTCGGAGCGCTCCTCCGGCGCCTCGGTTGAGGGCGCCTCCTCGAGGATCAGGTGCGCGTTCGTGCCGGAGACCCCGAACGACGACACGGCGGCCCGGCGCGGGCGCTCGCCCGCCGGCCAGTCGACCGGCTCGGTGAGCAGCTCGACCTCGCCGGCCGACCAGTCGACGTGCGGCGACGGGTCGTCCACGTGCAGCGTCGGCGGCAGCAGGCCATGCCGCATCGCCTCGACCATCTTGATGACGCCCGCAACGCCGGCAGCCGCCGAGGTGTGCCCGATGTTCGACTTGATCGACCCCAGCCACAGCGGCCCGTCCGCGCGCTCCCGGCCGTAGGTCGCGAGCAGCGCCTGCGCCTCGATCGGATCGCCCAGCGTCGTGCCGGTGCCGTGCCCCTCGACCGCGTCGACGTCGGCGGGGGAGAGGCCCGCGCTCGCCAGCGCATGGCGGATGACACGCTCCTGCGACGGCCCGTTCGGCGCCGTCAGGCCGTTCGACGGCCCGTCCTGGTTGACCGCACTGCCGCGCACGAGCGCCAGGACGCGGTGACCGAGCCGCTGCGCGTCCGATAGCCGCTCGAGCACGAGGAGGCCGAGGCCGTCGGAGAACCCCGTGCCGTCCGCCCCGGCCGCGTAGGACTTGCACCGGCCGTCCGGAGCCAGCCCGCGCTGCCGCGCGAACTCGAGCAACAGGTCGGGTCCGGCCATCACGGTCACGCCGCCGGCCAGTGCCAGCGAGCAATCTCCGCGGAGCAGCGACTGGCACGCGAGGTGCAGTGCCACGAGCGACGACGAGCACGCCGTGTCGACGGTCATCGCCGGGCCCTGGAGGCCGAACACGTGGGCGAGCCGGCCCGAGACCACGCTCATCGTGGTGCCGGTCAGCCGGAATGCCTCGTACGCCTCGCCCAGGTGCCGCCGGTAGTTCGTGTCCGCCGCACCGGCGAACACGCCGGTCTCGGTCTCGCGTATCGAGGCCGGATCGAGGCCCGCGCTCTGGAGCGCGTCCCACGCCGCCTCCAGCATCAGCCGCTGCTGGGGATCCATCGCCAGGGCCTCGCTCCGCCCGACCCCGAAGAAGCCCGCGTCGAAGTCCGCCGCGTCGTAGAGGAACCCGCCCTCGCGGGTGTAGCAGGTGCCCGGGGTGTCCGGGTCGGGGTCGTACAACCGCTCCACGTCCCAGCCACGGTCGTCGGGGAACCGGCCGATCGCGTCGCGGCCCTCGGCCACGAGCTCCCACAGCTCCTCAGGCGAGGCGACCCCGCCCGGATAGCGGCAGCTCATCCCGACGATGGCGATCGGCTCGTCGCCGCGCGCGGCCACGCTCGGCCTCGCGGGCTCACCACGCTCGGCGCCGGCGACCTCCGAGCGCACGAACCGTGCCGCGGCCTCGACCGTCGGGTGGTCGAACACCAGCGTCGACGACAGGCGCAGCCCGGTGGTCTGCGTCAGCCGGTTGCGCAGCTCGACCGCGGAGAGCGAGTCGAAGCCGAGGTCCTTGAACGAGCGCGTGGGATCGATCGAATCGGGCGGGCCGTGTCCGAGCACCGTGGCCACGTCCCTGCGAACGAGCTCGAGCACCGCCTCGTCCCACCCCTCCTCGGGCAGCTCGGCGAGCCGCCGCGCGAGCGATCCACCGCCCGCGCGCGAGCGCCGTGGCTGGGCCGGGGCGATCGAGCTCAGGATCGGCGGCAGCAGCCCGTCGCGCGCCCCCGCGCGCAGGGCCGCGGTGTCGAGGCGCACCGGTACGAGCAGCGGGTCGCCGGCGGCGCGGGCGGCGTCGAACAGCGCGAGCCCGTCCTCGTCCGAGAGCGGCGTCATGCCCATGCGCTGCCCCCGTGCCCGGTCGGCGTCGTCCAGGCCCTCGCCCATCCCGCGCTCCCACGCCCCCCACACGAGCGCGGTGGCCGCAAGCCCGCGTGTGCTGCGCTCGTGTGCCAGCGCGTCGAGGAAGGTGTTGGCGGCCGCGTAGTTCCCCTGCCCCGGCGAGCCGAGCGTCCCGGCTACCGAGGAGAACAGGACGAATTGGGCGAGGTCGGCGTCGCGGGTCAGCTCGTGCAGGTTGATCGCGCCGTCGACCTTCGGGGTCATGACCGCTCTGAGCCGCTCGCGGTCGAGCGAGACGATCGTTCCGTCGTCGAGCACCCCGGCCGCGTGGACGACCGCGGTCAGCGGGTGCTCGTCAGGGATCGCGGTGAGAAGGGCCTTGACCTGCTCTCGGTCGGCGACGTCGCAGGCCTCGACCCGGGCCTCGCAGCCGAGCTCGGCGAGTGCCGCGACGAGCTCCTCCGCACCGTCGGCCTCGGGCCCGCGGCGGCTCGTCAGGAGCAGGTGGCGCGCGCCGTGCTCGGCCGCCAGGTGGCGAGCCACGAGCGCGCCAAGGCCGCCCGTCGCGCCGGTGATGAGGATGGTGCCGTCGGGGTCCGGCCGCTCGGGGACGCTCAGGACGATCTTGCCGACGTGGCGCGCCTCGCGCATGTGGCGGAAGGCATCGGGGCCGCGGCGGATGTCCCAGGTCGAGATCGGTAGGTGGCGGAGGACGCCGCGCTCGAAGAGCTCGACCACCTCGGCGAGCATCTCCTGGATGCGCTCGGGACCAGCCTCCATCAGGTCGAAGGCGCGGTACTCGACACCCGGGTGCTCGCGTCCGACCTCCTCGGCGTCGCGCACGTCGGCCTTGCCCATCTCGACGAAGCGCCCTCCGCGCGGGAGGAGCTCGAGCGAGGCGTCCACGAACTCGCCGCTCAGCGAGTCGAGCACCGCGTCCATACCCTCGCCGCCGGTGCGGTCGAGGAACTCGTCCTTGAACGCCAGCTCGCGCGAGGAGGCGATCCGCTCTTCGCTCAGGCCGAGCTCGCGCAGCGTGTGCGACTTGCGCGGGTGCGCGGTGGCGAAGACCTCGGCCCCGGCGTGCTCGGCGAGCTGCAGCGCGGCCATGCCGACCCCACCGGCGGCGCCGTGGACGAGCAGCCGCTCGCCGCGGGAGACCCCAGCCAGGTCGAACAGCGCGTAGTAGGCGGTCAGGAAGACCGTCGGAACCGAGGCCGCCTGGGCGTAGGACCAGCCGTCGGGGATGGGCACGAGCATCGACTGGTCGGTGACCGCGTGCGAGGCGAAGGCCTCGCCGAGGAAGCCCATCACACGATCTCCGGGCGCGAGGCGATCGACGCCGGGCCCGACCTCGACCACGACGCCGGCCCCCTCGCTGCCGAGCGGGGCCTCGCCGGGATAGATGCCGAGGGCGATCAGGACGTCGCGGAAGTTGAGCCCGGCGGCGCGCATGGCCACGCGGACCTCCCCCTCCGCGAGCGGGGTCTCGGCGGCCTCGGATGCGACGAGCGCCAGGTCGTCGAGCGAGCCCTTGCTCTCGATGGCGAGGCGCCACGAACCCGCCTCGGGGGGCGGGGTGAGGCTGGCGGCGCGGCCCAGCCGCGGCGCGAGGAGGACGCCATCCCGGAGGGCCAGCTCGGGCTCCTCGCTGGCGAGCGCGCCGGGGAGAGCGGCCGCCGACGCCTCGCTTCCGTCGAGGTCGACGAGGGCGACGCGGCCCGGGTTCTCCGACTCGGCGCTGCGCAGGAGGCCGACCAGCGCGGCCTGGGAGAGGTTCGGCGAGTCGCCCGCCGTGGCCGTCAGCGCGCGGTCGGTGACGACGACGAGCCGCGCCTCGCCCAGCGCCTCCGCCCCGAGCCACGCCTGCAGGAGCTCGAGGGTCCGCTCGGCCAGCTCGTGGACGGTCCCGCCGGCGGCGCCGGCACGTACCAGCACCAGCTCGGGGGCGGCCGCCCCGCCGGCGATCGCCTCCTCGAGCGTCACGACGTCGGGATAACCCTCGAGGTCGATGCCGGAGCCGGCCAGGGCGCCGTCGTCCTCGCCGAGGAGGGCGGCGCGCGGCGCCGAGGCGTCATCCGATGCCTCGACCTCCACCCACCCGAGCGCGAACAGCCCGTCCTGGCCCGCGCTCGCCCGGGCACTGAGCGCCGCCCGGTCGACGGGGCGTGCCTCGAGCGCCTCGATCGCGAAGACGGGCGCGCCGGACTCGTCGAGCGCCAGCACCCTCGCGGTGGTGGCGTCGCCATCGGTGTCGCCGGTCGTCTCGATCCGCACCCGAAGCGCGGTGGCGCCCACGCTCTCGAGACGCACCCCGGAGAAGGTGAAGGGGACCGCGGGCGGTGCGTCCTCCTCGCGGCGGCCGAGGGCCATGGTGTGCAGCGCCGCGTCGGACAGCGCCGGGTGGAGGCGGAAGCCATCCGTGTCGGCGGCGCCGTCGAGGGCCACCTCGGCGAACCAGGCGTCGCCGTTGCGGTAGGCGCGGCGCAGGCCCTGGAAGGTCGGCCCGTAGTCGTAGCCGGCCTCGGCCAGGCGGTCGTAGAGGAACTCGACGTCCTGCTCCTCGGCGCCCTCGGGCGGCCAGCTCGCCGTGGCGAAGGCCGCGAGCGCCCCGTCGTCAGCGGCCGCATCGGCGCCGAGCAGGCCGGTCGCGTGCAGCGTCCAGTCCCCGTCGTCCGCGTCGTCGCCGGCGCTGCCCAGCGGGCCTGCGTAGACCTCGATCGTCCGGCGCCCCTCGTCGTCGGGCTCGGCCACGGCCACCTGGAGCGCCCGCTCGCCGTCGAGGACCAGCGGCGCGACGAGCGTCAGCTCCTCGAGCCCGCCCGCGCCGACGCGCTCCGCGGCGGCGAGCGCCAGCTCGACCATGGCGGTCCCCGGCAGGAGGACCGTGTCCATCACGGCATGGTCGGCGAGCCAGGGCTGGGTCTTGGTCGAAAGGCGCCCGGTGAACAACCAGCCCTCGTCCTCGCCGGCGAGGCGGACCGCCGCCCCGAGGAGGGGGTGCTCGGCGTTCTCCAGCCCCGCCGCCACGAGGTCGCCCGGGCCACCCCGGCCCTCGAGCCAGTAGCGCTCGCGCTGGAAGGGGTAGGTGGGCAGGTCGACGAGGCGCGCGCCGCTGCCCGCGAAGAAGCGGTGCCAGTCGAGCTCGACGCCGGCCACGTCGAGCGCGCCGAGGCAGCCGAGCAGTGTCGGCAGCGGGTCGCGGCGGGCACGCATCGACGCCGCGAACGTCGCCCGCTCGCCGAGCTCGTCGCCGACCGACATCCGCGCCATCGCCGTCAGCACCCCGTCCGGGCCGAGCTCGACGAAGCGCGTCACGCCGAGCCGCTCGAGCTCGCCCACGCCGTCGGCGAAGCGGACCGCCTCGCGCACGTGGCGGACCCAGTAGTCCGGATCGCGGAGCTCGTCGGAGACCAGCCCGCCGGTCAGGTTCGAGACCACCTCGAGCTGCGGCGGCTCGTAGTCGATGCCCTCGGCGACCGTACGGAACTCCTCGAGCATGGGTTCCATCAGCCGAGAGTGGAAGGCGTGGCTCACGCGCAGGCGCTTGACGTCGTTCCCGCGCTCGGCCCACACCGGCTCGAGCTCGTCGAGCGCGTCCCCCTCGCCCGACACCACGAGCGCACGCGGCCCGTTGACCGCCGCGATCGACAGCCGGCCCTCGAAGCCGGCGAGCGACTCCGCGACCTCGTCCTCGGGTGCCTTGATCGCGAGCATCCCGCCGCCCTCCGGAAGCGCACCCATCAGGCGCCCGCGAGCGGCGACCAGAGCACAGGCATCTGGGAGTGCGAGGACGCCGGCGACGTGGGCCGCCGTGAGCTCGCCGATCGAGTGGCCGATCAGGTAGTCGGGCCGCAGGCCCCACGACTCGAACAGCCGGTAGAGGGCGACCTCGATCGCGAACAGCGCGGTCTGCGTGTACTCCGTGCGGTCGAGCAGCTCGGCCTCGTCGGAGCCCTTGGCGGCGAACATCAGCTCCTTCAGGGGCCGCTCCAGCCGCGGGTCGAGCTCCGCGCACACCGCGTCGAGCGCCTCGGCGAAGACCTCGAACTGCTCGTACAGCGCCGCGCCCATCCCCGCCCACTGGGCGCCCTGGCCGGTGAAGAGGACTGCGGTCTTGCCGGGCCGCTCCTCGCCGAGCGTCATCCCGCGCGCGGGCTCGCCGCTGCCCAGCGCCGCGAGTGCGTCCAGCAGCTCCTCGCGACCCGAGACCGCCACCGCCGCCCGGCGCTCGAGCCTGGCCCGGGCCGTGGCAAGGGTGAAGGCGACGTCGAGCGGTTCGAGCTCCGGCCGCTCGGTGAGCCAGCCGTGCAGGCGCTCGGCCTGGGCGCTCAGGGCCACCTCGCTGTGAGCCGAGAGGAGCAGCGGCAGGGCGGGAGGGTCGGAGCGCTCGGCCGGCGCCTCCTCCTCGACCGGCGCCTCCTCCACGATCACGTGGGCGTTCGTGCCCGAGACCCCGAACGACGAGATCCCCGCCCGGCGCGGTCGCTCGCGCCGCTCCCACGGCTCGGCCTCCGTCAGCAAGCGCACCTCGCCCGCCGACCAGTCGACGTGCGACGAGGGCTCCTCGGCATGGAGCGTCCGCGGCAGGAGCTCGTGGCGGAGCGCCTCGACCATCTTGATCACCCCGGCGACGCCCGCCGCCCCCGAGGTGTGGCCGATGTTCGACTTGATCGAGCCGAGCCGCAGCGGCCCGTCGGAGCGCTCCTGGCCATAGGTGGCGAGCAGCGCCTGGGCCTCGATCGGGTCGCCGAGCGTGGTGCCCGTCCCGTGGCCCTCCACGGCGTCGACGTCGGCGGGCGAGAGCCCGGCGCTCGCCAGCGCCTGGCGAATGACCCGCTCCTGCGAGGGGCCGTTCGGCGCGGTCAGCCCGGCCGATGCGCCGTCCT
>DASVPL010000012.1:0-3571 GCA_036382905.1 Thermoleophilaceae bacterium | reverse complement strand
CGTCACCGGCCTGGTGGCCGGTGAACGGCAGCTTGCCGCCAGCTGCGCCGCCGCCGGAGCCACCGGAGCCGCCGCCCGAGCCACCGCCGGCACCGCCGCCACCGGAGCCGCCGCCGTCGCCGCCCGGCGAGGAGATGTCCTCGCCGCCGATGTCCTGGCCGTCGCCGCCGGCGGCGCCGGGATCGCCGTTGGCGCCGGGATCCCCGTTCGCGCCGGGATCGCCGTCAGCCCCGGGACCGCCGGGCGACCCGGGCGAACCCGGAGAGCCGGGTGAGCCGGGATCGCCGGTCGCGCCGTCCGCA
The DNA here is from genome assembly GCA_036382905.1 of Thermoleophilaceae bacterium. Lineage (GTDB taxonomy): Bacteria > Actinomycetota > Thermoleophilia > Solirubrobacterales > Thermoleophilaceae > AC-37. The sequence goes on along the minus strand of DASVPL010000012.1, from coordinate 3,269 downwards.
CCCGTGCCGCCGCCTCCGCCCGGAGCGGGCTGGTCCGGCGAGCTGAAGCTCAGATCCTGCACGCCCGCGACGCCGAGCAGGGGGTAACCCCCCGCCGTCATCTCCGCCAGATCCCCATAGTCGGAGACCGTCGGAGGCGCATAGCTTCCATGCGATCCACGCATCCAACCCTGAACGGTACCCCCGTGGCGCCCTTTCATGCGCCAAACCCCGTGCTGGCGCTGTCCCCGCCGCGTGTGGTCCAATAGCCCCAGATGGCCAGCCCCCCGCTCGTTCTCAAGGGCATAGTCAAGCGCTGGCCGGCTGTGCCGCGCGTCCTCGAAGGTGTCGACCTGCTGCTCGAGCCGGGTTCGGCGATGGCAATCGTGGGGCGCAACGGGACCGGGAAGACCACCCTGCTGCGGATCGCGGCGGGTCTTATCGCCCCGGAATCGGGCTCGGTCAGCATCTGCGGGCTCGACTCCGAGCGCGACCGCACCGAGTTCCAGCGCCGCACCGGGTTCGTCTCGGCCGGCAACACCGGGCTCTACGCGCGGCTCAAGGTCCGCCACCACCTCGACATGTGGGCCAAGCTCGCGCTGCTCCCGCGCGCGGTGCGGACCTCCGCGATCGAGCGCGTCGCGCACGAGTTCGTGCTCGAGGAGCTGCTCGGACGGCGCGTCGACCGCATGTCGATGGGCCAGCGCCAGCGCCTGCGACTCGCCCTGGCCTTCCTCCACGACCCGATGGTGGCGCTGCTGGACGAGCCGACCACGAGCCTCGACGACGAGGGCGTGGCGATTCTCGGCGGCGCGGTCCGGGCGCTCAAGGAGCGCGGCGGGGCGGCGATCGTCTGCGTACCGGGCCACTGGGAGCAGATCCCGGCGATCGACGCGGGCTTTGCGCTCTCCGACGGGCGGCTGGCACCCGCATGAAGCACGCCGCAGCACTCATCACAGCCGCGGGCGCGATCTGCAAGCGCGACTTCCTGATCTTCGCGAGCTACCGGACGCGCTTCTTCACCACCTTCTTCACGACGGCGGTGAGCCTTACGATGTTCTTCTACGTATCACGGCTCGTGTCGTCGCCCCGGATCGGGTCGCCGGACGACTACTACGCGTTCGTTGTGGTCGGGATCGTGATCTTCGGAGTGCTCACCTCCACCCTCTCCACACCGGTCGCGACCCTGCGCGCGGAGCTCCAGTCGGGCACCTTCGAGCGGATGGTGCTCTCGGCGTTCGGGCCGCTGCGGGCGATCGTCTCGCTGCTGATCTTCCCGCTGCTGCTGGCCTTCGCCACCGCGCTCATGTCCGTGGCGTATGCGGGGATCGCCTTCGGCCTCGACATCCGCTGGTCCACGGCGGCGGCGGCGCTGCCGGTCGGCCTGCTGGGGGCGATCGCGTTCGCGCCGTTCGGGCTGCTCATGGCCGCGGCCGTCGTGCTCTTCAAGCAGACCAACGCGGGCGCGACGTTCTTCATCACCGGCGTGACGCTGCTCGCGGGCGTGTACTTCCCGGTGGCGCTGCTGCCGGACTGGATCGAGTGGGCGTCGGACGTGCAGCCGTTCACGCCGGCGGTGGACCTGCTGCGCCACGTGCTCGTGGGCACGCCGCTCCAGGGCTCGGTCGGGGTCGAGCTGGCGAAGCTGCTCGGATTCACCGCGGTACTGATGCCGCTGTCGCTGGTCACGCTGCGAGCCGCGCTGACCCGCAGCCGCCGCAAGGGCACCATCATCGAGTACTGATGAGCGGCGCGGAGAGCAGCGGAGACTCGATGCTGGGCCAGCGCGTGCGGGTGCCCGAGCACGTCGTGTACCGCGACTTCGGCGACGAGACCGTGATCCTCAACCTCCAGAGCGGCACCTACCACGGCCTCAACGAGACCGCCGCGACGATGCTGAACGCGCTCGGTGAGAGCGACTCGGTGGCGGCGGCGATCGATCGGCTCACGGGCGAGTTCGGCCAGGACCGCGCCGTGATCGAGCGCGACGTGCTGAGCCTCTGCCACGCCCTCTCGGAGCGCAGCCTGATCGAGCGGGATGCCGGCTGAGCCGGCGCGCTGGACGGCGCGGGCGTTCGGCCTCGAGATAGACGCCTCGTTCCCCGCGCCGGGCCTGCCCGCGGCGGGCGACGGCGAGCCGGGGCGGCCGACGCGCGCTGACCTGGTGGCGCCCGAGGAGATCGACCGCGACTGGCCCGCGGACGGCGGCGAGCGCGTGCTCGAGGAGTGGTTCGACCCCGACACGCCCGCCCGCACCATCGACACCCACCCGGAGGCCGGCTACCGGCTCTACGCGCGGGGCTTCGGGCTCGCGCGACTGTCGCCGCGCGGCGACGCGATCCAGTGCTCGCCGCCCGACGAGGAGCCGTGGAGCTGGCAGCGCTTCCTGGTCGGGCGGATCCTGCCGTGGGCCGCCGCCCTGCGCGGGCTCGAGGTGTTCCACGCGAGCGCGGTCGCCGTCGACGGCGGGGTGCTCGCATTCGTGGCCCCGACGGGCGGGGGCAAGACGTCGCTCGCCATCCAGCTCGTCGCGCGCGGCGGCCGCTTCTTCACCGACGACGTGCTGGCGCTCGACGAGCGCGACGGCGTGCTGCGCGCCCACCCGGGCGCGGCGATCGCCGCGGTCCGCGACGCCGAGCGCGAGAAGATCGGCGACGACACGTGGCGCGCGCTCGGCTCCGAGCTCGGTCACAGTGGCAAGACCTACATGAAGATCCCGCGCGAGCACGCTCCCGCCCCGCTGCGGGCAATCTATTACCTGCGACCGCGGCCGGAGCCGGCGATCGAGCCGATCGAGAGCCCCGGGCCGCGACTGCTCTTGTCGAGCACCTTCGTGTTCGGGGTACGCACGCCCGAACGGCTGGCGAACCAGCTCGACGTGTGCGCGAGGATCGCGCGCACCGTGCCGACCTTCTCGCTGGGGATCTCGGAGACCGTGAGCTCCGCGGCGGCCGCGGCCGCCGTCGAGGAGCACGCGCGCCGGGCGGTGCCGGCGGCGTGAGGATCGCCGCGGCGGACCTGACGCGCGTGGGGCCTCTGTCGCCGGGCGCGAAGCTGGCGCTGGCGCTCGAGATCGTCGCGACGTACGCGCGCGTGCGCCGCAGCCTCCGCCGGGCCAACGTGCGCGAGACGCTGGCGGAGCTGCGCGGGGGCGGCGCGGGTGGCGAAGCCGCGCGGCTCGCCGCGCCGGCGCCCCCGGGCGGCCGCGGCTCCTCGCCGACCAGCCCCATCGAGGGTGCGCGGCGGCTCGGCCGGGTCGTGCGGCGCACACTCGCGCTGCTGCCCGGCGA
>DASVPL010000011.1:0-5768 GCA_036382905.1 Thermoleophilaceae bacterium | reverse complement strand
CAGCAGCGCGCCCACGATGCCCAGCTCGGCGAGGGTCTCGACGTAGAGCGAGTGAGCGTCGAGCGCGCGGTCCACCTCGTCGCGCTCGCGCAGCCACTCGACCGCGAAGCTGGACGTGCCGACGCCGGTCAGCGGGTGCTCGGCGAAGGCGTCGAGCGCGACGCCCCAGAGCGCGTCGCGATTTGTGTCGAGCGTGGCAACGCGGCCGCCGCCGGAGCGCACGTTCTCGTTCTTCCCGCCGCCGGTCGCCACGAGCAGGCCGACTCCGATCACCGCCGGGATCGTCACTATCGCGAGAACACGCGCGAGCCCGGGTCCGATCGGCAGCGGGGCTTGCGCGACCCGCGCTCGCGAGAGCCGCAGGTGCGCCAGTGCCGCCGCGGCGCCCACCACGCCGATCACGCCCGCGAACGCGAGGCCCGCCGGGGTGCTCGTGCCCTCGTCGCCGAGCACCGCCGGGAACGCCTGCACCGCGGCCACCAGCACGGCGATCGACCCGAGCGCCAGCGCCGCCGCCAGCGGCACCGCGCGCGTGCGGCGCAGGACCACGAGGAGCACGAGCCCGGCGGCGAGCGCGAGCCAGGAGGCGCGCGAGTAGGTCAGGTAGAGCGCCACGCCGCACGGCGCCGCGGCCGCGCAGGCGAGCGCGCGCAGCCACGGCGGGCGCTCCTCGTCGCTGGCGGTGGCGACGGCGAGGACGATCCCCATGACCATGAAGATCCCGAGCGCGTTCCAGTAGGTGAACGGCTCGTTGAGGCGGTCCTGGCGCGCGCCCTCCGGCACTTCGACCACGGCTGGGAGCAGTCGTCCGGCCAACCCGTAGAGCCCGACCAGCACGATCCCGGCGAGCAGCGCGTCCGGCACGCGGCGGCGCAGCTCGGGTAGCCGCAGGCAGCAGAGCGCGACCATGAACGCGGCCACGTAGAGCAGGAGGCGGTAGGCGTCGGCGGCGGCGTCGCCCAGAACGCGCGCCCAGGCGATCGAAACCGCGGTCCAGGCGGCGAATCCCGCCAGCGCGGCCAGCGCCAGCGCCGGCTTGCCGCGAGGCACGAGCGGCCAAGGCGCGAGCACGGCCAGGGCGCCGAGCACCAGCAGCACGGCGGCGAGCGCGAACGACGCGCGCCGCAGCCCGTAGCCGCCGGTGGCGAAGGCCAGGACGACCGGCAGGGCGATCACGAAGATCCCGCCTGCCCATAATGCGAGCGTGCTCAGGTCCCTCGTACGCGCCGCGCTGGTGCTCGCCTGCCTGGTGGGGATCCTCGTGTCCGCCACGGTCTACCGCTCCGAGGGGCGCATCGAGTCCTCGGTGCGCACCGTGGTGGCCGGCGGGGCCGACAACGCGATCCTGGCCGAGCTGGCGGTGGCGAGGACGAAGCTGAACCCCGACAGCCTGCGGGACAACTCGACGGCGATCGTGCTCGCCCGCACGGGGCGGGCCGACCAGGCCGAGCGGCTGATGCTCGACGTGGTCAAGCGCGAGCCGGAGAACCAGCTCGTGTGGGTCACGCTGGCGCGCGTGCAGGTGACGGCCGGGCACGACGACGCGGCCCGCCGCTCGTACAGGCGCGCGGTGGCGCTCAACTCGCAGACGCCGCCCGCGGACCTGCCGCCGCCGCTCGTGCGTGGGAAGCCGTAGTCCGGCACGCGGCTAACCTAGCGGCGCGTTATGGCCGCCCCTGACACGTGCCGCGTCTGCGCGGGGGCACTCGTGCTCCGGCATCCCGGCAGCGCCGCGGCTCCCGACGCCGAGTCGTTCTCCCCGAGCTGCCACACCCCCGGCGCCCACGGCGACCTGTACGCGTGCGCGGAGTGCGGCACCGTCCAGCAGCCGTCGCTGCCGCCGGCCGCCGAGCTCGCCGGGCTCTACCGCGAGATGAGCGACGAGGCCTACCTCGCCGAGGAGCCCGGGCGCCGCGCCACCGCGCGACGGCTGCTCGACCTGATCGGTGAGCACGTGCCCGCGGGGCGCCTGCTGGACGTGGGCTGCGGCCACGGGCTGCTGCTCGACGAGGCGCGCAGTCGCGGCTACGAGGTCGAGGGCGTCGAGCTCTCCCACAGCGCCGCCAGCTACGCGCGCGACGTGCTCGGCCTGCCTGTGGCGGAGACGCCGCTCGAGGAGGTCGAGCCGGCCGACGAGGGATTCGCCGCGATCGTGCTCGCCGACGTGCTCGAGCACGTGGAGGACCCCGTGGCCGCGATCCGCCGCTGCCGCGAGCTGCTGCGCCCCGGCGGCGTGCTCTGCGTCGTGACCCCCGACCCGGGCTCGCGCACCGCCCGCCTGGCCGGCGCGCGCTGGTGGGCGCTGCTGCCGGCGCACGTCTGCCTCGTGCCGCGCCTCACGCTGCGCGAGCTGCTCACCGCGGAGGGCCTCGTGATCTCCGACGACGTGTCGTTCGTGCGCACGTTCTCCGCGCGCTACTGGCTCGCCGGGCTGGCCGAGCGCGGCGGCACCCTGGGGACCGCGGTGCGCGCCGCCGCTCGCGCGCTGCCCGAGAGCGCCAGCCTGTCGCTGTCGCTGGGTGACGAGCGCGTTGTGCTCGCGCACAACGTCGAGGTGCTGCGCCCGCCGAAGCCGCTGGTCGCACCGCGCGGGCGCGAGCAGGACGTGCACGTGGTGCTGCCCGCCTACAGGGCCGAGCCGACGATCGCCCAGGTTGCCGAGGAGATGCCGGTGGGGGCCGCCGACCGCGCGCTGCTGGTGGACGACGCGAGCCCCGACGAAACCGTCACCGCGGCGCTGCGGGCGGGCTTCGAGGTGATCGCCCACCCGGCCAACCGCGGCTACGGCGCGAACCAGAAGACCTGTTACACGCGCGCCGTCCGCGACGGGGCCGACGTGGTCGTGATGGTCCACGCAGACAACCAGTACGACCCGGCGCTGCTCGCCGAGATGGTCCGCCCGATCGAGGACGGCGAGGCCGACGTGGTGATGGGCTCGCGCCTGCTCGAGGACGAGACGATCGCCGGCGGCATGCCGCGCTGGAAGTGGGTCGGCAACCGCTTCCTCACCTGGGTCGAGAACCAGGCCTTCCGTCGTGACTATTCCGAGTACCACACCGGCTACCGCGCCTTCTCGGCGGACTTCCTGCGCGCGGTCCCGTTCGGGCGCAACAGCGACGGCTTCGTGTTCGACCAGGAGATGTTCGCCCAGATCGTCTCGCGCGACGCGCGGGTGGTCGAGCAGCCGATCCCGACGCGCTACTTCCTCGAGGCCTCGAGCGTCTCGTTCCGCGACAGCGTGGCCTACGGGCTGCGCACGCTGGTGGTGCTCGCGCGCTTCCGGATGCACGAGCGCGGCCGCACGTGGCCGCTCCTGACACAGCCCGCGGCGCGGCTCGACGACCCGCCGCGCGGCGAGCGGCGCTTCGAGCGCGGCGAGCGCACGCCCGTCTAAGCACTTCGACATCCGGTCGAAAACCGACCGCGGAATCCTCTACACGGGTCCATGTGCGCGCGGCGCGCCGGCGCCGATCATCCGAGCGTGCCCTCGCGTTTGTCAACGCTCGACTCGTCGTTCCTGCGCGTCGAGTCGCCGAGCGCCCACATGCACGTGGGGTGGTTCTCCGCGCTGGAGCTCCCGCGCGGAGTCGCGCGGCTCGACGCGGCGGCGCTGATCGACCAGATCGAGTCGCGCCTGCACCTTGCGCCGCGCTTTCGCCAGCGCGTGGTCGAGACGCCGCTGGGGGTCGGGGAGCCGGCCTGGCGCGACGACCCCGCGTTCGACATGCGCGACCACGTGAGGGTCATGGAGGGGCCTCCGCTGTCCGCGCCCGCGATGCGCCGCGCCGTGGACGCCTTCCTCTCCGAGCAACTTCCGCGCGACCGGCCGCTCTGGAGCCTCCTGGTGCTCCCCGCGGTCGACCGCCGTCGAGCCGCGTTCGTGGGCAAGGTCCACCACGCGATGGTCGACGGCCTCGCCGCGGTCGAACTCGGGCTGCTGCTCTTCGACGCTGGGCCGGAGGCGACGCCGGTCAAGCGCGAGGAGTGGCGGCCCGCTTCCGACAACGGCCCGGGCCGGGTGCTGCTCGACTCGCTCGCGGACTCGGCCGTCGAGCAGTTCCGCGCGGCGCGCCGGGTCGCCGCGCTGGGCCTCTCGCCGGGAAGCGGGCTCCGGATGGCGGACACGCTCAGGCGCGCGGCGGTGTCGCTGGCGGAGGACGCGATCAAGCCCGCGCCGAAATCGGCCCTGAACGTTCCGATCGGGCCGCGCAGGACACTCGTCAAGCACAGGGTCTCGATGGGCCGGGCGCTCCGGATCAAGCAGCAGACCGGCGCCTCCCTGAACGACGTCGTGCTGACCATCGCCGCCGGGGCTCTCAGGAAGCTCGCGCTGCGCACCGGCGACGAGCCGGCCGACCTACGCGTGATGGTCCCGGTCAGCGTCCGGCGTCCCGACGACGAGCGCGGCGAGGGCAACCGCATCACGTTCGCGTTCGTGGACCTGCCGGTGAGCGAGCCGGCGCCACTCGCGCGGCTCGAACGCGTGCGCGAGCAGATGGGCGAGCTCAAGGAGTCGGGCCGCGTGGCGGGCACCGAGATCCTGCTGCGCTCGGTCGGCTCGCTACCGGAGCCGCTCAAGCGCCGCGCCGCGAAGCTCGCCGCCAGCCCGCGCCTCTACAACCTGACCGTCTCGAACGTGCCCGGACCGCGCATCCCGCTGTACGCGGCCGGCGCGCGGGTGCGCTCGATCTACCCGGTCATCCCCATCCCCGAGGATCACGCGCTTTCGTTCGGCGTGCTGAGCTACGACGGCGGCCTGCACTTCGCCGCCTACGCCGATCCCGAGGCGCTGCCCGACGCGGGCCGGCTGCCGGCGATGCTCGAGGAGGCCGTCGAGGAGCTGGCCGTGGCAGTGCGCCCGCCGGGCGAGCGCGTGCCCGCGCCGCGGCGCAGGCGCGGGTCGCACTCGCGCGCGTCTTTGAGTTCCGGCCGTGCCGGGTAAGCCGAAGCGATGGAAGCGCTGAGCCCCGAGCGCGCCCGCTACGACGTCGACGACCGCTTCTACGACGAGGCGTTCGCCGCCCGCGGTGAGCCCCACCCGCACTACCGCGCCGCGATCGAGGCGCTCGAGCAGCGCGACCTGCGGGTGCTTGAGAGCGCCAGCGCGGATGCGGTCCGCGAGCGCGGCGCGTACTTCGGGGACAACGACGCGTTCGCCGTGGACCCGGTCCCGCGCGTGCTCTCCGCCGAGGAGTGGAGCGGGCTCGCCGCGGGGCTGACGCAGCGCGTGCGCGCGCTGAACGCGTTTCTCGCCGACATCTACGGCGAGCGCCGCATCGTCGCGGCGGGCGTACTGCCCGCGCGCGTGGTCGAGAGCGCCGACCACTACGAGCCGTGGATGGCCGGGGTGGCCGTGCGCGGCCCGCGGATCGCGGCGGCCGGCCTCGACGTGGTCCGCGACGCGTCCGGTCGCTTCATGGTGCTGGAGGACAACGTCCGCACGCCGTCGGGGATCGCCTATGCGGAGGTGGCGCGCGAGGTGGTTGGCGAGCTGCTGGATCGCCCGGGCGGCGACGACTTCGGGCCGTCCTTCGAGGCGCTCGGAGCGGCCCTGCGCGCGGCGGCGCCCGCGGGCATCGACGACCCGAACGTCGTGCTGCTGAGCGACGGCGAGTCCAACAGCGCGTGGTTCGAGCACCGCCGGATCGCGCGGCGGCTCGGGATCCCGATCGTCACCTTCGCCGACCTCGACATCCGCGACGGCCGCGTGTTCGCTCGGCACGAGGGCCGCCGCGAGCCCGTCGACGTGATCTACCGCCGCACCGACG
>DASVPL010000010.1:0-3979 GCA_036382905.1 Thermoleophilaceae bacterium | reverse complement strand
TCGGCGAATCGGGAGGCCCGCCCGGCCGTCCATTCGGCGACCGCGCGAGCAGCTCGCGGTAGGCGCCGTCTCGCTGGGCCCCCAACGCGGCGGCGCTGCGCTCGCGTTCCATCCAGGCGCGCCCGTTGCGGGCCATGGCCTCGACCTGCGGGCGGTCGTGAAAGAGCTCCTCCAGCACGTCGAGCAGCTCCGCCGCCGTCCGGTAGATCCGTGCGCGGTCTCGATGGGGGCGATGTGGAGGGGCGTCCTCCAGCACCGCGGCCACCCCGTGCCCCGCGTAGAGGCCGACGCGCGTGTCGGACCGCGCCGCGTTGAAGGGGCTCGGCGCCATCGGGGCGATGCCGACGTGCAGGCCGCCGACAAAGCGCAGCTGCGCCTCCCACTCGCCGAACGGATGGACCTGCCGCTGCTCGGCCCGGATCGCCCCGAAGTGCTCGTCGAAGACGCTCCGATCCCCCATGAACGCGAAGGTCGCGTCCGGATGACGGTGGCAGAGCTCGATCACCGCGGGGGCCGCCGCCGCGAGACTGGCCGAGTGCGAGCGGCTGCCCGACCAGCCGAACACGAAGCCGGGCGGCTTCGGGGGCACCTCGTCGGGAAACGGCGTGCGAGGGCTGAGCAGGATCGACCGCGGATTCACCCCGGAGAAGAGCTCCGCGAGCGCCGGCACCAGCATCTGAGTCGAGTCGGCCAGATGTGCGTGGTACAGAAGGCTCTGCCGGGCGAGCGGACTGCGCGCGGGATGCGTGCGCGGCAGCCAGTCGCCGACCCCGAGGACGTTGTCGGTCACCTCGTACACGGTTGGAAGGCCCCTGTCGCGACGGCACAGGATCACGCCCTCCACCTCGGGGTCGGCGAGCATCTGGACGACCGTGAGGTCGGCGCCGAGTGCCGCCGCCGGAAAGCGGGGGTCCAGGACCGTGTACGCCTCGACGCGCCAGCCGAGCGGCGTCAGCAGCTCGACGAGCGAGGTCACGTGCAGGCCGTAGAGCCCGGCGTTCTCGCCGATGAGGTCGCGGGGGTATACGACGACGAGGCGCGGGTCGCCCGGCCCGCTCACGCGCCCTTGCGCCAGCAGACGCGGGTCCAGTCGACCTGGTCCATCTCCACGTCCAGCCCGCGCTTCGCCAGGAACTCGTCGACCGCGATGCGGCACGGGTCGAGGCAGTGGTAGTCGTCCACGATGACGTAGCCGCCGTCGGACACGCGGTCGTACAGGGCGTCGAGCGTGTCGCGCGTCGATTCGTAGAGGTCGCCGTCGATGCGCAGGATGGCGAGCCGCTCGACGGGCGCGTCCGGCAGCGTGTCCGCGAACAGCCCCGGAAGGAAGCGGACTCGATCCGAGAGCAGGTCGTAGGTCTCGAAGTTGTCGCGCACCTCCTGAATCCCAGCGACCATCCACGGGATGCGCTCCTCGGTCAGGTCGAGATCGTGCTCGCGGTCCACCTCGTGCGCCGGCGGTGGGACTCCGGCGAACGTGTCGGCGAGCCACGTCACGCGATCGTCCTCCCCGTACGCGACCTGGAGGCCACGCAGAAAGATCGACGCCCCGCCGTGGCAGACGCCGGCCTCGAGGAAGTCGCCCGGGACCCCGTCGGCGAAGACCCTGTGGGCGCACCGCTCGAGGTTCTCGAGCCCGCTGAGGCCGATCATCGTGTGAGAGAGGCGGGCTCCCCAGAACCCGTCCACCGCCCCGTCGCGCTTGTTGGCGACCACCTCCGCGTAGTCGTCGGGGCGTTCGTAGCGCACGTCGCGCAGCATGCGCTGCCGGGCCAGCTGGTCCGGGCCGAGCTTGCCGGACAGGGCGGTGTCGAGCCTCAGGGCATCCTCCGCGTACACGAGGTTCACGAGCGCGAGCTTGAGCAGGTCGAGGTAGCGCCGGCGCAGCGGCGGCGGGGCCTCCGCCGCGGGCCGGGTCTCGACGACGCCGAGCGCCGCCAGCTCGTCGACGAACGCGCCGACCGCCCGCTCGCATTCCTCGGGGCCGACGTCGAACCGCTCCGACACGCGCGCGCGGAGCGCTTCGGAGGTCGTGGGGACCCCAAGGCCCTCCACTATCTCCGCCGCCACCTCGCTCAGCCTCGACTCAGCCCGCTGGGCGGGCCGGACCAGGAACGACTCGCCGCCGCGCCGGCGTACGAACGCCCGCTCCGACCGGAGGAGCGTGTTCAAATGCGGCGCGGTGCTGCCGCTAGACGCTGCCGGTGTAGACCGTGAGGTCGTACACGGCGCCCACGCCGGCCGCCTCGGTGGCCGAGTAGTCGACCTCCTCCAGCGTCGGGGGGTGCCATGGCGCCTTGGCGCCAGCGCCGGATTCAGAGGACGTTGCCGCTCGCTGCGGCTCGTGGGGGTTCGAGTGCTCGCTCATCGGCATAGTGAATCACAGGCCCCCGTCGTCGTCGCCGAGACCGGCCAGGAAGAGCCCGAACGCCAGAGCGCGCGTGACGCCCAGCACGCCGTCCGAGCTGCCCGCGGCGACCTCGGCCCACGAGCGCCGGAGCGCCACGACATCGAGGTGGTCGCGCGCCGCATCGGACGAGACGACACGCTCCACCGCCGCCGAGACGGCGCCGGCGTCGGCCCGCAGCCGGTACGCGATGTCGGCCCCCTGCGCTCCGCGCCGAGTGCTCCAGGCGACCTCGGGCGGCACGAGCAGCGCGAGCGCCCTCCGGATGAGCCAGCGGTCGATGCCGCCGACGCCGGCGAACTGCTCGTCCGGCGCACCCACGCAGAACTCGAGCACGCGAACGTCCGCGGTCGGATCGCGCATCTCGACCCCCTGAGCGGCGCTGCGCTGATGCCACCACGCGCCGGTCGGCAGCCTGCCGGGTAGGAGATAGGACAGGCGGCGCTCGCGCGGGCCGGCGCGCGTGAACTCGGGGTCCCAGCCGTTCTCGCGCACCGCGTCGCGCAGTCCGATCCGTGCGGCGAAGTGAGGCGCGATCGCCGAACTGCGCCAGCCAGGCCGGCGGGTCGGGTCGCGCCGCATCCGCTCGGCCGCGACGATGCTCCGAGCCGGCATGGCCAGTCCGTGCCAGACCGCGCCGCCCCAGCCGTAGCGGCTGGCGCGGCTCAGGTGCCGGAGGCGCTGCGCCGCCGAGCGCGGCTCGCCGCCCGCGAGGGCATTGAGGGCCCCACGCGCGTCGCCCGGCCACGACACGCCGCCGTTGCCGTATTGGCCGGTCAGGAGGACGCGCGCGCCGCCCTCGCGCGCCGCGTCGAGCAGCCCGCGCACCCAGGGGAGGTTCGGTACCGCGTGCTCCGGCTCGTCGTGCACCGCGAGCGAGTGCTCGATCGCCTCCACCGGGCTCACGGTGCGAGCGTCGACGGGCACGTGCTCGATGTTCGGGTAGGACGCGGCGACGAGCTGCGCGCCGGGCCATTCGTCCACCAGCACGTCCGGCATCTCGGCGGCCACCTCCGGGTAGGCGGGCCGCACCGTGTACGCGGTGAGAGGCGCGCCGTCCAGCTCGCGGGCGGCGAGGGCGGTGACGGCGCTCGAGTCGAGCCCCGCGCTGAGCGTCGTGGCGAGCGGCGCGCGCGAGCGCAGGCGCGTGTGCACGGCGGCTCCGAGCAGGTCGAGCAGGTGCTCGACGTACTCGCCGTCGCTCGCGAGCCGCACCTCCGGTACGTCCATCAGGCTCCAGTACTCGCGCGTGCGAACGCCGCTCGCGTCGAAGCTGACGGCACGGGCGGTCGGCAGGCGCCGGATCCCCTCGTACATGGTCGCCGCCCCGTCGGCGACGTCCATCACGAGCGCCCGCGCGAGCTGGAGCTCGTCGAGCCGGCGCGGCACGTCGGGTAGCGCGAGCAGGCCCTTCAGGCTCGACGCGAAGGCGAGCCGGTCACCGCGCCGGTGGTAGTACAGCGCGGTCGGGCCGTAGTGGTCGCGGGCCAGGACCAGCCGGCGCTCGCGCGGATGCCAGGCCGCGAGAGCCCAGTCGCCCAGGAGGCGCTCGAGCGCCCGCTCGCCCCAGCG
>DASVPL010000009.1:0-14912 GCA_036382905.1 Thermoleophilaceae bacterium | reverse complement strand
CCGCGGCGGGGCGCACCCGCCGGCGCTCCTCCATCAGCTCCCCGGGCTGCTCCAGCGGCGCCCCGCGGAGATGCTCGCGCGCCGCCCGGTCGAGGATCTCGCCGGGGAAGCCGGGGTCGTGCATCCAGCGCTCGTCCTCGGCCACCAACCGTTCCAGCTCCTCCTCGGTGGGCCCGTCCCGCGCGAGCTCCTCGAGCACCGCCCCGATCCCGTCGCGGATCACGACGGCGTTCGCGTCGGTCGAGTCGGCGGAGAGGAACAGGTGGGCGGTGCCGGCGGTGAGCGGGAAGAGCTCCCACTCGACCCCGTAGGTGAGGCCGCGCTCGACGCGCAGACGATCCTCGGCGCGGCGCTCGGCGATCATTCCGCCCGCGGCGAGTGCGTGGCTGCGCGACGCGAGCATGCCGAACGCGACGTCGCCCTCCCAGTCAGCGCTCTGCGCGGGGAGGCGCAGTCCCGGGATCGGCTCGGGCTCCGGAGGCCGCACCGCGGGGCCGTCCGGTAGGTCGAGCACCAGGTCGTCCGGCGGGCGTGCCGTCATCCAGATCGCGGCGTTGCCCGCGGTGAAAGAGCGCCGCCGCCAGTCCTCCACCTCCTCGGGCGACACGGACCGCAGGCCGAGCTCCAGGAAGTTGGCCACGCCGTAGGTCGCGGGGCCGAAGCGCAGACCCAGGAGCCGGCGCTGGAAGCTCGACCCCGAATCGGCGGCCTCGCTCGCGAGCACGTCGCGCTCGACGTCCAGCCGATCGAGCGGCAACTCTCCCAGCGAGCGCGTGACGTCGCCCAGGAAGCCGCCGACCTCCGCGAGGCTGCCCTCCACCCAGAACGTGGTGGTGGTGTCCTCGACCCAGGCGCCCGAGGCGTACGGCGTCCAGTGCAGCGGCACCATCGCGAGGTGCTCCACGAGGTGGGTGATCCCGTGCCGCGGCAGCGACTCGTGCGCCGAGCCCACGCCGAACACGAGCCGCGCCTCGACGGGCCCCGGCGCGTCGAACCAGAAGACGGGAACGCCTGAGCGCCCCTCGACCTCGATACGGAGAGGAGCCGCTATCCCCCGGCCATCGCCGGAAGGATCACCAGCGTGTCGGCGTCCTTCACGGGTGTCTCGAGCCCGTCGAGCACGCGCACGTCCTCGTCGTTGAGGTAGACGTTGACGTAGCGGTTGAGCTGGCCGTCGCCGGAGAAGATCTGCGACTCGGTGTCGGGATGCGCCTCGGCGAGTGCGCGCAGCACCTCACCGACGGTCCCGCCCGCGGCGCTGACCTCCTTCTCCCCGCCCGTGGAGGAGCGGAGGACCGGCGGGATCTTCACGTTGCTCATCCGGGGAGGCTAGCCAGCGCCCGCGCAGAACGCTTCGTAGTCCGGGAAGACGCCCATCTCGTCGTCGGAGATCGACTCCGGCTCGCGCGAGCAGATCGGGCACTCCGGGTCGCGCCGGACCTTGAGCTCGGTGAACGACGCGCCGAGTGCCTCGTACAGGAGCAGGCGCCCGATCAGCGGCTCGCCCTGGCCCGTGATCAGCTTGATGACCTCGGTGGCCTGGAGCATCCCCATCGTCCCCGGCAGCACGCCGAGCACGCCGTTGGCGCCGCACGACGGAGCCAGCTCGGCCGGCGGCGGCGTCGGGTAGAGGCAGCGGTAGCACGGCCCCTCGTAGGGGGCGAACACCGAGAGCTGGCCGTCGAATCCGAGGATCGACGCGGAGACGACCGGCGTCTTCGTGCGCACCGTCGCGTCGTTCAGCAGGTAGCGCGTCGGGAAGTTGTCGACGCCGTCGACGATCACGTCGTAGCCGTCGATGATCTCCATGATGTTCGAGGCGTCGAGGCGCGTGTGGTACTTGACCACGTCGACGTCGGGGTTCAGCCCGGCGATCGTCTGCTCGGCCGAGTCGACCTTCGAGACGCCTATCCGGTCGGTCGTGTGGATGACCTGGCGCTGGAGGTTCGAGAGGTCGACCTCGTCGTCGTCCACGATCCCCAGCGTGCCGACGCCCGCCGCGGCGAGGTAGAGCGCCGTGGGCGCGCCGAGGCCGCCGGCGCCGAGCAGCAGCACCTTCGCGTCGAGCAGCGCGAGCTGGCCCTCGAGCCCGACCTCCGGGAGGAGGATGTGGCGCGAGTAGCGCGTCTTCTGCTCGGCCGTGAGCGCGCGCGGGGTCTCGACCTCGAACCCGCGGTCCTTCCAGAGCGTGATGCCGCCGGTCATCGACGCGACGTCCTCGTAGCCGAGCAGGTCCTGGAGCGTCTTTGCCGCGAAGGCGGAGCGGTTGCCGGAGGCGCAGTAGAGGACGATCGGCTGGGAGCGGTCGCCGGCGCGCCCCTCGATGCGCGTCTCGAGGTGGCCGCGCGGGACGTGGACGGCGCCCGGGATGTGACCCTCCTCGAACTCGTGCTGCTCGCGCACGTCGATCAGGACGGGCGCGCTGCCGTTCCCGTTCGCGGTGGCGTCGTGGACCTCGCGGGGGTCCACCTCCCTGATCTCCTGCTTGATCTTCCTGAGGACTTCAGCGCCGGTCGGCATGTCGGTCTCGAACTCCCCTAATCCTGGTCGGCTTTCACTTCAAAAAGTGTAGCGACCCTGTCGAGGCCCGTCGGGGACCCCGGAAAGCACTCGGGGCGCCGCTTTCGCGACGCCCCGACCACAGACCCAAGGAGTATTTGGAAACCGGAGAGCGACCCGTGTGCTGATCGCCTTACACCCCCATCATCGGCCCCCGGGCGGACCCCCGCATGGGGTCTAGGCCCCATTTGTCACCATCAGGAGCAATGCGGCCCCGGACGGCGATTGCGGTGATGGTGACCACGGCGGTGGCGTTCGTGGCGCTGCTCGTGGTCGTGGACCGGGCCCGCGACCGGGCGAACGCCGGCTCCGAGGATTCGCCCGCGACCCGCTTCGAGGGCGGCACCATGCCGCCCGGCGTGCGCGCGCCGGACTTCGCGCTGACCGACGAGCGCGGCCGGCGCGTGTCGATGCGGGAGCTGCGCGGGCGCCCCGTGGCGGTCACGTTCCTGTACACGACCTGCGAGGACACCTGCCCGACGGAGGCGCAGCAGATCAAGGGCGCGCTCGACCTGCTCGACCGGCCGGTGCCGGCGCTGGCGATCGCCGTCGACCCGCCGCGCGACACGCCCGCACGCGCGCGCGAGTTCCTCGCCAAGTACGACCTCGCCGGCCGGATGCGCTGGGTGCTCGGCTCGCGGACCCAGCTCGAGAAGCTCTGGCGCGGGTTCGCGATCCAGGAGCAGCTCCCCGAGCACGAGCACCAGGCGCGGATCGTGCTGGTGGACGGCGACGGCTTCCAGCGCGTCGGCTTCCCCGCCAGCGAGGCGACGCCCGAGCGCCTCGCGCACGACCTGCGCGAGCTCGGCGCGAACTAGCCCCAGAACGAGACGGCCCCGCCGGAGCGGGGCCGTTCCCAGACTGCGTGTCTGCTCGGTCGCTAGCCGACGTTGAACGTCGAGTTGAGCGACCCGATCTTCGAGCCCGCCGGGATCTGGCAGTTGGCCCCGAGCGGGGGCTGCGCCTGCGACAGCGTGCCCGCCGCCGCGTCCGACAGGTTGAGGGCGCCGTTCGACAGCGTCACCGTGCCCGCCTCAGCGGTCAGGTTCTTGTCGAGCGAGCCGGTCACCGAGCCGATCGGCAGGTTGTTGTTCGAGTTCGTCACGAACGCCGTCAGCGTGAACGAGCCCGGGCTGAAGCCGAACACGAAGTTGACCAGCGGCGAGTGGTACTCCGCCTTGCCCGTCGTGTTCCCCGGCTGTCCGGGACCCGGACGGTCGAGCGAGGTGCCGCCCTCGTGGTTGACCTGGCCGGTCAGCGTCTCCGCGTCGAGGGTGCCGCCGTTGGCACCGTTGACGGGGAGGTTGACGCCCCCGTACGGGTTGTTGGCATCCGCGGGGATGCCGGACGCGGGCTGCACCGCGCTCAGCGTGATGTCACAGCTCTTCAGCGCGTCGCCGAAGGCCTTGTCGTAGAGCGACGTGGACGTGCCGCTGAGCACCGTGAGCGAGCGCTCCCCGGTGAACCCGACCGTGCCGACCTTCTGCTTGGCCTTCAGGACGGCCGTGCCCTTGAAGCCGAAGGCCTTGTTCAGCGCGCTGGCGCCGGACTTGGTGAGCGAGACGTTCGACGAGTTCAGCGTCAGCTTGGTGAACGTGCTGTTCGGGCCGACCTTGCCCTGGCTCGCGACGTCGAAGAGCGTGACCGCCTTGCCCTTCTTGTTGACCACCGCGTTGATCTGACCCTTGCCGGCGGTCAGCTTCTGGGTGAGCGAGGTCAGGGTGACCTTCTTCTTGCCGAGCGCGAACTGGATCACCGACGTGCTGCTGCCAACGCTGATGTTGCCGCTGGCCTGCTCGTTGTTGGTGATCTGGCCGGTGCCGAGCCCGAAGGTGCCGCCGGTGGACGACTTGGGGTTCGCACCCGTGGTCGTGAGCTTGAGCTTCTTCGCCTTCGTGAACGTCTTGAAGTCGATCTTCCACGGGCCGCCCTCGAAGGTGGCGGCGCCCGCGCCCGGCGCCGCCACGAGCACGGCGATGAGCGCCGTGGCCGCGGCCAGCAGGCCTAGGCGCGAAGTCTTGAATGGATGCACTATCTCTCCTTTGATGCAGGGGGACGAGTCCAACTCTAGAGCCAGAACACCGGGCTCGCCAAACGATTCGGTGGCATGCTCACGGACATGCGGCGGCATGCCGATGGTCAACCGGTGAACTCGAACGAACTGGTCCTCGTGCAGGGCATGGCCGCGACGAAGGCCACCCTCGCCGAATGGAACAGCGATCCGTGGGGAACGTTGCGGGGCTGGCTCGGCTGGTCGCTGCTGACCGCGGTCGGTCTGCTGGTCGCGGTCTACGCCGTCGCGCGCCTGTCGACCCCCGACCCCACGTCGCTGATCATCCCCGGCGTGCAGCGCGAGGCGACCTTCGCCGACGCCGAGCACGTGCTGCTGAAGAACTCGCTCGTGCTCGCGCTGCACGGGATGGCGTGCGTCGCGGGCTTCCTCGCCGGCAGCGCGGTGCCGCAGCAGGCGCAGTACAAGACGGGCGTCAACAAGTGGGTGCACGAGAAGGCAGGCCCGTTCGCGATCGCCTTCGTGATCGCCGCCACCACGTTCTCGCTCTGCACGCAGGCCTACGTGATCGGCAGCGCGACGTCCACGGTCGCCGCGAACCTCGGCATCAGCCCCCTGAAGCTGCTGCTGGCGCTCTCGCTCCACGCGATCCCGGAGCTGACGGCGCTGTTCCTGCCGCTCGCCGCCTGGGTCGTGGCGAGCCGCCGCGGCGACTGGCACAAGCTGCTGGCCGCGACCGTCGTCACGGTCGGCCTCGCCATCCCGGTGCTCTTCATCGCCTGCATGGTCGAGGTCTACGCGACGCCGGACGTCATCCGCTCGATCGCCGGGCTCTAACCGCCCGCGGCGGATAGCCTCGCGGCCCGTGAGGCCGCCGCACGACGAGGACCTGTACGCGCCCGAGTTCCCGAAGGGGATCGAGTGGCGCAACGTCGCGTTCCTGCGGATGGACAAGCTGCTCGGCCGCCACGGCGTGCTCGTGGAGTTCTGGGACTTCGCGCGGATCAACTCGCTGCGCACGCTGCCCTACCTCGTCGCCTGGCACGAGCGCTACGCCGACGCCGGCCTGCGCGTGATCGCCGTCCACTCGCCCGGCTACTCGTTCGGGCGCGACCCGGACGTCGTGAGCGCCGCGATCGAGCGGCTCGGCATCCCGTTCGCCGTCGCGCTCGACCCCGACTACGCCGTCTGGCGCCAGTACGGCAACCGCGGCTGGCCGGGCCGCTACGTGTTCGACCGGCGCGGGATCCTGCGCTACTTCCACTACGGCGAGGGCGACTACGAGGGAACCGAGCTGGCGGTGCAGGAGGTGCTGCGCGAGATCGAGCCGGACGCCGAGCTGCCCGCGCCGCTCGAGCCGTTCCGGCCCGAGGACGCCCCGGGTGTCCTGATGACGCCGCAGACCGCGGACGTGACGCTGCCGGCCGAGCGCGAGCGGCTCCAGCTCGTGCGCGACTGGACCGACGGCGAGGACTGGATCGCCGCGGCCGACGCGGGTGCGTCGGCGAGCGTGCGCTTCGAGGCGGGCAGCGCGTGGGCGGTGCTATCGCAGGGCGGGCTCGAGCCCGGGCTCTACGAGACCGACGGCACGGTGGTCGCCGAGGAGGCGGGCCTGCGACTGCACGGGTTCCAGTTCACGCCGGTCCCGCCGGAGTAGGGCCTCGCCCTACGCGCGCGCCGCGAGCTCGCGGCGGATCTCCTTCGGGAGCATGAAGCGGACGTCCTCCTGGACGACCTGGAACTCCGAGACGTCCTCGGTGCCCCGCTCCCTGAAGAAGTCGACGAGCCGCTGGACCAGCTCCTCGGGCGCGCTGGCGCCGGAGGTGATCCCCACCGTGCGCTTGCCCTCGAGCCACTCCTCGCGCACCTCGTGCTCGTTGTCGATCAGGTAGGAGTCGGCGCCGAACGCGCGCGCGACCTCGACCAGCCGGTTCGAGTTCGAGGAGTTCCGCGAGCCGATCACGAGCACTAGGTCGCACTCGCGGGCCATCTGGCGAACGGCCATCTGGCGGTTGGTGGTGGCG
This sequence comes from Thermoleophilaceae bacterium, assembly GCA_036382905.1. GTDB lineage: Bacteria > Actinomycetota > Thermoleophilia > Solirubrobacterales > Thermoleophilaceae > AC-37. The sequence goes on along the minus strand of DASVPL010000009.1, from coordinate 8,318 downwards.
TAGCAGATGTCGTCGGTGCGGGGGCCGACGATGGCCGGGAAGCGCTCGCGCAGCCGGGCGATGATGGCGGTGGTCTCGTCGACCGAAAGCGTGGTCTGCGAGATGAAGGCGACGCGCTCGGGATCGGCGACCTCGAGCGTCTCGACGTCGGCCTCGCTCTCCACGAGCACGATGTGCTCGGGCGCCTCGCCCATCGTGCCCTCGACCTCCTCATGGCCCTCGTGGCCGATCAGGACGATCGTGTAGCCGTCGGCGGCGAACTTCTTGGCCTCGACGTGGACCTTGGTGACGAGCGGGCAGGTGGCGTCGATCGTGCGCAGCGAGCGCTCGAGCGCGTTCGCGTGCACCGACGGCGCGACGCCGTGGGCGGAGAAGACAACCGTCTCGCCCTTGGGCACCTCGGTCTCCTCGTCGACGAACACCGCGCCGCGCGCGGCGAGCTGCTCGACGACGTGCTTGTTGTGGACGATCTCCTTGCGGACGTAGACCGGCGGGCCGTAGAGCTCGAGCGCGCGCTCGACCGCCTGGACCGCGCGATCGACCCCGGCGCAGTACCCGCGCGGAGCCGCCAGGAGAAGCCTCTCGGGCGCGTGCGGCATCGCCTCAGAGCGTAGCGAGCATGCGGACCATCGCCTCACCCGTCGCGTCGAGGCTCTCCTCGCCGATCTGCGACAGGTCGTCGCAGGTCTCGTGCCAGCACTCGAACTCGAAATCGATCAGGTCGATCGACGGGATCCCGCGGCGGATGAACGGGGTGTGGTCGTCCGAGACGGGCGGCGCGGTGCGGTTCGGGAAGCGGTCGATCACCCCCGCCGTGGCGGCGCCGGCGCGGAGCTTGCGCCACAGCGCGGGGTCGGAGTTGGCCTCGCGCGGGAGCTGGAGGTCCTTCTCCCCCACGAAGTCGAGCAGGATCATCGCCTCGGCGCGGCGCAGGGCGCGCGCGGCGACCTTGCTCCCGCGGATGCCGTAGCGCTCGAACTCGGCGTCGGGGCGGCCGGCCGGAGCCTCCTCGCCGTCGAAGAGCGCGAAGACGATCGTCGGGCGCGCGCTGCGCGGCTTGATCGTGCGCGCGAGCTGGGTGACGACGGCGGTGCCGGAGGCGCCGTCGACCGCGCCGACGAAGCCCGGAATGTCCTTCGTGTCGTAGTGCGCGCCCACGACCACGAGCCGCTTCGGGTCGCGGCCGGGGACGGTGCCGAGCACGTTGCGCAGGCCGCCGGGCACCGCCTGGTAGCGGCCGTTCGGGAGCGCGTCGCGCAGCCGCTTGGCGAGCTTGACCGAGGGGGGCGACCCAGCCGGGCGCGGGCCGTAGGCGAGCTGGCGGCGCACCCAGCGCATGGCGGCGGCGCCGTCGAAGCGCCCCTCGTCGACGCTGGCCGCGGGCTCCACGGCCGGCGCCTCGACCTCGTCGTCGCCGCCGCATCCGAGCGCGAGCGCGGCGGCGGCGAGCGCGGCGGCGGTCAGGGTCCGGGCGGTCATGGCTCCATTGTGGCGCGCACCGCCAGCGGATACGCTCCCGCCATGCCCGGCCACAAGGATCGCCTCACCTCGGTGGACGCGTCGTTCCTGGTGCAGGAGAAGCGCTCGTCGCACATGCACGTCGGCGCGATCCTGCTCTTCGAGGGGCCGCCGCCGGACTACACGGACTTCCTCGAGGGCATCCGGTCGCGGATGCACCTGACGCCGCGCTACCGCCAGAAGCTCGCGTTCCCGCGCTTCGAGATGGGCCGGCCGATGTGGGTGGACGACCCCACGTTCAACCTCGAGTACCACGTCCGCCACACGGCGCTGCCGACCCCCGGGTCGGTGGACCAGCTCCTGAAGCTCGCCGGGCGGATCTACTCGCAGCGGCTGGACCGCTCGAAGCCGCTGTGGGAGACGTGGCTGATCCAGGGCATGGACGACAACCGCTTCGCCCTGATCACCAAGACGCATCACTCGATGATCGACGGGATCGCGGGCGTGGACCTCGCCAGCGTGCTCTTCGACATCGACCCGGTGCCGCGCAAGGTGGATCCCGAGCCGTGGACGCCGCGGCCGGTGCCCTCGGACGCCGAGCTGATCGCAGAGGGCGTGAAGGACGTGGCAAAGGCGCCGATCGGCGCGGCGCAGCGGGCGCTGCGGGCGGTGCAGTCGCCGGGGCGCACCCTCGCGCAGGCGCGCGAGGCGGTCCAGGCGCTCGGCGAGGTGGCGTGGCTCGGAGTCAACCCGGCGCCGTCGATCCCGCTCAACGTGCCGATCGGGCCGCACCGCCGCATCGACCGCGTGCGCGCCGAGCTCGGCGACCTCAAGCGCGTCAAGAACGAGCTAGGCGGGACCGTGAACGACGTGGTGCTCACGGTCGTCTCGGGCGCGCTGCGGCGCTGGCTGCGCTCGCGCGGGGTGCGGACCGAGGGGCTCGAGCTGCGCGCGCTCGTGCCGGTGTCGATCCGTGCCGAGGACGAGCAGGGCCAGCTCGGTAACCGGATCGCCGCGATGCGGGGGCCGCTGCCCGTGTACGTGGACGACCCGGTCGAGCGGCTGGCGATCGTGCGCGAGGCGATGGAGGGGCTCAAGCAGTCCAAGCAGGCGCTCGGCGCCGAGGTGATCGCCGGGCTGAACGACTTCGCGCCGCCGACGATCCTCGCGCAGGCCTCGCGGCTGAACTTCTCGACGCGCCTCTTCAACGCGATCGTGACGAACGTGCCGGGGCCGCAGTTCCCGCTCTACCTGCTCGGTCGCGAGCTACAGGAGATCGTGCCGCTCGCGTTCCTGCCGGAGAACCACGCGATGGCGGTGGCGATCATGAGCTACAACGGCACGCTCGACTTCGGCCTGCTGGGCGACTACGACGCGATGCCGGATCTCGACTTCTTCGCCGACGCCGTGCGCGAGTCGCTCGCGGAGCTGCTCGACGCGGCGGAGCTCAGTAGCCGAGGGCGAACTTCGCGTCCTCGCTCATCAGGTCCGGTGTCCACGGGGGGTTGAAGGTCATGTGGGGGTGGACGCTCTCGACTCCGTCGAGCTCCCCCACGAACTCCTTCATCTGCTCGGACACCTGGGGCCCGATCGGGCACCCGGGAGAGGTGAGCGTGAACGTGACGTGCACGTCCGAATCGTCGACCTCGACCTCGTAGACCAGGCCGAGCTCGACGAAATCGAGCCCCAGCTCGGGGTCGATCACGTTGGTCAGCGCTTCGGTCACTTCGTCGACTGAGGGCATGGTGCGATGTTAGTAGCCTCGGCCTGTGCCCCTCTTGGCGCTGATCGTCATCTTCATCGTCGTCCCGCTGGCGGAGCTGTACGTGATCCTGAAGGTGGGCGACTCGCTCGGCTGGGAACCGACGCTGCTGATCCTCGCTGCTGACTCGATCCTCGGCTCGATGCTGCTCAAGTCGCAGGGCCGGCAGGTCTGGCGGCGCTTCAACGAGGCGACCGCCGCCGGGCGGATCCCGCACAGCGAGATCATCGACGGCGTCCTGATCATCTTCGGGGGGGCGTTCCTGATCACGCCCGGGTTCCTGACGGACATCCTGGGGCTGTTCTTCCTGCTGCCGCCCACGCGCGCGCTGTTCCGCCGCATGGTGCGCGGGGGGATCGAGCGCGGGACGCTGTGGGGGCGCGTCGGCGGCGCGGCGGTGCGCGCCGGGCGCGAGCGCCAGGCGGCGCGCGAGGCGCGCAACGGCGTGCCCGAGGGCTACTACGACGTCGAGGGCACCGCCACCGAGGTCGACACAGACAGTCGCCGGCTCCCCCGCTCGGGGCCCGGCGAGCCGTGACCGAGCCGGCGATCTCACTTGGGTTCTTCGACCCGGGCCAGGAGGTGCACGGCATCCTGCGGGCCGGGGTCGGCGTGCTGTTCGAGGGGTCCGGCGGCCGGACGCTCGCCGAGCTGCCCGAGATAGCTCCCGACGGGGCTGGCGGGTACCGGGCACGCTGCGGCGACGAGGTGGATCTGGCGTTCCGGCCGTTCTCGCCGCGGGCGGAGCTGGGCGGCGCCTCCGCGCGTGTGTGCCGGGTGGACGGGCGCGCGGGCGGTCAGCTCGTCGACTGCCTCGGGACCGTGGGCGAGACGCGCACGCCGCCGGCGTGGGCGGAGCTCGACGCGGTCCGGCTCGTGTCGGCCGTCTTCGACGACGAGCACGCGGTGGTGCTCGCGGCGCGGCGCCCGCGGGGGGCGATCGGGCACGGGCAGGAGCTGGTCGTCGCGCACCTGCTCGCCGGCGGAGAGCTGTTCGGCGTCGAGGAGGCGCGGCTCTCGACCGTCTACGACGCCCACGGCCGCCAGCGCTCGGTCGGGCTCGAGCTGTGGCTGCCTGGCGAGGACTTCCCGCGGCGCGCGTCGGGCTCGGTGCGGGCGGGTCTGTCGCTCGAGCTCGAGGAGCTGCGCGTGGACGCCGGCGTGGTCGCCTGGCGGATGGAGGGGCGCGACGGCGCGGGCTCCTACGAGATCACGGCGCGAGCCGAGCCGGACCTCGCCGCGTGATCCGCGCGGTCATCTCGGACTTCGGCGGGGTGCTCACTACCCCGCTGCTCCAGTCCTTCGTTGCCTACCAGGACGAGACGGGCGTGGACTTCCGCCGCTTCGGCGAGGCGATGGGGCGGATCATGGAGCGCGACGGGGCGCATCCGCTGTTCGAGCTCGAGTGCGGCCGGATCACCGAGCAGGAGTTCTACGCGGTGATCGAGGCCGAGCTCGGCGGCGGAGTGAGCCTGGCGGACTTCCGCGAGCGCTACTTCGCTCACCTTCACCCGAACGAGCCGGTGGTCGAGTACATGCGCGGGCTGCGCGGGCGTGGCTACCGGATGGCGCTGCTCACGAACAACGTGCGCGAGTGGGAGCCGCTATGGCGAGCCAAGATCCCCGCGGTCGACGAGATCTTCGAGATCGTGGTCGACTCGGGGTTCGTGGGGATGCGCAAGCCGGACCCACGGATCTACGAGCTGACGCTCGAGCGGCTCGGCGACGTGGCCGCCTCCGAGTGCGTGTTCGTGGACGACATCGACGTGAACTGCGACGCCGCGCGCGAGCTGGGCATGACGCCGGTGCACTTCGTGGATGCGGGGCAGGCGATCGCCGAGGTGGAGGAGCTGCTGAGGGGGTAGGGCGCCCGGCCGCAGCGCGGCGGCCTCGCGGACCGCGGCGGCGGTGCGGACCCGCGGCGGCCTCGCGGACCCGCGGCGGCAACGCGGTCATGGCGCGACCTACTCGCCGGCGCAGCCGGGCCTCGCCCACATCCCGTGGCGGGCGCGCCGCGCTCCCTCCTCGGCCCGCTCGAAGGTGGGCGCGTAGCGGTCGTTCGGCGGGATCGTGAGGGTGCGGGCGTAGCCGGCGGCGACGAGCGCGTGGTTGAGCGAGGCGCCATCCCGCAGGTAGAGGTAGGCGAGCAGGCGCCCGTAGCGGTCGCGCGAGTCCTCGCCGACGACGTAGCGCACGCGCGCGCCGCGCGGAAGCAGGCCCTCGACGTAGCGCGTGGCCTCGGGCCCGAAGCACTCGTCGCGGCCGCCGTAGGTCTCGGGGGTGTCGACGCCGATCAGCCGGACCGGCCCGACGCCCCGCAGGCGGATCGTGTCGCCGTCGACGACGCGCTCGACGCGGGCGGTCTCGGCGCCGGTGGGGGCGGTGGGGCCGGAGCCTCCGCTCGAGCCGGGCGCGCCGCCGCCGCCGTTGGCTCCGCTACCGCCGACGCGGTCCCCGTAGGAGACGGCAACGGCGGCAATTAGGAGGAGGACGAGTGTGGCCGGAGCCCTCCGGAGGCGGCGGCGGCGCGAGCGGCGGCGAAGCATGGGAGAAGCAGGGTGCGCCAGTCACCGGACGGGCTGCAACGCGAGGTGCGCGTGGCGCGTGCGCGGGCCGCGTGCGCGAGCCGCGTGCGCGAGCCGCGTGCGCGAGCCGCTGGGGAGCGAGACCCGCCGGGGCGCGGACCTGTGAACGAGGGCCGCCGGGAGCGAGACGCGCCGGGGCCGCACCGGGAGCGCGAGGGCGGCGAAAACCGAGCATGGCAAGGACGCAGGGAGCGAAGCGTGCGCTAGCACGCGAGCGACCGAGGACGCAGCCAGGCGAAGGTTTGCAGCCGCCCTAGTTGTCGGAGCCCATGCGGTCCCAGCAGTACAGCTCAACCGCATCGGCAGCCAACTCCTCCGCCCGGGCCGCCGAGAGCCAGGGCAGGACCGTGTCGAGCGCCTGCTCCTCGCTCACGCCCGACTCGAAGGCGATGTCGCCGCGGAAGCCCGCCGCGATCTTCAGCGCCTCGCGGCGGTGCTCGCCGAGGCTGGAGAATGCCTTCAGCAGGAAGTCCTTGTTCGCCACCGGCTGGCCGACCTCCAGCGAGGCGTGCCAGGCAGCGAGCATCGAGAGGTCGTCGTCGTCGAGATCCTCCACCGCCTTGGCGTAGTGGACCTCGAGCTCGTCCTCGGGGATCTCGTCCACCCACGCACGGACCACCTCGCCGAGTAGCTGCCGGCGCGCCTCGCGGCCGATCGACTCCGCCACCACGCGGATCGCTTCCTGTGGCTCGATGAAGCAGAGTGGCATTTGCGGTGGGGTCTCCCTGGGGATAGCGGGCTTGCGGTCGACCCTCAAGGTAAGCCGGGGGGTAGACGGAAAAACTGCACGCGAGGTGTTCGTTCTAAGTCACGCATACCGTGAGTCAGGACGAACACCTCGAATGAGGAGCGCTGCGTGCGGCCGCCTAGGCTCCGCATGGGGCGCCCTCCGACCCCTAGAACGGGATGTCGTCGGCCACGGAGCCGTTCGGCGGCGCGGCGTCGAGGGAGCGCGCGGCCGGCTCGGCGGCCGGCGCGGCCGCTTCCGGCGCGACGATGCGGTACGGGGTGATGCCCTCCCCCGCCTCGATCGCCTCGACCTCCTGCTCGACCTGCTCCAGGTGCGCGCGCAGCGCGGCCTCGAGCCCCTTGCCCCTGCGCAGGAGCGGGACGAGCGCGTCCACCTCCACCTGATCCGCGTTCAGGGTGTCCGTGATCGACTTCAGCTCCGTGTACGCGTCGCTGAACGTGATCGCCTTTGCTGCCTCGGTGCTCATTGGGCCTCCTCGCGGCCGTTGTCCTCGGAGTCGTTGGGGAGCGCGGGATAGGGGCGCACCCGCTCCGCACTCGCTTCTACCTCGCCGTCGTGCAGGTGGAGGGTCAGCGCCCGGCCCACCACGACGTCCTCGATCGATCGGATCACGCGGCCACCCGCGCCGGTGACGGGCAGGAGCCCGCGGCGGCGGAAGTCGCTCGCGTGGAGCAGGTCGACGACCGCGCCTAGGCGGCGGCGGATGTCGCGCGTGGCGCGCGTTGCCGCGTCGCCACGGCGCTCGCGCTCCTGCTCGAGCCGCCGGCGCTCGGCCTCGAGCGCGCGCTCGGTCGACCGGCGCATCGTCCCCACTTGGCGATCGAGCGCCTTGCCGTAGTTCTCGCGGTGCGTCCTGGCCACGCGCCGTCCCGCGCGGGCCGTGGTGGCCGCGCGCTCGCGCACGAGCTCGCGCCTGGCGTCGAGCCGCCGCCGCGCCGCGCTCCGCTGCGCCGCCCGCTGCTCGCCGACGAACAGCGAAGCGCGGTCGCCCGCGACCCGCAGGCCGCGCCGGGCCGCGACGCCCAGCTCGCCTCCCACGCGCTCCAACCCCTCGCGCTCGCGGACGAACCGCTTGCGGGTCTCGTTCGCGGTCGACTCCGCCAGGCGGTCGAACGCCTTGCCGTAGTTGCGGCGGTGGTCGCCGAGCACGCGCCGGCCGCCCAGGCGCAGGTCCTCCTCGAAGCTCGATGCGTCCCGGTGCGCCTGCGCGGTGACGCGGGCGGCGACGCGCGCCGCCGCGCGGAAGTCCACCAGGTGCTGGCCGTGGACCGCAAGCTCTTCGCGCACGCGCGCGGGCGTGCGCGCGAAGGCCTCCCGGGCGCTCGCGAGGGAGCGCATGGTCTTGTCCAGGAAACCGCGCATCGCGTGGTCGAGCACGTCGCCGTGCGCGGCGAGCTCGACGCGCCGCGCGCGCACCCGCTCGCTGCGCCCGCTCAGCGCGGCGAAGCGCGCCCGCACCTCCTCGATCCGCATGCGCTGAGCGCCGGCGGCGCGGCGGGCGGCGGCCGCGGCGTCGTCCACATCGCGCAGCAGCTCGCGCCGGTCGGGCACCACCCGCTCGGCGGCGTGGCGCGGCACCCACGCCGCGTGGGTGACGTGGTTGCAGACCGGGTTGTTGTCGGTGTGGCCGATCGCGGTGACGACGGGGGTCGACAGCGCGCGGATCGCCCGGCATACGCGCTCGTCGTCGAACGTCGCGAGGTCGCGCACGGAGCCGCCGCCGCGGGCCACGACGATGACGTCGACCAGCGGGTGCAGGTCC
>DASVPL010000008.1:0-14489 GCA_036382905.1 Thermoleophilaceae bacterium | reverse complement strand
CCTGATCGGCGGGTCGATCGGGCTCGCGGCGCGGGGCGAGGGCCACGAGGTGACCGGCTGGGACCCCGACCCCGGCGCGCTCGAGCGCGCCACCGGGTCCGGCGCCCTGAGCCGGGCGGCGGCGTCGGTGGAGGAGGCCGCGGGCGTGGCGGACATCGTGTTCGCCTGCGCGCCCGTGAGCGCGCTGCCCGGGCTAGTGCGCCAGGCGCTCGGCGCCGCGGGCCCGCAGACCCTCGTCACCGACGTCGGCTCCACCAAGCGCGCCATCGCCTCCATCGACGACGAGCGCTTCGTCGGCGGCCACCCGATCGCCGGCGCCGAGACGGCGGGGGTCGAGAACGCACGCGCGACGCTGTTCCACGGCGCCACCTGGTACCTCACGCCGAGCGAGCGCTCGTCCGGGGTCCTCTACGAGCGCCTGCACTCGCTGCTCGCCCGTCTCGGCGCGCGGCCCGTCGCGATCGACGCCGAGGCCCACGACCGCCTGCTCGCCGCCGTGAGCCACCTCCCGCACGTGATCGCCAACGTGCTCGTGTCCCAGGTGGCCGCGCGGCTGCGCGACCAGGGCGAGGGCCTGCCCCGGGTCGGCCCCAGCTTTCGCGACGTGACCCGCGTGGCGGGCGCGAACTCGGCGATCTGGACCGACATCTACGTCTCGAACGCCGACGCCATCGCCGACGAGATCGAGGCGCTGGCGCGCGGGCTGGGTGAGGTCGCCGGCAGCCTGCGCGACCGCGAGGCGATGGCCGAGTGGAACGAGCGGGCGGCGGAGGATCGCCGCGCGCTGCTGGAGGCCGACCTCGCCGGCGGCCCCGTGCACGAGCTCCAGGTCTCGGTGCCGAACCGGCCGGGTATCGTCGCGCAGGTGGCACTCGCACTCGGCCGCGGCGGCGTGAACATCGCGGACATGGCGCTCGCGCCGGCGCCGGACAACCGCTCCGGTGCGATCACGCTCTGGATCACCGGTGACGGCGCCGGAGCGCGCGCCGCGGAGCTGATCGAGTCGCTCGGCTTCCCGGTCGCGGACGTCGGGTGAGGCGCCGCTTCGAGCCCTCCGGGTCGCTGCGCGGGCGCTGCGTGCCGCCCCCGGACAAGTCGATCTCGCACCGCGCCGCGCTGTTCGCCGCCATGACCGACGAACCGGTGAGCGTCCGCAACTACCTCGCGGCCGAGGACACGCTCTCGACGCTCGACGTGGTCCGCGCGCTCGGGGCCGCCGTCGAGCTGGAGCCGACGACGGTCGGCGGGGGCACGGGCGCCGCAGCGTCCGCCGGCGGGCTGAGCGTGCTGGTGCGCGGCGTCGGGCTCGGCACCGCCGCGCCGACCACCGGTGGCCTGCTCGACGTGGGCAACGCCGGCACGCTGCTGCGGATCCTGCCCGGCTGGCTCGCGGGGCAGCCCGGCGGCGTATGGACGCTCGACGGCGACGCCTCGATCCGCCGCCGCCCGATCGACCGCGTCGCCGACCCCCTGCGCCTCATGGGCGCCGACATCGAGGCGCGCGAGGGCCGCTTCACCCCGCTCACAATCAGGGGCACGCAGCTCGGCGGCATCGACTACGCGCTGCCGGTGGCGAGCGCGCAGGTCAAGTCCTGCCTGCTGATCGCGGGACTCCTGGCCGAGGGCGCGACCACGCTCACCGAGCCGCAGCGCAGCCGCGACCACACCGAGCGCATCCTCACCCGCGCCCGCGCGCCGTTCAACCGCTCGGGGGACATCCTGACCGTGTCGACGGCGGACGAGCTCGAGCTCGACGACGTCGTCGTGCCCGGCGACCCGAGCTCCGCGGCGTTCCTGGCCGCCGCCGCGCTGATCGTGCCGGGCTCGCGGCTCGTGATCGAGAGCGTGGCGCTCAACTGGACCCGCACCGCGTTCTTCCGGATCGCCGAGCGCATGGGTGGCGTGGTGCTGGGCGACCTAGAGGAGCCGGCGGAGGGCGTTCCGGCGGACGAGCCGGTCGGCGAGATCGACGTGGCCCAGGCGCCGCTCGAGGGCACGGTGGTCGAGGCGGACGAGGTGCCGCTGGCGATCGACGAGCTGCCGCTCGTGGCGCTGCTCGGCTGCTTCGCGGAGGGCGAGACCGTGGTCCGCGGCGCGGAGGAGCTGCGCGTGAAGGAGTCCGACCGGATCGCCGGCGTGGTGGACGGGCTCGGCGCGCTCGGCGCCGACATCGAGGCCACCCCGGACGGGTTCGTGGTGCGGGGCACCGGCGGGCTCGAGGGCGGGGTGCTCGAGGCGCGCGGCGACCACCGGCTGGCGATGCTGGGAGCGGTCGCGGGACTCGCGTCGCGGAGCGGGGTGGAGGTCGACGGCATCGAGGCCGCCGCGATCTCTTACCCGGGCTTCGAGGCGGACCTGGCGTCCCTGGCATAGCCTCCCCGCCATGGTCGTCGCCATCGACGGGCCCGCGGGCGCGGGGAAGAGCACCGTCGCGCGCGGGGTCGCGGAGCGGATCGGCTTCGGCTACCTCGACTCGGGAGCGATGTACCGGGCGGTCGCGCTCGCGCAGATCGAGCAGGGCGGCGACGCCGCCGAGCGCGCGGCCGGCGCGCGGATCGAGCTGGGCGAGCGCGTGCGGCTCGACGGCCGCGACGTGTCCGAGGCGATTCGCCGCCCCGATGTGAGCGAGGCCGCCTCGCGCATCGCCACGAGCAGGGCCGTGCGCGAGGCGATGGTCGCCAAGCAGCGCGAGCTGGTGGCCTCCGGCGACTGGGTCGCCGAGGGGCGCGACATCGGCACGGTGGTGGCACCGGGCGCGGAGCTGAAGATCTTCCTCACGGCGAGCCCGGAGGCGCGCGCCCGCCGCCGCGCCGCGGACCTCGGCGTGGACTGGCGCGTGGTGCTGCGCGACCAGGGCCTGCGCGACGCCCAGGACGAGCAGCGCGAGCACTCCCCGCTGCGGCCCGCGCCGGACGCGATCGAGCTCGACACGACCGACCGGCCGGCCGAGGACGTGATCGCCCAGATCGCAGGGCTCGTCGCGGACGCTCGCCGCAATTCCTGATGGCGCTGCCCCGCGTGGCCGTCGTCGGCTACCCCAACGTCGGCAAGTCCACGCTGGTCAACCGGCTCACCGGCTCGCGCGAGGCCGTCGTGCACGAGGAGGCCGGCGTCACGCGCGACCGCAAGGAGCTCGAGGCCGACTGGAACGGGCGCCACTTCCTTCTGGTCGACACCGGCGGGGTAGATCTCGCCGACGACGATGAGCTGGCCCGCCTGGTGCAGGGCCAGGCGCGCGCGGCGCGCGACGGGGCCGAGGCGATCGTGCTGGTGGTCGACGCGCGGGCCGGCGTGCGACCGGGCGACGACGAGCTGGCCCGCGAGCTGCGCGGCGCGCCGGTGCCGGTGATCGTGGCCGCCAACAAGATCGACAGCGCCGCCGCGATCCCGGAGGCGGCCGAGTTCCACCGCCTCGGGCTCGGCGAGCCAGTGCCGGTCTCGGCGGCGCAGGGGCTCGGCACGGGCGACCTGCTCGACCGCGTCGCAGAGGCGCTCGAGGACGCTCCCGAGCCGCCGCCCGACGACGAGACCCCGCGCATCGCGGTGATCGGGCGGCCGAACGTCGGCAAGTCGTCGCTCGTGAACGCCTGGCTCGGCCAGGAGCGCGTGATCGTCTCCGACCGGGCCGGCACCACGCGCGACGCGGTGGACACGCGGCTCGAGGTGGACGGGCGCGAGATCGTGCTGGTGGACACCGCCGGGCTGCGCCGGCGCGGCAAGATCGCCGGGACCGTCGACTGGTACGCGCAGCTGCGCTCGGAGCGCGCGGCCGAGCGCGCCGACGTGGCGGTGGTGCTCTGCGACGCCTCCGAGGCGCTCACCACCGAGGACCTGCGTGTGGGCGAGCTCGCGATGCAGAAGGAGTGCGCCACGCTGCTCGCCCTCAACAAGTGGGACGTGGGCCGCACCGAGCTCGAGGACGCCAAGGAGCGTGCGCAGGCCCGTCTGCGCCAGCGCCCGGAGGTGCTGGCGGTGTCGGCCAAGACCGGCCGCGGCGTGCGGCGGCTGCTGCTGCACGCGCTCGAGCTGGCCGACCGCGTGAACGTCCGGATCCCGACCTCGGAGCTCAACCGCTTCCTCTCCGACGTCCAGTCGGCACGCGAGCCGCCGGTGGTCCGCGGCAAGCGGCTCAAGTTCCTCTACATGACCCAGTACGACACGCGGCCGCCGCGCTTCAGCGTCCAGGTGTCCGATCGCGGGCGGCTCACGCGCGACTACGGCTTCATGCTCGAGAACCGGCTCAGGGAGCGCTACAAGCTGCATGGCGTGCCGCTCGTGATCGACTATCACGGCCGCGAGGAGAAGCGCCCTCGCTAACCTCGGGCGGTCTCAGAACCCGATTCCGGAGCGCGTCCGCATACCAATGAGCACCCAGCCACTGTCCGACAACGAGTACCTGTTCACCTCGGAGTCCGTCACCGAGGGTCATCCGGACAAGATGGCCGACCAGATCTCCGACGGCGTGCTCGACGCGGTCATGCGCGAGGACCCGACCGGCCGCGTGGCCTGCGAGACGCTCGTCAACACCGGGCTCGTGGTGGTCTCCGGCGAGATCTCGACCTCCACCTACGTGGACGTGCCGAAGATCGCACGCGAGACGATCCGCAAGATCGGCTACGACAACGCCAGCTACGGGTTCGACTGCGACACCTGCGCCGTGATCACCGCGATCGACGAGCAATCGCCGGACATCGCCCAGGGCGTCGACGAGGCGTACGAGATGCGCACCGACCCGGCCGACGACGACGAGCTCGACAAGGCCGGCGCGGGCGACCAGGGGATGATGTTCGGCTACGCCACGCGTGAGACGAAGGAGCTCATGCCGATGCCGATCGCGCTCGCGCACAAGCTCGCGCACCGGCTCGCCGAGGTCCGCCGCGGCGACGTGATGCCGTACCTGCGCCCCGACGGCAAGACCCAGGTCACCGTCCGCTACGAGAACGGCCGCCCGATCGAGATCGAGAAGGTCCTGATCTCGACCCAGCACAAGCCGGGCGTCGACTCCCAGACCCTCATCAAGCCCGACCTCTTCGAGCACGTGCTGCACCCCGTGCTCCCGAGCGAGCTCTACGACGAGAAGAAGCTGCTCGACGGCTTCCTCGTCAACCCGACGGGCAAGTTCGAGATCGGCGGCCCGATGGGCGACTGCGGCCTCACCGGGCGCAAGATCATCGTCGACACCTATGGCGGCGCCGCCCGTCACGGTGGCGGCGCGTTCTCGGGCAAGGACCCGTCGAAGGTCGACCGGTCCGCCGCCTACGCGGCCCGTTACGTGGCGAAGAACGTGGTCGCCGCCGGGCTCGCGGACCGCTGCGAGGTCCAGGTCGCCTACGCGATCGGCGTCGCCCGGCCCGTCTCCGTGATGGCCGAGACGTTCGGGACCGAGCGGGTCAGCCGCGGGAAGATCGCCCAGCTCATCGACGAGCACTTCGACCTGCGCCCGGCGGCGTTCCGCCAGGAGCTCCGGCTGCACCGGCCGATCTACCAGAAGACCGCGGCGTACGGCCACTTCGGCCGCGACGACCACGATTTCACCTGGGAGAAGACCGACAAGGCCGACGCTCTGCGCGAGGCGGCGGGCCTCGGCTCGTCCGAGGCCGTCACCGCCTAGTCGAAACGTCCACCCGGTCTTGCGGCCGCGCGCCGCCGGGCCGATAGTGGGCGGGTGAAGACACTCAGGCTCACCCCACTGGCCGTCATCGCGGCCCTCGCGCTCGCCGCGCCCGCCCAGGCCGATACGCCCGCCGACGGCCATACGACCGGGGCCGGCACGGTCACGGACCTCGGCAACCCCTTCGCGCCGGTGCGGATCAACGTGAACGCGAGCAGCGTGGACGGCGTGGCCCAGGGCCGCGTGTCGGTCCGCAACGGGGAGTTCCGCTTCGTGGGCGACGTCCAGTGCTACGTGCAGGTGGGCAACACCGTCGAGATCGCCGGGCAGGTCGTGAAATCCAAGACCCTTGACGGCGGCTACTACGCGCTCTCGATCCAGGACAACGGCGAGACGGGCGACCTGGTGTCGCTCAACGCGTCGGCCGACATCCCCCTGCTCTGCGGGCAGGCCGGCATGCCGGTCTTCGCCCTCGAGGACGGCAACCTGACCGTCCACGCCGGGCTCGAGTAGCTCCCCCCAGCCGTCTGCTTCACTGGCCGCGATGCACGTCGCGGAGCTCTGGCGCTATCCGGTCAAGTCGATGCGAGGGGAGCGGCTCGACACCACGGAGGTCCGACCGGACGGCTTCGCCGGCGACCGGCTGGTGCAGGTGCGTGAGGGCGACCAGGTCCTGACCGGGAGGACGCGGCCGGGCCTGCTGGGCCTCTCGGCCACGCTCTCCGCCGACGGCAGGGCGCTCGTGGACGGGGCGGCCTGGGACTCGCCGGAGGCGGCCGCGGCCGTGCGCGAGGTGGCCGGGGAGGGTGCCGCGCTGGTCGCGGACGGGGTCTCGCGCTTCCACGACACCACGCCGCTGCTGGTGGCCACCGACGGGATGATCGAGGGCTTCGGGATCGACTTCCGCCGGCTTCGGCCGAACGTGGTCGTGGGCGGCGTCGAGGGCCTCAGCGAGCGCGACTGGGAGGGTCGCCGGCTGCGCGTCGGCGACGTCGTGATCCGGCTCGACCACCTCTGCGAGCGCTGCGTGATGACGACCTTCGACCCGGACACGCAGGAGCAGGACCCCGAGGTGCTGCGGCGCATCAACGCCGAGCTGGGTGGCCTCGCGGCGATCAACTCGAGCGTGGAGGTGCCAGGGCGGATCGCCGTCGGCGATCCGGTCGAGCTGGTCTAGGCCGGCGGCTGCGGCGGGGGTGGCGGCGGGATGGGCGGCGCCGGGGCGTCCGCCTCGTGGATCGTCCGGTCGACCTGCCGGGCGACGTGGTCGGGCCGCGCGATCCCCTGGAAGCGGAAGCCGGCTCCGCTCTCGGCCGACGTGTCGAAGTCGACCGTCCCGATGCCGAGCAGCCGCTGTCCGACTCCCTGCTTGATCTTCACGTCCTGTACGCGGTCGAGCCGCGTCTCCTCGACGCTCTTGCTCAGGATGCCGCGGCGGATGTGGAGCCGGCGGTTCGTGATGGCGTAGCGCGTGGCGTAGCGCTTGGCCCAGCCCCAGAGGAGCACGATTACGAGCACGACGGCGCCCGCGGCGGCCCCGATGCCCGCGTCGGCGGCCAGCAGGCCGATCGCGAAGGCCGCGGCGACCGCCAGCAGCCCGAGGATGTAGAAGCCGAGGATCGCGCGCCACGAGGGGCGCCCCTCGAAGATCACGACCTCGCCGGGATTCAGGTCCATGTGGCGCAGCCTACCGTCCGGCCCCGACCCTACGGTCGAAGACGTGATCGCCAAGGTCGAGCCGCTGACCCCCGCCCGCGCCCTGCGCGGCCCGTTCGACTACCTGCTGCCGGTGGGGATGAGCGAGGTGGACGTCGGCTCGATGCTGATCGTCCCGTTCGGCCGCAGGCGCCTGCTGGGCGTGGTCGTGGACCTGGCGGAGCGCAGCGAGCTGCCCCCGGAGCGGCTCGTGGAGCCGCTTGCGGCGCTCGACCGGGGCGTGCCGCCCGAGCTGGTCCGGCTCGGTCTCTGGGTGGCCGAGGAGTACTGCTCGACCCCGGCGCGCGGGCTGGCGCTCGTGCTGCCGCCGGGCGCGGGAACAGGCGCGCTGCCGCGTGTCGGCATTCGCCGGGCGCTGGTGGCGCGGATCACGAAGGTCGGTCAGGCGGCGCTGGTCTCGGACGAGCGGCTCGGACTGCGCCAGCGCGCCGCGCTCGAGCGGCTCGACCAGGAGCCCGCCACCGCCGCCGAGCTGGCGCGGGCGGCCGGCTGCACCCACTCGACGCTGCGGTCGCTGGAGGCGCGCGGGCTGATCGAGCTCGAGCGCGCCGAGCAGCGGCGCGCGCGGCCGGTCAGCGTCGCCGTGGGCGCCGTCGGGCCGGACGAGCCCGACCTCACGGGCGCCCAGCGCGCGGCGCTCGACGAGATCGAGCGGCGCATGGCCGCCCCGGACCCCGGAGGTGGGCTGCTCCTGCACGGCGTCACCGGCAGCGGCAAGACCGAGGTGTACCTGCGCGCGGCCGCCGCCGCGCTCGCCCGCGGGCGCTCGGCGATCGTGCTCGTGCCGGAGATCGCGCTCACGCCGCAGACCGCGTCGCGCTTCCGGCGGCGCTTCGGCGACACGGTCGCGATCCTCCACTCGAAGCTCGGCGCCGGCGAGCGCCACGACGAGTGGCTCAGGCTGCGCCGCGGCGAGGCGCGTGTCTCCGTCGGCCCGCGCTCGGCGGTCTTCGCGCCGGTGCCCGACCTCGGCCTCATCGTGGTGGACGAGGAGCACGATGGCTCGTACAAGCAGGAGGGCGACCCGCGCTACGACGCTCGGCGCGTGGCCGAGCGCAGGGCCGAGCAGGCGGGTGCGGTGCTTGTCGCGGGCACGGCCACGCCGCGGCCGGAGAGCAGCGTGCGGCTGGCGCGCGTGTCGCTGCCCGACCGGGTCGACGGGCGCGGCATGCCGCCGGTGGAGCTCGCCCCGATGCTCGACGCGCCCACCCTGCTCCACCCGCATTCGCGCGCGGCGCTCGAGGGGGTGCGCGAGCGCGGCGAGAAGGCGATCGTGCTGCTCAACCGCCGCGGCTGGTCGAACTTCCTCTCGTGCCGGTCGTGCGGGCGGGTGTGGGAGTGCCCCAACTGCGACGTGTCGCTCGTGCTCCACCGCTCGGCGGCGCGCGTGGCCTGCCACCACTGCGGGCACGACGAGCGGGTGCCGAGCGAGTGCCCGGACTGCCGGTCGGTGTCGGTCGCGCGGCACGGCTTCGGCACCGAGCGAGTGGAGAGCGAGCTCGAGGAGCTGATGGCGCCGCTGCCGATCATGCGGCTCGACGCGGACGTGGCCGCCGGGCGCACCGCGGTGCAGGACCTGCTGCGCTCGTTCGACGAGGCGTCCTCGGGCGTTCTGCTCGGCACGCAGATGGTCGCCAAGGGCCACGACTTCCCCGACGTCACGCTCGGGCTCGTGCTGGACGCCGACTCGACGCTGCGGTTCCCCGACTTCCGCGCCGAGGAGCGCACGTTCGCGCTGGTCGCGCAGCTGGCGGGACGCAGCGGGCGCGGGCCGCGCGGGGGGCGCGTGGTGGTGCAGACGCTCGACCCGTCGGCGCGCTCGCTGCGCTACGCGGCCGCCCACGACTCCGACGGCTTCGTCGCCGACGAGCTCGAGCGCCGCCGTGCGCTCACCTACCCGCCCTTCTCCACCCTGATCCGGGTCGTCTGCCTCTCGCCCGAGCCGGGGCCGGAGATCGCGGCGGCGATGGCGGTGCGCGAGCGGATCGACCTTCCCGGCGTGAGCGCGCTCGGCCCGGCCGCGCTGTTCCGGCTCAAGGGGCGCGAGCGGGCGCAGGTGCTGATCAAGGCGCCGGCGGACGACGCGGGGCGCGCGGGCGCCGTGCGTGCGGTGCGGCGCGCGGTGGAGGCGCTGGCCGGCACGAAGGAGCACAAGGGGGTCGGCTGGTCGGTAGACGTGGACCCGCAGTAGCAGCGCGACCCCTCCTCACGCCCTAAACTCGTCCGCCGTGGCCGACGAGCACACTCATCCGACCGCCGAGGTCGAGCCGGAGCCCGGCGAGCTCGAGGAGGCTCCGCCGCTCGATCCCGAGGTCGAGGCGCGCCGGGCCGCGGCGATGTCGTTCATCAGGCGCCTGGGCGATCCCGTCCTGAAGAGCCGCGCCACCGACGTGGACCGCTTCGACGACGGGCTGCGCAGCCAGGTCGCGCGGATGGCCGCGATCATGAACGACGCGCTCGGCGTCGGGCTCGCCGCGCCCCAGCTTGGGATCTCCCAGCGGCTGCTGGTGTACCGCGTGGGGCAGGACGCGCCGCTCGTGGCCCTGGTCAACCCCCAGATCGAGTGGAAGGGGCCCGAGGAGGAGGTCTTCGAGGAGGGCTGCCTGTCGATCCCCGGGGTCCAGGTCGACGTGCCCCGCCACGTCCACGTGCGCGTCCGCGCTCAGGACGAGGAGGGCGAGGAGCGCGTGGTCGAGGCGTCCGGGCTCGAGGCGCGCGTGATCCAGCACGAGATCGACCACCTCGACGGCGTGCTCATGCTCGACCGCACCCCGCGCGACCAGCGCAAGGAAGCGATGCGGACGCTGCGCGAGCTGGAGCGCGAGCGCAACGAACGAGCGGCCTAGCGCCGCGACCACCAGCCCCCCGGGGCGGTCGCGGCTGCCGAGGACGAGGTGCGAGTCCGCCCTGTTGCAAGCTCTGGCTCCAACCTAACCGCGGTCCCGGGATTTCGCCACCCCTGAGCGGGTAGCTACGGGGTGTGCCCCGTTTCGCCGTGCTCCTCGTGGCGCTGTTCGCGCTCGCCGCCGCTCCGGCCGCCGCGCAGACGACCCTCCAGGGCGGCTCCGTCCAGGATGCCGTGGAGGCGCTGCGCACCGATCCCGTCTACGTGGCTCCGGGCGCGCAGCCGGGCCTCAGTGCCGCCGAGCAGGAGTCCGTGGAGCGCGCGATCGCCGAGGCCGATGCGGGTCCCGTGTACGTCGCCGTCGTGGAGCCGGATGCGCTCGACCAGGCCGGCGGCGACGCGGGTGAGCTGCTGCGCCAGATCGCGACCGGCTCCGCACGCCCGGGCACGTACGTGTTGGCGGCCGGACGCCAGCTTCGCGCGGGGAGCACGCGCGGGCTGCTGGCCCCCGGCGAGGCGGGCCGCCTCGCGGCGGAGGCGATCGCCGACCACCGCGCCGAGGGGCTCGCCGCGATCCTGCGCGGCTTCGTCCGGAGCGTGGGTGAGGCGCGTGCGCACGGCGGCCGAGCCGAGCCGTCCGGTGGCGGTGGCGGTGGTGGGGGCGGCCTGCTCCTCCTTGGCCTGGTCGCGATACCGCTGGCGCTGTTCGGGTTCCGCGGGGCGAGGCGCCGCCGCGAGGAGCGCGCCGCGCTCGCCGCGGAGCTCGAGGACGTCTCGGCCGAGGCGCGCCGCGACGTGGTCGCGCTCGGCGACGACATCCGCGCGCTCGACCTCGACATCGAGATGCCCGGGATCGACCCCGCCGCCCGCGACGACTACAGCCGCGCGCTGGCGGCGTACGAGCGGGCCGGGCAGGCGCTCGACCGCGCCCGGCGTCCGGAGGACTTCGGCGTGGTCACAGAGGCGGTCGAGGAGGGTCGCTACGCGATCGTCGCGACGAAGGCGCGGCTCGAGGGCCGCCAGCCGCCCGAGCGGCGTCCGCCGTGCTTCTTCGACCCGCGTCACGGTCCTTCGGTGCGCGACGTGGAGTGGGCGCCGCCCGGCGGCGCCCCGCGGCCCGTGCCCGCCTGCGCCGCCGACGCGGTGACTCTGGAGGAGGGCCGCGACCCGGCCTTCCGCGAGGTCATGGTCGGAGGCCAGCGGCGCCCGTACTGGGAGGCCTCGCCCGCGTACGCCGGCTGGGCGGGCGGGTACTACGGCGGATTCGGCGGCTTCGGCTTCTTCCCGGGCCTGCTGTTCGGCACGATGCTCGGCGGATCCATGGGCGGCTGGGGCGGCGACGCCTACGGCGCCGATTACGGCGGCGGCGACATGGGCGGCGGCGGAGACTTCGGCGACTTCGGAGGGGGCTTCGGCGGAGGCGACTTCGGAGGCGGAGGCTTCGGCGACTTCGGAGGCGGGGACTTCTAGCGCCGCGCCCGCGGCGGCTTCGCGCCGCGCCGCCCCCGCGGGCTTTCCGCCCGCCGCTATCCTCACCGGCCGTGCCGAAGGTCTGTTACTCGTGCGGAAAGGGCCCGTCTTTCGGGCACAGCCGCAGCCACTCGATGGTCGCCACCAAGCGCCGGTTCGACCCGAACCTCCAGAAGGTGCGCATCGAGGTCAAGGGCTCGCCCCGCCGCGAGTACGTCTGCACGCGCTGCCTGAAGTCCGGCAAGGTCCTCAAGGCCGTCTGATCGGGGCGGCGGCCTAGTGCCCGCCCCCGAGGGGTTCGTCCCGTTCGAGGATGGCGGCTCGTTCCTCGACCTGATCGGTCCGGTGCTCGTGCGCGGGGAGGGGGAGGACATGGTGTTCGGCCTCGATGTTGAGGAACGCCACCAGAACTCCGGCGGCAAGGCGCACGGCGGCCTGCTCGCCTCCCTCGTGGACTTCTCGCTCGGTCGCGCCGTGGCCGCCGCCGACGCCGCCGGGGTGACCGCCAGCCTCACCACCGACTACCTCGCCCCGGTCGAGCTCGGCGACTTCGTGGAGGCCCACACCGAGGTCGAGAAGGCCGGCTCGACCCTGGCCTTCGCCGACTGCTCGCTGCGCGTGGACGGTCGCGAGGTCGTGCGCGCCCGCGCGGTCTTCGCCGTCGCGGGTTAGGATCGCGCCGTGATCGTCGTCAGCGCCCGCGCACGAGTGAAGCCCGAGGCGCGGGAGAAGGCCATGGAAGCCGCGCGCAACATGCGCGAGGCATCGCGTGCCGAGCCGGGCTGCCAGGAGTACAACTTCTGGTTCGCGTTCGACGACGAGAACGAACTGCTCGTGTTCGAGGTCTGGGACGACCAGGCCGCCCTCGACGCCCACTTCGCTACCCCGCACCTGGCCGAGTTCGCCCAGGCGATCCCGACCTTCGTCGACGGGATGCCCACGATCACGCGCTACGTGGTCGAGTCGGCCGGCCCGATGGGCGCCTAGCCGGCTGGCCCACTCGGCGCCGCAGCCGGCCGTCCCGCTCGGCGCCACAGCCGGCCGTCCCGCTCGGCGCCACAGCCGGCCGTAACACTCCTGTAACCCTCCGGTCGCCTGTTTCGGACGGCATTCCTGCCCTGCGGGCCTTATAGACCCATAAGTCAGGAATGCCGAAGAAACCCACGGACACCGTGTTACGGGATGCGCGTTCTGTAACACGGCGATCCCCGCGGGCTGCCGGGCGGCGGGGGCTCCCGAGCCGGCCGGGCTCGCCGTGCCGACTGGGCTCTCCGAGCCGGCTGGGCTCCCCGAGCCGGCCGGGCTCCCCGAGCCGCCGCCGGCTCTAGCCGACCGGCTCCACCGGGTCGCCCACCGCGATCTCGCCGCCCTCCCGGATCGCCGCTCGGATTCCGCCGCGGTCGGCCAGGGCGCGCATCACGCCCGGCTCGGTCAGTTTCTCGAGGTGCTTGCAGGGCGGGTTGAGCTCCAGCGCCTCGCACTCGACCGCTCCCACCCGGAAGCGCTTGCCGACCAGCGCCGCGAGGTCGAGCCCGCGCACCACCACGTTGCGCCGCGCCGCGCCCGGCTCCAGATCGATCGAGGCCTCCTCGAGCGCCTCGGCCTCGATCAGCGTCAGGTCGCGCTCGCCGCGCCAGTGGCTGAAGCTGCCCTTGCCCTCGTAGTAGCGGTCGCCCTCGAGCCCGCGCCCGGCCACGGCGACCGCGCGCTCGACCGACTGCGGCATCTGCCGCTTCTTCGCCGCGATGTGGATCGACTCGACTACTCCGGCCATGCGGCCCTCCACGCTACTGGCTGATCGACAGCGTCCCGCGCGCGACCACGCGGCCCCCCGGCAGCGCGCGGATCGTGTAGGCGCCCGTGCCGTAGTGCTGCCACTCGACGCGAAGCCGCCGGGGGCCCGGGTCCGGACCCGGGCCTGGGCCCGAACCTGCGCCCGGGTCCGCGTTGCGGCCGGCGGTGCACGCATAGATCCCCGGCGCACCCGGCTCGAGCCGCTCGATGCGGCACCGAACCGGCCGCGCGGAGACCGCGTCGCGCACGAGCGCCACGACCTCCTCCTCATTGCTTCTGTCGAGCCCCCGGCCCCGCTCCGGAGCCGCGGACGGGGCCGGGGACGGCCGCGGGGGAGTGGAGGCGGGCGGAGACCGCTCGCCCTCCTCCTCGGAGCAGCCGACCGCGAAAGCCGAAGCCGTCGCGAGGGCCAAGACGGCGAGCGCGACTACCCCAGCACGCGTCGGAAAGCCTCCAGCGCCCGCTCGATCGCGTCGCGGTCCACGTCCAGGTGCGTGACCGCGCGGATGCGCTCCGGCCCCACCGGCGTGACCTCCACGCCCGCCTCGGCCAGCTCTCCCACGCGCCTGACCGCGTCGTCCACCTCGAAGATCACGATGTTCGTCTCGACCTTCGAGACGTCCAAAGACGCCCCCGGAAGCTCCGCCAGGCCCTCCGCCAGCGCCCGCGCATTCGAGTGGTCCTCGGCGAGCCGCTCCACGTTGTGGTCGAGCGCGTACAGCCCGGCCGCCGCCACGATCCCCGCCTGGCGCAGCGCGCCGCCCATCATCTGCTTGAGTCGCCACGCCTCGTCGATCAGCGCCCGCGAGCCCACCATGCAGGCGCCGACCGGCGCGCCCAGCCCCTTGGTGAAGTCCAGCCAGGCCGTGTCGAATCCCGACGCCCAGTCGGAGGGCGGCACGCCGGAGGCCATCACGGCGTTCATCAGGCGCGCGCCGTCGAGGTGGACGTTGAGCCCGCCGCGCCGCGCTTCTGCGACGACGGCGCGAAGGTGGTCGAGCGGCCAGACGCGACCGCCGCCGCCGTTGTGGGTGTTCTCGAGACAGAGGACCT
>DASVPL010000007.1:0-4409 GCA_036382905.1 Thermoleophilaceae bacterium | reverse complement strand
GCGGTCGCGATCCGCTCGTACACGCCGTGGATCGGGCGCGTCTACGCGTTCGACCTCGGCGGCGCGGCGCTCGGCGCGGGTGCCGCGGTGCCGCTGCTGTGGGTCTTCGACGCGCCCACGCTGCTCGTGGCGCTCGGCGCGCTCGGCGCCGCCGCCGCGCTGCTGTTCGCCGGCTCCGGCACCGACCGGCTCGTGGCCGCGGCTGCGCTCGGGGTGGTGGTCTTCGCCACCGCCCTGGCCGGCGGCACCGAGGCGTACTACCTGAAGCCCGAGGGGCCGAAGCCGCTGGTCGAGAAGTGGACGCCGATCAGCCGGGTCACCTCGTACGGGCGCCTGAACGGCTCGCCCAACGGCCTCGTCGCCTACGACCGGGTGATCGGCGAGATCGTCCCCTACCGGCGCGGCACGCCGCTGCCCGACTGGCGCCGCACGCAGGAGGGCCCGCAGAGCGTCGGCTACGAGGCGACCGGCCCCGGCCACGCGCTGATCATCGGCGGCGGAGGCGGGCGCGACATCCTCACCGCTCTCGCCCACAGGCAGCGCGTGGACGTGATCGAGCTGAACCGCCGCATCCGCGAGGTGGTGGACGAGGACATGCGCGACTTCTCCGGCGCGCCGTACTCGCTGCCTGGGGTGAGCACGGAGATCGGGGACGGCCGCTCGACACTCGCCGAGCGCGACACCCACTACGACCAGATCCACCTCGGCTTCACCGACACCTACAGCGCCAACTCGGCGCAGGCGTTCGCGCTCACCGAGAACAACCTCTACACCGTGGAGGCGTTCGAGGAGTACTTCGAGCACCTGAACCCCGGCGGGATCCTGAACGTCTCGCGGCCGCACCGGGAGAACGGCAACGAGGGAGCGCGCGCCACCGCGCTCGCCATGGAGGGGCTGCGGCGCTCCGGGGTGCGCGACCCGAAGCGGAACGTGGTCGTGCTCCTCGGGACCTACACGAACCCGTTCAACACGTTCGAGTACGCGACCACGCTCGCGAAGAAGACCGCGTTCACGGCGGAGGAGCTCGCGCGGATACGCGCCGTGGCCGCCGAGCGCTCCGAGGGCATCGCCTACGCCCCCGGCGGCCCGTACATCGAGGAGTGGGCGGACCTCGCCCGCGCACCGTCGCCGGCGGCGTTCTGCGCGAAGACCAGGTACGACCTCTGCCCGCCGACCGACAACCGCCCGTTCTTCTTCAACATCCGCCGCCTCCAGGACCTCGGCAACAGCGACACCCGCGGGAGCCTGAGGGTGCCCGACCCCGTGCTGGTGCTCGTGGTCACGCTGAGCGTGCTGCTGGCGCTCGCGGCGCTGGCGTTCGTGCTGCCGCTGTGGCTGGTCCGGCGCGAGGGACGGCCGCCCGCGGGAGCGCTGATGTTCTTCGCGGCGATCGGCGTCGGCTACCTGGTGCTCGAGATCGTGCTGATCCAGCGCTTCGTGCTGTTCCTCGGCTTCCCCACGTACGCGCTTTCGGTCGTGCTGTTCTCGCTGCTCCTGTTCACGGGGCTCGGCGCCCACCTGTCCACCCGCCCGGGCGAGCCGCGCCGCCGGCTCGTGCTGACGCTCGGCGTCGCCATCGCGCTGATGGTGGCGGCGGCCTTCGGCCTCCAACCGCTGCTGCGCGCCCTGATCGAGCTGCCGTTCGCGCTCCGGGTGGCGGCGGCGCTGGTGCTGCTCGCGCCGTTCGGCGTGCTGCTCGGGATGGCGATGCCGCTCGGGCTGCAGCGGATCGACGCCCTGCACCCAGGCGCGGTCACCTGGGCGTGGGCGATCAACGGGATCGCGTCGGTGGTCGCGAGCGCGCTGGCGGTCCTCGTGGCGCTCGAGTGGGGCTTCGTGGCGGCGACGCTGGTGGCGGCGGCCGCGTACGTGGGGGCCCTGCTCCACGCCGTGCGCGGACGCTGGCCGGCGAGCGCCTAGAGGCTCAGACGAACGGCCGCACGCGGCCACGGCGCGAGAGCCGCAGCCCGGGCCGCACCGGCACGCGCTCCGGGCGGTGCGGCGCCGACGGGCGCTCGCCGCTCTCGCGCAGCACCCGCTCGACCTCCTGCGGGAGCGCGCGGCGGAAGACCGTGCTGTCGAAGCGCTGCGCGCTGCGCACGCACTCCTGCGGGTCGACGGTCGCGGCGTCGAACGCCACGATCGCCTCGGCGAGCGCGTCCGGGCCGCCGTCCCAGAAGCTGCCGGTCACGCCCTCGACGACGGTCTCGAGCGCCCCGCCGCCCTTCACCGAGAAGACCGGCCGGCCGGCTGCCTGCGCCTCGACGGCGGCGATCCCGAACTCCTCGACGGCGGTGACGACCAGGCCCCGGCAGCTCTCGAGCAGGCGCGCCACCTCGGCGTCGCTCACGCGGCCGGCGAACTTGATGGTGGGCCCGGCGAGCGCGCGCAGGCGGCGGTAGTCCGGTCCGTCGCCCGCCACGACCAGCGGCAGCTTCAGCCGGTTGAACGCCTCGACCGCGATGTCGATGCGCTTGTGCGGCATCAGCTCGGAGAGCACCAGGTAGTGGTCGGCGACCGGGCCGGGGCGGAAGCGCGCCGTGTCGACCGGCGGGTACACCACGCGCGACTCGCGGTTGAAGTACGAGCGGATGCGCCGCCGCGTGGTGTTCGAGTTGGCCACGTAGCCGTCCACGCGCTGGGCGGCGATCCAGTCCCACTGGCGCCAGCGGTGGAACAGCGAGCGCAGCACCGCGCGGCTGACCGGGTCGCGGCGCGCGGCCAGGGTGCGGTCGCGGTCGTTCCAGGCGTAGCGGAACGGGTTGTGGCAGTAGTCCACGTGGACCGTGTGCTCGTCGCAGATCACGGCGTGCGCCCACGCGCTCGAGCTCGAGACGACCAGGTCGAAGTCGGAGAGGTCGACCGACTCGATGGCGGTCGGGTAGAGCGGCAGCAGGGCCCGGAAGTTGCCGGCGCTCGGGCGCAGCTTCTGGAGGAAGGTCGCGCGCACGTCGCGGTGCGCGAAACGGCCCTCGGTGCCGCCCTCGTCGTAGACCGCCGTGTAGATCGGCGCGTCCGGCCACAGCTCGCACATCTCGAGGAACACGCGCTCGGCCCCGCGCAGATCCAGGAGAAAGTCGTGGACCAGCGCAACCCGGGCGACGTCGGGCGTGTTAGGGGTAGGCATGCAGCGCCAGTCTAAGCCCCGAACCGGCCGCTACGCCACGGTCCCAGTGTTAAGGCCCAGCGGTGTTCTGGCGCGTACTCCCGGCGGTCGCCGTCCCGCCGGTCTGCTACCAATACGCGCCGTGCTACGAGTCCTCCTCGTGACGCTCGCCGCTGCGGCGCTGGTCGCGGCCTTCCCGGCCGCAGGCCTCGCGCAGGACGCGGGCAGCAACCAGTACCAGGATCCGCTCGCCGGCGAGCCCGGCGGTGGCGGAGGCGGCGGCAACAGCGGAGGCGGCGGCGGAAACGGCAACGCGCCATCCTCAGGCACGCAGCAGAACGTCCAGTCGCAGTCCGGCTCGGACACCACCGCGGCGGCCACGCCCGCGCGCGACCAGCTTCCCGCCACCGGCTCGGACACCTGGATGCTGGCGCTCGCCGGCGCCATGCTCCTGAGCGGCGGCCTCGGGCTGCGCCGGGTAGCCGGCCGGCCGAGCCTCTAGCCCCGCCGGGCGCCGTGCCGGTCGAGGCAGCCGCGGTCCAGGCGCCGGCAGCCGCTTCCGAGCGGCCACGCACGCGCCGCACGCGCGGGCTGACCCTCTTCGTCAGCTACTCCGGCCTCATGGGCGGCTCCGAGCGGATCCTGCTCGACATGGCGCCGCGGCTCGAGGGCGGAACGGTCGCGGTTGCCTGTCCGGAGGGGCCGCTCGCCGAGCGGCTCCGTGACGCTGGGGTGCACGTCTTCCCCCTGCGCCGCCGGCGCCTCCAGCTGCGCGCGAGCATGCGCGACCGGCTCGAGAAGCCGCTGCGGCTCGCCGGCCAGGCGCGCGAGGTCGGCGAGCTGGTGGCGGCGCTGCGGCCCGCGGTCACCGTGGGCTGGGGAACGCGCGCGGCGATGGCCTGCGCGGCCGCCGTCCACCGCAGCGACCCGCCCTCGGCGCTCGTCTTCCAGCACAACGACCTGCTCCAGGGCCCGCTCATCGCGCGCGCCGGGCGCACGATGGCCAGCCGGTCCGACCTGGTCGTGGCGCTGTCGGCCACGGTCGCGCGCGACCTCGACCCGAGCGGACGCCTCGACGACCGCACGGTGATCGTCCCGCCGGGGGTCGACCTCGACGCGTACGCCGGCATCGGCCCGCCCCCCCCCGGCCCGCCGCGCGCGCTGGTGCTCGGCGCCATCGTGGGCTGGAAGCGCCCGCGGCTGGCGCTCGAGGCGGTGGCGCTCGCCGCGCGGCGGCTGCCCGAGCTCCAGGTGACCCTCGCCGGGCCCGTGATCGACGACGACGGCGAGCGCCTCGCCGAGG
>DASVPL010000006.1:0-2263 GCA_036382905.1 Thermoleophilaceae bacterium | reverse complement strand
GAGGAGAACGCCGACCTCGACTTCGTCATGTTCCTCGGCGACTACATCTACGAGTCGGTCAACGATCCGCGCTTCCAGTCGACGACGCCCGATCGCGCGATCAAGCTGCCGGACGGGATCGACGGCGCGAAGGTGCCCAAGCTGATGCGCGACCGCTTCGGCGTCACGATCGCCGGCGGCCAGGGCAAGCTCAAGGGCCAGATCGCGCGGATCGCCCACTGCGGCTACTTCGGCGCGTTCGACATCCTCACCACCTTCTCGGCGTTCGAGATGGCGCTCCGCGAGCTGGGACACGACGTCGAGCTCGGCAGCGGCGTCGGCGCCGCCCAGGCGGTCTTCCTGGAGGCCGGCGTGCCGGCCGCCGCGTCCGCGTGAACGACCGCGCGCGCGTCCTCGTCAAGGAGAAGATCGGGGACTCCGGCGTAGAGCTCCTGCGGGAGTCGGGCTTCGACGTGGAGCTGGGGGTCGACTGGGACGGCGACGAGCTCGAGCGCAGGATCGGCGAGTTCGACGGGATCCTGATCCGGTCCGCCACCAAGCTGGACGCCGACCTGCTCGCGCGCGCCACGCGGCTGCGCGCGGTCGGGCGCGCCGGGGTGGGCGTCGACAACGTCGACGTCGAAGCGGCCACCAAGCGCGGCATCGTCGTCGCCAACGCCCCGCAGTCGAACGTCATCACCGCGGCCGAGCACACGATGGCGCTGCTGCTCGCGCTCGCGCGCAACGTGCCGCAGGCGCACGCGTCGCTCAAGGCGGGCAAGTGGGAGCGGTCGAGCTTCAGCGGCGTCGAGCTGTACGAGAAGACGCTCGGGATCGTGGGCTTCGGGCGCATCGGGCAGCTCGTGGCCCAGCGCGCGCGCGGCTTCGGCATGCGGGTGGTCGCCTTCGACCTGTTCGTGGGGGAGGAGCGCTTCCGGGAGCTGGGCGCGGAGCGCGCCGCGACGTCCGACGAGCTCTACGCCGCCGCGGACTTCATCACGATCCACCTGCCCAAGACCCCCGACACGGAGAACTGGCTCGACGCCAGCGCGTTCGCGAAGATGAAGGACGGCGTCCGGGTGCTCAACGTCGCGCGCGGGCCGCTCGTGGTCGACGACGACCTGCGGGCGGCGATCGACTCGGGCAAGGTCGCCGGGGCCGCGCTGGACGTCTTCCGCGAGGAGCCGGTCACCGACCACCCGCTCTTCGGCTACCCGAACGTGATCGTCACGCCGCACCTGGGCGCGTCCACCGCCGAGGCCACCGACCGCGCCGGCTATCAGGCCGCCGAGCAGGTGGTGGCGGCGCTCGCCGGCGGGGTCGTCACGAGCGCGGTGAACATGCCCGCGGTGCGCGCCGAGGACCTGGAGGAGCTCGGGCCGTTCGTGACGCTCGCGGACGAGCTCGGGCGCATCGGCGCGGCGCTGGCCGCCGGCGCGTCGATCGACGCCGTGGAGGTCGAGTACCTGGGCCGGATCGCCGAGCGCGACACCCGCCTGCTCACCGTCCAGGTGCTCAAGGGCATCCTGCGCGGGCACGTCGAGGAGCACGTGAACGACGTGAACGCGCCCGCGATCGCGGAGGAGCGCGGGATCGCCGTGGCCGAGACCAACCGCCCGAGCGCGCGCGACTTCAGCGACCTCGTCCGCGTGACCGTCACCAGCGGCGACGCGTCCGCGCGCGTGGTGGGCACCACCCTCGGCCGCCGCTACCGGCCGCACCTGCTCGAGGCGTGGGGCTCGCGCTTCAACGTCCAGCTCGAGCCGCACCTCGCGGTCTTCCGCTACGTCGACCAGCCCGGCATGCTCGGGCGGGTGGGCACGGCGCTCGGCAAGGCCGGCGTCAACGTGATCTCCGCGGCGGTCGGGCTGCGCCCGGACGCCGAGCCCGGGTCGGGCGAGGCCGTGATGGTCGTCACCGCGCACTCGCCGGTGCCCCAGGCCGTCGTCGACGCGCTCGTCGCGAGCAACGGGTTCGTCGAGGGCCGCACCGTGAGCCTGTAGAGTGGACCCGCAGATGACGTTCCAGCTCTCGCTTCGACTTCTCCTCCTCCCCCCTCGGGGGGAATAGCGCGTGGCGGCCGCGTAGCCGCAAGACCAGCCAGAGGAGACGGAAGCGGAGCACTGAAAGGAACGACATGACGGACACGACGACAGCGCGCAGGGAAGAGGACCGGGTACGGATCTTCGACACGACCCTGCGCGATGGCGAGCAGTCGCCCGGGATCTCGCTGAACCGCGCCGAGAAGCTCGAGATCGCGCAGCAGCTCGCCCGCCTCGGCGTC
>DASVPL010000005.1:0-22230 GCA_036382905.1 Thermoleophilaceae bacterium | reverse complement strand
CGACGTTCCAGAGCGCGAACAACCTCCAGCCGAAGTCGCCCGTGCGCATCGCGGGCGTGGACGTCGGGAAGGTCACCAAGGTCGAGCCGCTGCCAGGCGGGACCGGCGCCGCGCGCGTCACGATGGAGATCCAGAAGAAGGGCCTGCCGCTGCACAAGGACGCGCAGCTCAAGATCCGCCCGCGCATCTTCCTCGAGGGCAACTTCTTCGTCGACCTCCAGCCGGGCACGCCGAGTGCGCCGCTGCTGAACGAAGAGGGCAGCGTCCCGGTGCAGCAGACCGCCACGCCGGTGCAGTTCGGCGAGGTCCTGACCGCCCTGCAGCGCGATACCCGCAGCGACCTCCAGACGTTCTTCAAGGAATACGCCCGCGAGGGGCTCGGCAACGGCGGTGCTCAGGCATACAACCGCGCGCTCTCCGATTCGCCGGAGGCGCTGCGGAACGTCGCGATCGCCAACGAGGCGTCGCTCGGCCAGCGCCCCCACGACCTCTCGCGGCTGCTGCGCGGCCAGCAGCGGCTGCTCAGCCAGCTCGGGTCGGACCCGGAGGCGCTGAAGGATCTCGTGACCAACCTGAACCTGACGGCGGAGGCGCTCGGCCGCAACGACGAGGCGCTGCGCGCGGCGGTCCCGGCGCTGCGCGACACGCTGCGCGTCGGCCAGCCGGCGCTCGTGTCGCTCAACAACGCGCTGCCGACGCTGCGCGTGTTCGCCCGCGAGGCGCTGCCGGGCGTGCAGACCTCCGGCCCGACGATCCGCGCGTCGATGCCGTTCATCCGCCAGGCGCGCCTGCTCGTGCGCCGCGAGGAGCTGCGCGGGCTGGCGTCCGACCTTCGCCGCGCCATCCCCGACCTCGCGCGCGTGGACCGGGCCACGATCCCGCTGCTCGACAACCAGCGCGCGCTCAGCGCTTGCACCAGCAACGTCCTCGTGCCGTTCGCGCGCACCCCGATCCCCGCGCCGGAGCTCGAGGACAAGTTCCCCGACTCGAGCAACCAGCCCTTCTACAAGCAGGGCCCGCGCAGCTTCGTCGGGCTCTCCGGCGAGAGCCGCATCACCGACGCGAACACGCCCTTCTTCCACATCCAGTTCTCGAGCGGGCCGGCCAACCTGCTCGTCTACAACGAGGGTGGCGAGCAGGCATTCGCCGCGGTGTCGAGCCCGCCGGAGGGCGTGCGGCCCGCCCGCCCGGACAAGCGTCCCGGCTTCCGGCCCGACGTCCCGTGTGAGACCCAGGAAAGCCCGGACATGGCCGCGGCCGGCGGCACACCGGACGCGGCCTTCTCCCCGCAGGGCGAGCTGCTCCCGGGCGGCGTGATCCCGCCGAGCCTGGTGCCGCCGCTGCCGAAGCGCACCGCCGCGGCGCCGAAGGCGCAGCAGCTCCAGCTCCAGTGGATCCAGGAGTCGATGCGCCGCCAGGCGGCCGGCCAGGCGACACCCGACCCGCTCGCCTTCTCCACGAAGACCTACCCGCGTGAGCTGCGCCGCGCCGGCCTGGCGACCACGCCGAAGGGCAAGATCTACAAGCGCGGCGACGCGAAGGCGAAGGCGCGCGCACTGGCCTCCGAGCAGCAGGAGTCGGTGCGATGAGCGTGCGCATCATCCGCAAGCACCTGCGCGACTTCGTCGCGGTCGGGATCCTGATCCTGATCTCGCTCGCGGTGGCCGCCTACATCATCTCCCAGCAGGAGGCGCGGCCCTACTTCCCCGTGATCGAGTCGAGCCCGTACGAGATCAAGGTCGAGTTCTCGGACGCCCAGGCCGTGATCCCGGGCCAGGGCCAGAGCGTGCGCGTCGCCGGCGTCCAGGTGGGCAAGATCGGCAAGGTCGAGGTCAAGAACGGCGTCGCCGTCGTGAGCATGAACCTCGAGCGCAAGAAGATCGAGAACGGCGAGCTGAAGGTGCTCTCCGACGCGACCGCGCAGCTCCGCCCACGCACGGGTCTGAAGGACATGTTCATCGAGCTCGACCCGGGCACCGACGGCGAGGAGCTGAAGGAGAAGGACGTCCTCCCGGTGCAGAACAGCGAGCCGGACGTGGACATCGACGAGGTGCTCGCGGCGCTCGACTCCGATACCCGCTCGTACCTCCAGCTCCTGATCACGGGCCTCGGCAAGGGCCTCGCGGGCCGCGGCAAGGACCTCAACGCGACCTTCAAGGCGCTTGCGCCGACGCAGCGCGACCTGCGGCGCGTGACCGAGGCGATCGCCGGGCGCAAGCGGGAGCTCAAGAGCCTCATCCACAACTACGGCGACCTCACCAACACGCTGGCCGATCGCGACAACGACGTGCGCCGGCTCGTGACCGCCTCGAACGCGACGCTGTCGGCGTTCGCGCAGGAGAACGACAACCTCGCCGCCGCGGTGAGCCTGCTGCCGGGGACGCTGCGCCAGACCGAGCGCACGCTGTCGAAGGTCAACACCTACGCCGGCGTGCTCCAGCCCACGCTTCAGTCGCTGCGCCAGCCGTTCCGCCAGCTCGCGACCGCGAACCGCGCGGTGCTCCCGTTCGTGCGCGAGGCCGAGCCGATCGTGCGCAAGGAGATCCGGCCGTTCGTGCAGGTCGCGCGCCCGTACGTGAACACGCTGCGCCCGGCGGCCCGCAACCTGCGGATCGCCGCGCCGGACCTCTCAGACGCGCTGTTCGAGCTGAACCGCTTCTTCAACATGGCCTCCTTCAACCCGAAGGGCCGCGAGGCGCTGCCGCAGAGCCAGAGCGCCGCCCGCGCTCGCGACGAGGGCTACCTGTTCTGGATCGGCTGGGTGTCTCAGAACACCGTCAGCCTCTTCTCGACCGCTGACGCTCAGGGCCCGTTCCGCCGGGCGTACTTCGGCACCACCTGCGACCTGGTTCGCGAGGAGGTCGCGCGCACGCCGGCCGCCGGACTGCTGCTCGGCTTCAACGAGCTGCTCGCGCCGACCGGGATCTGCGGCGGAGGGGGGACGAACCCCTAATGCCCAAGGAAACCCCCAGCGCCGGCCGGATGGCCGCGATGGCCGTCTTCTCGCTGACGTGCTTCGGCCTGCTGCTCTTCCTGTGGCTCTCGTTTGGCGGGCCGATCCCGCTGAAGCCGAAGCCGTACGAGCTGAAGGTCGCCTTCCCCGAGGCCACGACCCTGGCCGAGCAGGCGGACGTCCGGATCGCGGGCGTGTCGGTCGGCAAGGTCCAGAAGAAGGAGCTCGACAAGGGCGGCAGCCGCACGAAGGTCACGCTGAACATCGAGCAGAAGTACGCGCCGATCCCGAACGACACGCGCGCGATCCTGCGGCAGAAGACGCTGCTCGGCGAGACCTATGTGGAGCTGACGCCGGGCAGGAGCGGCGCACCGAAGCTGGCGGACGGCGGCCAGCTGAAGATCGGGCAGGTCGAGCCGACCGTCGAGCTCGACGAGATCCTCCGCATCTTCAGCCCGGAGACGCGCGACTCGTTCCGCGACTGGATCCGTTCCGGGGCGCGGCAGATCGAGGGTCGCAGCCAGGACCTCAACTTCGCGCTCGCCAACCTCGCGGGCTTCGCCCAGGACGGCGCGGGCGTGCTCAAGGTGCTGGACGACCAGCGCGGCGCGACCCAGCGGCTCGTGAGGAACACCGGCGTGGTGTTCAACGCGCTGACCGAGCGCAACGGCCAGCTCCGCCAGCTCATCAAGAACTCCGAGAGCACGTTCGCGGTCACGTCCGCCCAGCAGGACAACCTCGCTCGGGTCTTCGAGATCTTCCCGACGTTCCTGTCCGAGTCGCGGCTCACGCTCGCGCGGCTCCAGACCTTCGCGCGCAACACCAGCCCGCTCGTGCGCGACCTCAAGCCGGTCGCCGACGACCTCGGCCCGACCGTGCGCGACCTCAGCTTCCTCGGGCCGGACCTCGAGCGCCTGTTCCGCCGCCTCGAGCCGAACATCGACGCGGCGCCGAAGAACCTGCCCCAGGCCGAGCGCTTCCTGCGCGGCGCGAGCCCTCTGTTCGAGGCGCTGCACGGGTTCCTGCCGGAGCTCAACCCGATCATCTCGTTCGCGAACTTCGAGCAGGACCCGCTCGCCCACTTCTTCGTGAACGGCACCGCCGCGCTCAAGTACCAGCTCGCGCCGGGCGCCAACCCCGGGGTGCCGCGCTACCTGCTCGGCTTCGCCGGCGCGATCAACGGCAAGAGCCTGTCGCTCCAGCAGGTGCGGCCCCAGTCCGACCGCGGCAACGCCTACATCGCGCCGAACAACTACCGCCGCGGCGTCCGGTTCGGCATCCCCGAGAGCTTCGACTGCAGGCCGGACCATCCGGACGGCGACGGGCGTACCGGTGGGTCGGTCGGGCGCAGGGATCCCGTCGACGAGGGCGGCGTGGAAGTGCCGCCGTGCTTCGTCCAGCCGCCGTTCCTGTGGGACGGCAACTACTTCCCGCGGCTCGAGCGC
Source organism: Thermoleophilaceae bacterium (assembly GCA_036382905.1). Classification (GTDB taxonomy): domain Bacteria; phylum Actinomycetota; class Thermoleophilia; order Solirubrobacterales; family Thermoleophilaceae; genus AC-37. The sequence goes on along the minus strand of DASVPL010000005.1, from coordinate 17,832 downwards.
GGCAAGGCCCCGCTCGTGAAGGCGCCGTTCGGGCTCGAAGGCACCACGCGGACCCCGTAGCCAGCCGGTACGGCACAATCGGGGGCCGATGCTCGTCCTGTTCGCCCGCTGGGCGTACCGGCGGCTGGGCTCCCGGTACCTGTACGCCTACATAGCCTTCGAGTTCGTCTCCGCTCTGATGGTGACGCTCGGCACCGTCGGGATCTTCTCGCTCTACCAGGAGATGACGGGCGGCGAGCTCCGGCGGATCGTGCTCGTGTCGGGGACCTGCGTCGTGGTCGGACTGGTCTCGGGCACGGTGAAGCTGCGGCGCGACCTGGCGCCGCTCCAGGCGTGGATGAGCGGCACGCGCGGGGAGCACGGCGCGAACGCGGCGTGGCGGGCGGCGGTGTCGGCGCCCCGCGAGGTGGTGATGAGCGAGGCGTGGCGACCGGTCGTGTTCGTTGTCGCGCCGGTCTCCGTGTACATCACGCTCGAGCTGGGGCTGCCGCCGTACTCGGTGCTCGTGTGCGGCGCGGGCACGATGGTCGCGGTCGCCTACACGGCGATCCTGCACTTCTTCGCGTCGGAGCTCGCGCTGCGGCCGGTGCTCGAGGAGATCTGCGAGCACCTGCCGCCCGGCTTCGCCACCGAGGGACTCGGGGTGCCGCTGCGCTGGAAGCTGCTGGGGGCGCTGCCGCTGATCAACGTGATCACGGGGGTGATCGTGAGTGGCCTCTCGAGCGACGGCCAGGCGCACCTCAACGAGCTCGGCGTGGACGTGCTCGTCGCGGTGCTGGTCGCGTTCACCGTCTCGTTCGAGCTGACCGTGCTCCTGACGCGCTCGATTACGGTCCCGATCGGCGCCCTCCTCGACGCCACGGAGCGGGTGCGCTCGGGTGACCTGTCGGCGCGGGTGCCGGTCGTCTCGGGCGACGAGATGGGCCAGCTCGCGCGCAGCTTCAACGCGATGATGAGTGGGCTCGAGGAGCGCGAGCGGCTGCGTGCGGCGTTCGGCAGCTACGTTGCCCCCGCCGTGGTCGAGCGCGTGCTCGAGGAGGGCGAGCTGCTCGAGGGCGACGAGGTCGAGGTGACGGTCCTGTTCGTCGACATCCAGGACTTCACCGCGTTTGCCGAGCGCGCGAGCGCGCGCGAGACGGTCTCCTACCTGAACGACTTCTTCGGGCTGGCCGTGCCGATCCTGACCGACCACGGCGGGCACGCGAACAAGTTCGTCGGCGACGGGATCCTCGGGGTGTTCGGTGCGCCGGAGCGCATGCGCGACCACGCCGATCGCGCGGTGCGCGCGGCCTGCGAGATCGCGCACGCCACGTCCGAGCGCTACGGGGACGCGCTGCGGATCGGCGTCGGGATCAACTCCGGGCCGGTGTCGGCGGGCACGGTGGGCGGCGGCGGGAGGCTCGAGTTCACGGTGATCGGCGATCCGGTCAACGTCGCCGCGCGGGTCGAGCGCGCCACGCGCCAGACCGGTGACACCGTGCTGCTCACCGAGGCCACGCGCTGCCTGCTGAGCGACCCGCGGATCGAGGTCGAGGAGCGCGGCGAGCTGCCGTTCAAGGGCAAGTCCGACCCGGTGGCCCTCTACACACCGCGGGTCGACGCCGAGCGGCCTGCGCCGGTCGGCGAGCCGCAGCCGGCGCGCGCGGGCCGGTAGGCTGCGCCGCGATGTCGGTCGAGACGCAGGCGGCGTCGGAGCAGGCGGCTCTTCACGGGGGCCGGCTGGTGGCCAAGCGGCTGCGCGCGGCCGGGGTCAGCAAGCTCTTCACGCTCTCCGGCGGCCACCTCTTCTCGATCTTCGACGGCTGCCGCGAGGAGGGGATCGACCTCGTCGACGTGCGCCACGAGCAGTCCGCAGCGTTCGCCGCGGAGGGGTGGGCTAAGGCCACGCGCGAGCCGGGGGTCGCCGCTTTGACGGCCGGCCCGGGCGTGACCAACGGGATGAGCGCGCTCGCGTCCGCGCAGATGAACTCGTCGCCGATCGTGGTGCTGGGCGGGCGGGCGCCGGCGATGCGGTGGGGGATGGGGTCGCTCCAGGAGATCGACCACGTGCCGTTCGTCGCGCCGGTCACGAAGCTCGCGCGCACCGCCGAGCCGACGGCCGCGATCTCGGACATGGTCGACGAGGCGCTGCGCGCGGCCACCGAGCCGCCCACCGGGCCGACCTTCCTCGACTTCCCGCTCGACCACGTCTTCATGGAGGGCCCGATCTCCGGTGCCGGGCCGGTGGAGCTGCACGACCCGCTGGCCGCGCCGGCCGCCGAGGGCGTCGAGGCCGCCGCCGAGCTGCTGCGCCGTGCCGAGCGACCGGTCGTGATGGCCGGCACCGGGCTGTACTGGGCGCGCGGCGAGCACGCGCTGCTGCGTCTCTGCGAGGAGCTCGGGGTGCCCGTGTTCCTGAACGGGCTCGCGCGCGGCTGCGTGCCCGCCGACAACCCGCTGTTCTTCTCTCGCGCGCGGGGGGCGGCGCTCAAGGGCGCGGACGTGGCGCTGGTGGTCGGTGTCCCGATGGACTTCCGGCTCGGGTTCGGCGGCTCGTTCGGGGACGAGACGCAGATCGTGGTCGTGGGCTCGTCGCCGGCGCCGCGCCCGCAGCCGCGCCCGGTGGCCGCGGAGCTATACGGCGGCGTGGCCGCGACGCTCGACGCGTTGCGGTCCGCGGGCGCGGGCGGACCGGACCGGACGGCGTGGGTCACGCAGCTGCAGGGCGTCGAGGACGAGAAGCGCGCGGCCGAGCAGGCCGAGCTGACCGACGAGCGCGCACCGCTTCACCCAATGCGCGTGTACGGGGAGCTGAACCAGGTGCTCGACCGCGGGACGATCGTGATCGGCGACGGCGGCGACTTCGTCTCGTACGCAGGCCGCATGATCGAGACCTACGAGCCGGGCTGCTGGATGGACCCGGGCCCTTACGGCTGCCTCGGCTCGGGCCCCGGCTACGCGATCGCCGCGAAGGTCGCCCGTCCCGACCGCCCGGTCTGCCTGCTCCTCGGCGACGGCGCGTTCGGCTTCTCCGGGCTCGAGTTCGACACGATGGTACGGCACGGGCTGCCGGTCGTTGGCGTGATGGGCAACAACGGGATCTGGGGGCTCGAGCACCATCCGATGAAGTTCCTCTACGGGTACTCGGTGGCGGCTCACCTGCAGCCGGAGCTGCGCTACGACCGCGTGGTCGAAGAACTCGGCGGGCACGGGGAGCTGGTCCAGCGACCGGAGGAGCTGCGCCCCGCGCTCGAGCGCGCGTTCGCCTCGGGTAAGCCCGCTCTGGTCAACGTGCTGACCGATCCCGAGGTGGCCTACCCGCGCAAGGCGAACCTGGCCTGAGGGCGTAGGCGCTTTTACGCTCATTCGTGCTTGCCCCAGGAGGGGGACACGGTTTATACTGGCGCTGTCGGGGTGGGCCGACTTGTGCCAATAGGTGCTGGTGGGCAGTCTCGGCACATAGGTTCGGGCGAAGCCGCATCAAACCGGCGCCTCCCGCCGTCCGGACCGCTCAGGCCCCTTCAAGGCACGTACCCCTGCCCGTCCTGATGGGGCCGCTTCAAGCGGGGCCGGTCGCAACGACTGCGACCGGCCCCGTATTTATTCCGCCGCGGCCGACAGCGCGGCTCCGTGCAGGATGTCGGCCTCGCTGACCTCCACCGCGTCCAGGGCGAAGGCGCGCATGGCCTCGACGAGGATGGCCGCGCCCGCCACGATCGTGGGCGCGCGGTCCGGATGGAGGCCGGGCACCGCGCGGCGGCGCTCGAGCGGCAGCCCGGCGAGCGTCGCGAGGATCCGCTCGGCCGCCGCGAGGGTGAGCGAGTAGCCGTGCACCCGGTCGGGGTCGTACGGGTCGAGGCGCTGGTCGATCGCGGCAAGCGAGGTCGCGGTGCCCGCGACCGCGATGCCCGCCTCGACCGCGCGCCGCACGTCCTCGGGCACCGCGTCCGCGACGATCCCGCGCACCTCGTCGCGCAGCGCGCGCAGCTCGGAGTCGGGCACTGGCTCGCTCGGGAGGTGGCGCTCGGTCTGGCGGACCGAGCCCGCCTGGGTCGAGACGTGGAACTCCGGCTCGGCGCCGGCGCGGCCGACGACCAGCTCGGTGCTCCCGCCGCCGATGTCGATCACGAGCGTCTCGTCGCCGGCCGGGCGTCCGGACGTGGCGCCGAGGAAGGTGAGCCGCGCCTCCTGGTCACCGGAGATCGTGCGGGCGTCGATGTCGAAGCCGTCGCGCAGCCGGGCGCGGAACTCGTCGCCGTTGGAGCTGTCGCGGACGGCGCTGGTGGCGACCGCGACGATCCGCTCGGCGCCGAGGTCGTCGATGGCGGTGCGGTAGCCGGCCACGGTCGCAAGGACGCGCTCGATCGCCTCGTCGGCGAGCCGGCCGGTGGCGTCGACGCCCTGCCCGAGGCGCGTCACGTTGGTGCGGCGGTCGAGCTCGGTCAGGCGGCCGCCGGCCACGTCGGCGACGAGGAGCCGGGTGGAGTTCGTGCCAAAGTCGACCACGGCGACGCGCATGGCCGGTAGCCTTTCATCTGTGGGCATGTTCGGCACATCCAGCGAGCGCCAGACGGCGCGGGCACCCGGCGACGCGGGCGAGCTGGCGGACATGGAGCTGGAGAACCACGCGGGCGAGGTGCGCCGGCTCGGCGACCTGTGGGAGGACGGGCCGGCTGTGCTGGTCTTCCTCCGCCACTACGGCTGAATTCACTGCCGAGGACACGCGGTGCAGTTGCACCGCGACCGCGAGAAGTTCGACGCCGCTGGCGCGCGCCTCGTGCTGATCGGTCAGGGCACGCCGGCGCACGCGCAGCACTTCCGCGAGGAGCAGAACGTCGAGGGACTCGAGATCCTGGTCGATCCCGATCGCGCGGCCTACGAGGTCGCCGGGGCGAAGGTCGCGACGATGAGCGAGCTGTTCGGGGTCAAGTCCATGGTGGCCGGGATCAAGCGGGCCACCGGGGACCGCGTGATGCAGGGGGCGGTCAAGGGTCATCCCGCGCAGCTCGGTGGCGTGCTCGTGGTGGCGAAAGGCGGCAAGATCGCCTGGGCGCACCTGGCGGACAACGCCGGCGACAATCCGCCGAACGACGACGTGCTCGCGGCCGTCGAGCGCGCGCAGGCCGCTTAGCCGCTTAGCCGGGCCCGGCGCTAGGCGCCAAGCGACTCCGAGCCGGCCTTCGCGCGGAACGGCTCGAGCTGGTCGCGCTGCCACTGGGCGCGCTCGATCAGGTGGTCGAAGTCGACGTCGGGCAGGCGCTTCGCGAGGTTCGCGTGGTCGCGCAGGTTCGACCACAGCAGCTTCTTCCCGTCGATCCCGATCGCCAGGGCGTCGAGCTCGACGAAGCGGCTGAGCGGCGAGTAGGAGCGAACGCGGCCGTTGAGCTTGAGCCGGCCGGCGCGCTCGCCGCCCAAGGCCAGCACGGACTTGACGCGGTTGCGTGGGAGGTGGAGGCGCTCCATCATCCGCTCGAAGGTCTCGATGTCCTCGGCGATGGCGCTCGCGACCCGCTCGAGCGCGTCGCCGAGCTCTGTGCCCGCGTTGCTGCGCTGCGAGCGGCGGGCGAGCTCGCGAAAGACGAGGCCCGCGGCGAGCTGGTCGTTCATGTAGATGCGCAGGAACGTGTCGGCCATTCGGGGACGGGGCTACCCCGGCGCGGGTGCTTGAACCGGGGGTGGCGCGGCGCTAACCTAGGTCGAAGCGACGCGGGGTGGAGCAGCCAGGTAGCTCGTCGGGCTCATAACCCGAAGGTCGCGGGTTCGAATCCCGCCCCCGCTACTTACGAAGGGCCTGCAAAAGCGGGCCCTTCGTGCTTTTTTAGGGGCCGGACGCATCGGACTCAAGGTTTCAAAAAGGTTCCAATTTGTTTTGGAACTTGCAGATTCGGGACCCGAGCTCGCGCGACGGAGCGGCCCAGAGCCCCTCAGCGACACGCGCGGCGATTTCGCTAAGCCGGCCCCGAGCCCGGCACCTGTTCATGCCCCCGGATTGGGGACTTGCGCCAAATCCGGAGTGCCACATAGGGTGATGCATGGCTCTCCGTGCCCTCGTCGCCGTCCTGCTCGTCCTGGCGTCGGTCGCGGCGCTTCCTGCCTTTCCCAGCCCTGTCGCAGCAGGTGGACCGCGGTTTCGCAAGCTGTGCAAGCCGGGGCGTCTGAACGTCGCCGTCGGCCGCTCGAACGACGCCGCGCGCGGCGCGACGCCGGGCCGCGTGACCGTGGTCGTTCGCGGTCCGCGCTGACCCCCCAGGGGCGGGTTGACGCGCCAGCACTCGACTGAGATGGTCGGCGTGTGAACGCGGCAGTCCCGTGGGACGCCATCGACCACGAGTGGCACGAGCGCAGGTTCGACCTGCTCCACGACACGGTCGAGCGCTTCGGCGGCCTCGACGTCGAGCGGCTCGACGAGCTCTTCACGCCGGGCAGTCAAGCCGAGCCCGAGCCCGTGCTGGCGGACTCGTTCGGCGCGGTGGATGGGAGCACCGAGGCCCGGGGGCTCCTCGCCACCTACGTCTACGGCAAGTGCCTCGAACGCTGGGAGAAGTCCGAGGACCATGGCCCGATCGAGAAGGTGCTCGAGGCGCTCCGCGGCGTGCTCGGCCGCAATGGCCACGACGATCCGGTCCTCGCCCTCGTGGTGGAGCAGACGCACTGCATGGAGCATGCGATGGGCGTCGAGAACGCCCTCATGTGCTCGTGCCCGGTGGCCATGGAGCAGCAGGCCGCCGCTGTCGTCGAAGGGACCGGGAGGGTCCTGAACGGCCGGCGCCGTCCGGCCGGGAACACGCAGCTCGTCGCGCTGCTGCGCGGGGACGCCGCGACCCAGCGGATCTATTACAGCGCCGTCCGCGACACGGCCGCCGCCGTCCTCGCGATGCTTGAGGCCGAGGCCCCCGGCCCGGCGAAGCTCGGCAAGGCGATCCGCGAGCTGCGCGCGGCCGAGCGGCACCAGTCGGTTCGCGGCGACGTGTACGAGAGCGAGCTGCGGGCGCATCGTGTCGGGCTCGCGGCGCTCGAGGACGCCGCCACGCTGCCGCGGGTCTGGGTCGACGACGCCGACGTCGTGTACCTCTACCCGTTCGCGTTCGAGGACCAGACCGAGGAGAGCCTCGACGCCCTGCTGGCCCGCCTCGACGAGAGTTGGAGCCCCGAGCTCGGCCCGAAGCGCATCAGGCCCCTCTCGGTGGAGCGGCCGCTGCTCACCAACGTCTGGGAGCAGCCTGGCGCGGCCGAACCGATGTACCGCGTCGTGGAGATCCGCCTGCCGGACGTGACGGTCATCCCGACCGCCGGCGAAATGTGGAAGTTCGACTGCCAGGTGGCGCTGCGGCTGAGCCGCATCGGCAACCACTGCCTGCGCGTCGGCTCGCAACTCGAGGACACCGATGTCCACGACCTCAACCAGGCCCTGCGCCGCGGCTCGCGGAGCATGGGCAACGAGGAGCTGATCAGCGGCGAGTTGCGCTGGGACAAGTTCGTGGACTACGCGGGCGAGATGATCGCCGGGCTGGCCGGCGCGCTCGGCGTCGCCACGGTCGGGGAGCCGAGCGCCGACTTCCACGTGGCGCTCGACGCCCACCGGCTCTCGATCCAGCGCGGCCGGCGCCGGCGGCGGCTGCCGTTCGAGCGGCCGCGGAAGTCGTCGCGACCCGCTACCGCCGCGGAGCTCGAGGGGGCCGTCGGCGCCTCGCTCCTGTTCCACCCGGTGCGACACCTCGCCAGCTCGCTCGAGGAGTGGGTCCGCTATCCGCCCCCCGAGGTCCGGAACCTGATGCAGGGGGCGGGCTACACGGACGACCTCGTCGTGCGCACCGCCAACACGACCGTCCTCTACATGCCGTCGTCGCCCGACTGGAGCTGCTCGGCCTACGCCGAGCTGGTCGAGTTCGTCGCCTCCGTGCCGCCGCTGCTCGCCTCGTGGGAGGCCGAGGTGCTCGAGCGCGAGGAGCGACTGAGGCTGGATCTCGAGGGCGCCTCGCCGCTGACGCTCGAGCAGGTGCTCGATCGCGAGAAGCAGCTGCGCGCGCTCGAGAGCAACGTCCGCCACGAGCTGGCCAAGCTCCACTCGCGCCGGCTCGTGCGGGACCGCGTGCACCGCGAGTTCCTGGACAGGCTCTGGATGGCGGCCGGGCTCGAGTCGCTCGAGGACGAGATCGAACGGGAGCTGGCGGTGATGGCCACGCTGCTCGAGCGGCTCTCCACGCGCGCCGCGACGATCGCAGAGGAGACCCGCCGGAAGACCCGCCGGAAGGTGGAGATCATCCTTGGGGTGATCGCCGTCATCTCCGTGACCGGCTTCTTCAGCTGGGTCAACGACAACTTCGGGCTCGACGCCCGCTGGGTCGCGGGGGGCGAGTCGGCGTTGCTCCTCGTGCTGATCGTGGCCGTCGTCGTCCTCGTCTCCCGCGAGGACGCCACGTGACCTACCACGACCTGCACGACGACTTCGACGCTGGCCTGGCGGCGCGCTTCCATGAGGAGGTCCTGGCGGCGACCTTCTCGCGCGACGAGCTGGTCTCGCCCGAGAGCCTGGCCGAGAACCTGCGCGCGGCCACCGCGCTCGTCACGATTGCGCTGGACGAGCAGGGGAGCGTGCTCGGCGGCATCGTCGGCGACTGGTTCGCCGAGCCGCATGTGCTTCTGATCTCGTACCTCGCCGTGCGGCCGGGCCTGCGGGGCCAGGCGATCGGGACCGAGCTGCGGGCGCGTGCGGTCGCCACCTGGCCCGAGCAGCGCCCGATCCACCTGGTGGTGGCGGAGGTCCACGACCCGCGGCGCTGGCAGAGCGAGGAGGGCGAGGCCTCACTCGCCCGGCTGCGACTTTTTGAGCGCTTCGGCGGCCAGCTGCTGGACGTCCCGTTCGTCCAGCCCGCGCTGGAGCCCGGCACCGAACGGGTGCGCGGCTTCCTGCTGCTGGTCTTCCACGTCGACGACCGGATCCGGGCCGGCGGCGGCGAGGCGGTCCGCGCCGGGCCGATCGCGACCTGGATCAGGCAGTACTACGCGATGACCGAGGGCGCAGAGCCCCCCTACGACCCGGAGCTCGCAGCACTGCTCGCGCGCGTCGAGGCCTCGGACTCGGTGCGGCTGATGCCGCTGACCGCGGTGACCGCCGCCTAGCGCCGCCCGGGCTCGGCCGTCATCGCGAACAGCGCCAGCGCGGATCCACGCCCGCACGAAGTTCTTCTCCGTTCGTGTGGGCAACCTCTCATTCCTCCCGGTTGACCGGTTCGTCGTTCTTTGGGAGGCTTCAGTTGAGCGCTACGGAGTAGCGGGACAGGGGGAAGGTTGACCAGCCTGACGCGCACCGAGCTTCGCGACGGCGGCCTCGGTTGCTAGCAACTCGCTGACGGGGCTGGCCATGCACGAGGTCTACCGCCCGGTGCCGACGTACGCCTCCGGCAGCTATCCGAGGACGCGTGTCTCAACGACTCGCCACGCCGTCGCGGACAGGCGTCCAAACCCCGCCCCCGCTACTCACGAAGCTCGGCGCCTCACTCCGCCCGCCGGTAGCGGATGTGCGTGGCCAGCGGGGAGTGCAGTACCTCGACCGGCTCGAAGTCGAAGGACTCGACTCCGTCGAACAGCCGCTCGCCGGACCCGAGCAGGACGGGGGCCACGTCGAGCGTGAGCTCGTCGATCACCCCGGCGGCGAGCGCCTGACGGACGGTCGATGCGCCGCCCGCGATGTCGACCCCATCCTCGCCGGCCACCTCGCGTGCCTGCGCGTAGGCGGCGTCGAAGCCCTCGGTGACGAAGTGGAAGCTCGTGCCGCCCTCCATCTCGATCGACTCACGGGCGTGGTGGGTGAGCACGAAGACCGGCGCGTGGTAGGGCGGCTCGGGGCCCCACCATCCATCCCAGTCCTCGTCCCACTCGCCGCGGATCGGCCCGAACATGTTGCGACCCATGACGTAGGCCCCGCGGGGGCGCAGGAGCCAGCCCGCCGCCGTCTCGTTGGCGTCGTTCGCGCGCTCGTGGCCGAGATGCCAGAGGTGGACCTCCCTGCCACCCTTCCCCAGTGGGTTGTCCCGGCTCTGGTCCGGTCCGGCGACGAAACCGTCGAGTGAGATCGACATGTGGCAGGTGGTGTCCGACACTGGCGTCCTCCAAGTGATTGCGGTTTGCAAGCGCGGCACCGTACCGTATTTATCCGGAGGGTGGTGGCAAACTGCAACTACCATCCACGTCGATGGCGACGCGTCCCCGCGGCGAACCGCGCTCGGGCTGCCCGATCAACGCGGCGGTGGAGGTGATCGGCGACCACTGGTCACTGCTCGTCCTGCGGGACATCATGTTCGGAAACCGGCGGCATTTCCGCGTTTTGCAGGAGTCCTCGGAGGAGGGCATCGCCTCGAACATCCTCGCCGACCGCCTGCAAAGGCTCGTCTCCGCCGGGCTGCTCACGCGCACGGACGCCGGTCGCGGACGCCGCGTGACCTACAGCCTCACCGAGGCGGCGATCGGGCTGGTCCCCGTGATGGCCGTGCTCGGCGAGTGGGGCCTGCGCAACCGGGCCACCACCCCCACGCTCCGCGTGCGAGCCGAACTACTGGCCGAGGGCGGCCCCGCGCTCTGGGCGGACTTCATGGCCGACCTGCGTACCGAGCATCTCGGGGCACCCCCGCCGCCGGGCGGTGGTCCCACTGCGACAGAGCGCCTGGCCGCGGCCTACGCCGAAGCCGTCGCCCGCCAAGAGGACTGAGGCGGTGGGCAAGCTGATCTACTCCATGGGAGTCTCGGCGGACGGATTCATCGCCGGTCCGGACGGTGATTTCAGCTGGACCGAGCCGGACGAGGAGCTCTTCCGCTTCCACACCGATCGTGTACGCCAGCTCGGCGCGCATCTCTGCGGCCGCCGCCTGTACGAGACCATGCTCTACTGGGAGACCGCCGACCAAGACCCCGCGCTCGGGACGGCCGAGCGCGAATTTGCGGCGATCTGGCAGCGGCTTCCGAAGGTGGTCTTCTCGACGACCCTCGAGAACGTGGAAGGGAACGCGAGGCTTGCCCGCGACAGCGTCGCCGAGGAGGTCCGCCGTGTCGAGGAGCAGGTCGACGGCGACCTCGAGGTCGGCGGTGCCGCGCTCGCGGCCAGCTGCATCGAGCTCGATCTCGTGGACGACTACCGCCTCTTCGTCCACCCAGTGATCGTGGGAGGCGGCACGCCGTTCTTCCCACCCACGGATGCGAGCCTCGAGCTCGAGCTCGTCGAAACGCGCTCGTTCCCCTCCCGGGTCGTCTACCTGCGCTACCAGCGGGCCCGGCAGGAATGAGCCTGCGGGACGGCGCCCCGCCCCTCAGCGACCGGGGCCGTCCAGCAACCTGAGCACCCGGAGCACCACGTCCGGCTCCGCGGCCTCGAAGAAGGCGCGGTCGGCCGCCTCGACCACCGCGATCGCGCGCTCCGCGAGCCGTGTCCCGCGGGCCGTGGGCGACAGCCGGCGCGCGCGCCGGTCGTCCGGGTCGCGGGCGCGCGTGACGAGGCCCCGGCGCTCGAGTACCCGCAGGACCTGGGAGGTCATCATCGGGTCGGTCCGCGCGTGCTCGGCGACGTCGCGCTGAGTCGGCGGGGCCTCGCCGTTGCGCGCCAGCCACCAGACCGACGCGAGCAGCACGAACTGCACGTGCGTCAGGTCTAGTGGGCCCAGCTCCGCGACGATGGTCCGCTGCCAGCGGTTCGTGACCCGCCAGAGGAGGAACCCCGGGCTGTCCCCCGGAGCGTGGCTTCCGCCGCTCACCCCGGCGTCGGGACGGCGTCGCGTTCCGCGGCCATGCGGGCGAGTGTCCCGATCGTCTGCGGGAGGTCGTTTGCGATGCCACGGCCGATCAACCGCGAGAAGAGCGGCGTGCCCGGCCCCGTGATCGTGACGCGGTGCGTCACCCGGGTGCGCTCACCGTCGCGGACCGCGCTGTGCTCGAAGCGCATGCGCGCCAGGGGAAGCCTCGTGACGTCGGAGAATCCGGCGCCGGGGCGTACATCCGTCAGCTCGAGGCCAACGGCCGGCCCGCCCGCCGGCTTCAGCCGCCCCTTCGTGCCCGCCGCGAACGGGCCGTCGAGCGTCACGCGCTCGAGGCCCTCGTCCCACAGCGGCCAGGTGGAGACGTCGCTCCACAGCTCCCAGATCCTCTGTGGCGAAGCCGAGGTGTATTCGGTGTGCTCCGTCGTCCAAGCCATGAGCCGTCCTCTCCGGGGGAAATAGTATGCGCACATATTAATACGCGCTGGCCGCTTGTGCTCCCGCGTCAAGGGGCGGCCGCGGTAGCCTTCCTGCAGGCCGTGCGACAGAAAGAAGAGGAGGTGGCACCCGTGAAAAACGCAGTATCGATCTGGGTGCTCCCCTCCGCGGTCACGGTCGGACGCTAGGTCGTCCGGGAGCGCCGTCTAAGCACTCCCGAAAGGCACGACCTTGCAATTCACCTCCAAAGTGCGTCTCGACGACGGCGTCCTCGAGCGCGATTTCACCCTCGGCGAGATCCCCGGTGTCCTGTGGACGCCTGGATCCGCACCGGCCCCGCTGATCCTGATCGGCCACACCGGCGGCTTCCACAAGCGGCTCCCGCGGCTGGTGGCCCGGGCCCGGCTCTACGCGGGGGAGTACGGCTTCGCGGTGGCCGCCATCGACGCCCCCGGGCACGGCGACCGGCCCCGTTCGGCCGCCGACGAGCAGGCCCGCGCCGACCTCCGCCGGGCGGCGCGGGAGGGCGAGCCGGCCGACGAGATCGTCGACGCGTTCATCCTCCCGCTGGTCGAAGGGGCGGTGCCGGAATGGCGGACCACCCTGGACGCCCTCCTTTCCCTGCCCGAGATCGACGGGCCGGTCGGGTACGACGGGATGATGGCCATCGGCATCCGACTGGCGGCGGTCGAGCCGCGCATCTCGGCCGCCGCTTTCTTCGCCATGAGCTTCGTGCCCGGCGCTCTGCGGGAGGAGGCCCGGCAGTTGACCATTCCGCTGCAGGTCCTGCTGCAGTGGGACGACGAGGGGATGGAACGGCAGCCGGTCCTGGACCTCTTCGACGCCTTCGGCGCCAAGGAGAAGACGCTGCACGCCAATCTGGGCGGGCACACCGGCGTCCCGTGGTTCGAGGTGGAAGCCGCGGCGCGGTTCTTCGCCCGACATCTGAGCTAGCTGCCGGCCGGCGCCGCCGTCACGCCGCCAGCGGGCGGTGGGCGGCGGGCGCGGTCGGACCGATGGATCTCGGCGCCTGCCCGTATCTCCATCAACGACACGGCATCACGACAACGGGCAAGGAGGTCGCGTGGCGACCATCGCAGGCAAGTCGGTACTGGTCACGGGGAGCAACCGCGGCATCGGACGGGCGCTGGTGGAGGAGGCCCTCAGGCGAGGTGCGGGGCGGGTCTACGCCGCCACGCGCGAGCCGTTCGCGCCGTCGGACGAGCGGGTGACGAACCTGGTCTTCGACGTCACCGACACGGCGCAGATCGGGCGGGCCGTCGCCGACGTCGAATCGCTCGACATCCTCATCAACAACGCGGGGGCGGTGCAGTACGACGACCTGAGCGATCGCTCGGCGATCGAGCAGCAGCTCGCCGTCAACTTCTTCGGGCCGTACGAGGTGACGCAGGCCCTGCTGCCACTGCTCACGCAGGCCCGGGGCGCCATCGTGAACAACCTGTCGCTGAACGCCCTCGCGCCGATGCCGCTCATCCCGGCCTACTCGATCTCGAAGGCGGCCGCGTTCTCCCTGACGCAGTCGCTGCGCGCGCTCCTGGCGGGCAAGGGCGTGAGCGTGCATGCCGTCATAACCGGGCCCACCGACACCGACATGAATCGCGGGATCGACATCCCGAAGGCCGCTCCGGAGCTCGTCGCGGCGGCCATCCTCGACGGCGTCGAGCGCGACGAGGAGGAGATCTTCCCCGACCCGATGTCGAGCGACCTCGGCGAGAGCTGGCAGGCCGGCGCCACCAAGGCGCTCGAGCGCTCGCTGGCGGCCCTGGCCTAGAGCGCAAGTCCCCATCAACCCACAGTCACGACGAAAGGCAAGCCGATGCACGACCAGGATTACACGACCACCTTCTCGGTGGACGAGACGCCGGAGGAGGTCTTCGACGCCATCGCCAACGTGCGCGGATGGTGGTCGGAGGACATCGAGGGAGACACGGACAGGCTCGGCTCCGTGTTCTTCTACAACTTCAAGGACGTCCATCGCGGCACGTTCAAGATCACGGAGTACGCGCACGGCCGGAGGATCGTCTGGCACGTGCTGCAGAACTACTTCAACTTCGTCGCCGACAGCACCGAGTGGACGGGCACCGACATCGTCTTCGAGGTGTCGAGGAATGGTGAAAGGACCGACTTCCGCTTCACCCACGTCGGCCTGAAGCCGTCCGAGGAGTGCTACGACGTCTGCCACGACGCGTGGAAGTTCTACGTCGAGACGAGTCTGCGTGACCTGATCTCCACGGGCCAGGGCGAGCCCAACAAGAAGGACACGCTGTCGGAGAACCACCCCGTCCCCAAGTAACAGAAAGGACCAACGACCATGAACAACTCAGATCTCGTCGTGATGACGAAGGCCAGCGCGAAGCCGGGCAAGGAGGAGGAGGTTCTCCGAGCGCTGCGCGATGTCGCGGAGGCCGGTCGTGCGCAGTCGGGCTGCGTCGACTACCGCATCCTGCGCGCCGCGGATGACTCCACCGCGACGATCAACTTCGAGCGGTGGTCGTCCGAAGACGCACGTGACGCGTTCCTCGCCGGTCCGGAGGTGGAGAGGTTCAGTGCGGCCGTCTCCGGTGCCTTCGCCGAATCGCCGCAACCGGTGTCGTACGAGGCGATCGACTGACCCACGGCCCTCGAAGCCGCGCGCCGCGGCGTGCCATATAAACCCGTCATGGCTGGATTCCCGGAACAGCAACCGGGCCTGCTCTACCTGACCGAGGGCGGTCAGGAGACGGAGCTCATGTACAAGCACGGGCACGAGCTGCCCGAGTTCGCGATGTACCCGCTGCTCGACGATCGGCGGGCCGTGGCGGACCTCACCGACATGTACACGCGGTACCTGGAGACCGCCGCGGCGCATGGCTTCGCCGCGCTGATGGGCGGCCTGGACTACCGAGCCAGCCCGGACTGGGCGTCGAAGCTCGGGATCTCACGCGACGGGCTCGCCGAGTATCAGCTGCGCTCGATCGAGTTCCTGCGTGATGTCGCCCGGCCGTTCCAGGGGCAGATCCCGCAGGTCCTCATCGTCGGCATTGTTGGCCCACGCGGCGACGCCTATGGCCAGAATCGCACGATCACCGCCGGCGAGGCCGAGGAGTACCACCGGGTCCAGCTCGAGACGCTGCGGCAGGCCGGCGTCGATCTCGTGAGCGCGATGACGTTCAACAACGTCCCCGAGGGCGTCGGCGTCGCGAGGGCCGCGGCGAGGGCCGGTCTGCCGCTCTCGCTCTCGTTCATGGTCGACTCGAGCGGCCGGCTGCTCACAGGCGCTTCGCTGAAGGACGCGGTGGAGGCGGTGGACCGGGAGGCGGGCGATGCCCGGCCGGACTTCTACGGCATCAACTGCTCGCATCCCGTCGAGTTCGAGCCGGCGCTGGTCGCGGGCCCGTGGCTCGAGCGGATTCGGAGCCTGCGGCCGAACGCGGCGATGGCCGAGAAGCAGGCGCTATGCCGGATCGGACATCTCGAGGCGGGCGATCCCGAAGCGCTCGGCGCGCACATGGGCGGGCTCGCTCGGCGCCTTCCGCGCATCGACGTCTGGGGCGGATGCTGCGGGACCTGGGACGACCACCTCCGCGCCATCGCACAGCAACTGCGTCCGCTCGAAAGCGCGGTCTGATCGGCGGACTGCCCTGGCGCGGGCGACGCGCTACGCCGCGTCCCCGCCGTCGCTCCCGACCTCGGGCTCCAGGTAGAAGACCTCGACCGAGACGTCCTGCTTGCTGTCGATTCCGCTCACGAATGCCCAGACCTTGCGGCCGGTGATCTCCTCGACGGCGCCTCGGAACTCGTCCTCCGACGCGTACTGGAAGAACATGCGCACGTCCCGCAGTCGCTGGTGCTCGCCCATCGCCACGAGACTGCGCTCCGCGGGGGTGAGTGAGTCCTGCAGCGTGCTGATGATCGTGTCGGGCCCGGCGTAGTGCGTCCGGGCCCGGGTCGGCCCGCGGCCGAACTGGTCCTTGTAGAGCTTGACCATCGCGTTCGAGATGGCCATGGAGACTGATTGGCCCTGCTGTCGATCGGGTGCGTCCTGCGTGTCCATTGGATCCTCCAGCGGCAAGTCCCTCTAGGCAAGAACCGCGCGGGGAGGAGGGGGTACGGACCGGGCGCGGCTTCTGGCCGGCTGGGTCCTCTTGCCCGGTTCGATGAACCGGCAAGAGTCCCGAGTCGCTGGTGCACAAGGCAAGCGGCCGTCGAGCGCTTGCCTGTCGCTCGGGGAGTCCGGGAACCTCTTGGTCAGAGGATAGTCGAGTTCAGGGCCCGCGACCGAGGGTCGTCACCGGCTCGGTGAGCGCCTGGACCCCGTTCATCGTGCGACCTCCTCGCGCGCGACCTGGTCGAGCGGCGTGCTCGGGTCGCGGAGCGCGTCCATGTCGACCTGGCTCCGCGAGCGGATCAGCTCCTGGATCGGCTCGGTCACGTCCCAGACGTTCACGTTCATGCCGGCGACCACGCGCCCGTCGTGCAGCCAGAAGGCGATGAACTCGCGCGCGCCGGTGTCGCCTCGGAAGACCACGTCGTCCCACGTCGTGGCGAAGCCGGTGTACTCCATGCCGAGGTCGTACTGGTCGGAGTAGAAGTAGGGCAGCCGCGCATACGGCATCGAGCGGCCGAGCATGTTGCGGGCCGCGGCCGGGCCCTGGTTGAGCGCGTTGGCCCAGTGCTCGACCCGCAGGTAGGTCTGGTAGCGGGGGTGCCAGGCGGCGGCCACGTCGCCGGCGGCGTAGACACCGGCCGCTCCGACCGCTTCCAGCTGCTCGTTGACCAGGACCCCGTTCCCGACCGGCAGGCCGGCCGCCTCGGCCAGCTCGGTGCGTGGGACGGCGCCGGCGCCCACCAGCACCAGGTCGCATTCGATGGCGCGGCCGTCCTCGGTGACGACCGCGTCGACCCGGCCGTGGCCGCGGAAGCCGGTCACCCGCGCCCCGAGGACCAGCCGGACGCCGTGGTCGGCGTGCAGGTCGCGGTAGACGCCGGCGACCTCGGGGCCCAGCACCCGGGCCAGCGGGGCGCTGTCCGGGCCGAGGAGGGTGACCTGCCGGCCGAGCTGGCGCAGGGAGGCGGCGGCCTCGCTGCCGATCCAGCCGGTCCCGACCACCACGACATGCTCGGCGCGGGTGGCCGCGGCGGCGAGGAGGTCGGCATCCTGGCCGCTGTGCAGGTAGTGGACGCCGTCCAGGTCCGCCCCGGGCACAGGGAGGCGGCGCGGGGCGGCCCCGGTGGCCAGCAGCAGCCGGTCGTAGCCGATCCGTTCGCCCGAGGCCAGCTCCAGCCGGCGGCCGGCCGGGTCGATCGAGCGGACCGGGGTCGAGGTGCGCAGCTCGATGTCGTGGGCGGCGTAGAAGCCGTCGGCGTGCAGGTAGAGGCTGTCGCGGTCGGCCTCGCCGCGCAGGTAGGCCTTGGACAGGGGCGGGCGCTCATACGGCCGCTCGGCCTCCTGGCCGACCAGCAGGAGGCGGCCGTCGAAGCCTTCGGCGCGCAGGGTCTCGGCCGCCTTGGCACCGGCCAGGCCGGCACCGACGATCACGAACGTCGGACTGGTGAGCATCGGAACTTCCCCTTTGTGGGTCGTCGTAGTTAGGCGGCCGTGCCAGCAAGGGCGAAGAACTCCTGCCGCGAGCGCTGGTCGCTGCGGAGCAGGCCGTGCAGGGCGGAGGTGACG
>DASVPL010000004.1:0-1655 GCA_036382905.1 Thermoleophilaceae bacterium | reverse complement strand
TGATGCACGCGGTGTCGCCCTTGTCGCCGGAGCGCACGTGCGCGACGTTGTGCAGCCTGACCCGCATAGGCGCCTCCCCTTCAGCTCTCGTGCATCGTGACGCGCCACGGCACCGCCTCGCGCGGGATCAGCGTGGACCATACGCCGATGACCTCGCGCGTGCGGTCCTGGAACGGCACCCGCTTGCCGGTCATGCCGATCCCCGACACCGCCATCCCGTCCACCTCGCGGCCCACCTTCGCCGCTTCCTCGCGCGTGCGGGTGCGGGCGGCGACGCGCACGGCCACCTCGTACGGCTCAGGCCCGTCCGCCGGCGACGCCGAGCCATGGATGGCGTTGACGCCGAGGAAGTCGACCCGCACCTCCTCCGCCTGCAGGCCGACGATGCGGAAGCGCTCCTCCAGGACGCGCTTCGCCAGCTGCGCCCTCCGCAGCGCCCCGGGGCCGGCGTAGAAGAACATGTCCTCGCCGATGAAGCCCTCCTGGCAGCCGATCGAGACCTTGAGCGTCGGGGTCCTCGGCTTGCCGCCGATGCCGGAAACCCGCACCCGGTCCGGGCCGACCTCCTCGAGCCGCGCGGTGCTGAAGTCGGCCACGACGTCGGGCGTGACGTAGTTCGCGGGGTCGTGCACCTCGTAGAGCAGCTGCTCGGTCGCCGTCATCCGGTCGATCGCGCCGCCGGTGCCGGCGAGCTTGGTGATCACCGTGCTGCCGTCGGGCTCCACCTCGGCGATAGGGAAGCCGAGGTCCCAGGGGTCCGGCACGTCCTTGAAGCCCGGGTCGGCGAAGTAGCCCCCCGTCACCTGCGCGCCGCATTCCAGCAGGTGGCCGACGCCGGTGCCCGGGCCGAGGCGCGCGAAGTCCAGCGGGCCCCAGCCGAACTCGTGCATCAGCGGGGCGAGGAACAGGGAGGGATCGGCGACGCGCGAGGTCATCACCACCCGGGCCCCTTGCCGCAGCGCCTCGACGATCGGCTCGGCGCCGAGGTAGGCCTCGGCCGAAACCATGTCGCCGCGCAGGGTCTCCACCGGCCGGCCGTTCTCGAGGATGGCGGCGCCGAAGCCGAACACCTTCTCGCCGATCAGGCTGCCGGAGACGGCGGCGACCTTCACCCCGCGCGCGCCGAGGCGGCGCAGCCACTCCGCCACGCGCTCCGCCGCGCCCTCCGGGTTGATCCAGCCCTGGTTGCTGACGATCCGGGTGCCGCGCTCGAGGCAGCCGGGCAGCACGGCCCGCATCCGGTCGTCGAGGTAGGTGTCGTACCCGGGGAAGTCCGGATCGCGCCGCTTGCGGACCTGCGCGGCGGAGACGGTCGCCTCCGCCATGGTCTCGAAGCAGAGGTAGTCGAGATCGCCCCGCTCCGCGCTGAGCCGCGCGGGCTCGATGCGATCGCCCCACCACGCCGATCCAGCCCCGATGCGCAGCCCCGTCCGCATGGTCCGTTCCTCCGCGATGCCCGCCGGCCCCGCCGCCGCGCTACTCGATCCGGATGTTGCCCGCCCGCGCCACGGCCCGCCACTTCTCGATCTCGGCCGCGATCCGCCGGCGGAACTCGTCCGGCGTGTCGCCGGCCGGGGTGGCGCCGAGCTCGAGCAGGCGGTCCTTGACCTCCGGCTCCCGCAGGATGGCCGCCACGTGCCCCTGGAGCGCCTCGA
>DASVPL010000003.1:0-24198 GCA_036382905.1 Thermoleophilaceae bacterium | reverse complement strand
GACCGCCGAGCAGAACGGCCCGGTGAGCCTCGATCTGTTCCGCGAGACCTTCGCGACGAACGTCCTGGGCGCGGTCGCCGCCATCGAGGCGTTCCTGCCTCTGCTCACCAAGGCCGAGCACGCCCGGATCGTCAACGTCTCCTCGACGATGGGGTCCCTGGCCGACCAGGGAGATCCCGAGTCGCCGTACTACTCCGTCGTCGTCCCTGCCTATCAGTCCTCGAAGGCCGCGCTGAACGGGATCACCGTGGCGCTCTCCAAGGCGCTCGAGGACGCTGGCATCGCGATCTACTCGGTCTGCCCCGGCTTCGTGCAGACGGACCTCACGCCGATGAACCGCGACAACGCGCCGCTCACCCCGGAGGACGCCGCGGAGACCGTCGCTCGCTTCGCGCTCTCCGAGGACGCGTCTCTCAGCGGGCAGTTCCTGAGCAGCGCCGGACCCGTTCCATGGTGAGCGCGATCAGCTGATCCGCGCGACGCGCAGCAGCGTCTTGCCGATCGTCGACCGCGCCTCGATCGCGGCGTGGGCCGCCGCCGCCCGCTCGAGCGGGTACTCCTGCCCCACGGTCGCGGACAGCTCGCCGGCGGCGGCCAGCCGCAGCGCCTCGATGCTCAGCTCGCGCGACTCGGCCGGCGTGAGCGCGGTTCCGCGCAGCACCTGCACGTCGCGGCGCTCCGCGGGGACGTTCGTGAAGCTCCCGCTCGCCATCCCGTACTGGCAGAGGCGGCCGCCGGGCCGCAGCAGCGTCAGGGCCGATGCCCCGATCGCCCCGCCCACGCCGTCGAACACGACGTCCAGCCCGCCGAGCTCCGTGCGGATCTCGTCCTCCCACCCGTCGCGCGAGTAGTCGACGACCCTGCCGGCGCCGAGGTCGCGCGCGATCGGCACCTTGTGCACCGATCCGACGCCGGCCACCACGGTCGCACCCGCGGCGCGCGCGAGCTGCACGAGGCAGCTCCCCACCCCGCCGGCGGCGGCCTCCACGAGCACGACGTCCCCGGCCTCGACGGCGGCGACGCGGGCCAGCGCGAGCGCCGTGCGCCCGTCGGCGAGCAGCGCCACCGCGTCCCGAGCGGAGACCCCTTCGGGGATCTCGATCGGCAGCGCGGCCGGCACGGCGACGCGCTCGGCGTAGCCGCCGCTGCCGCCGGTGGTCGTCACGACCGCGCGCCCGAGCAGCCCCCGGTCGGCCCCCTCCCCCACCTCGGCCACGCGACCGGCGACGCCGTTGCCGGGCACGAACGGCAAGTGCGGGAGCATCGCGGGGTTCGGGGGGCGGCCCGCCCGAACCTGCGTCTCGACGAACGTGATCCCGGCGTACTCGACCTCGACGACGAGCTCGCCGGGGTCGGCGGCGGGATCGGGCACCGCCTCGACACTCAGGACCTCCGGGCCGCCGAAGTCCCTGACGACCGCCGCCCTCAACCCTGGTCTCTTTCGGAGCGAATCACTCCGTTAGCATGACATATCCGGAGCGAAACGCTCCGATAAACTTCGCGCGGTGAGCGACGACAGGCCCCGCCGTGGCCGCCAGGCGGAGGCGCTCCGCAACGACACGCTCGTCCTGGATGCCGCCCGGGCCGTCTTCGCCGAAGGCGGGGCCGACGCGCCGATCGCGGCGGTGGCCGAGCGTGCGGGCGTCGGCATGGGCACGCTCTACCGCCGCTACGGCGGCAAGGACGAGCTGCTCCAGAAGCTCTGCCTCCTGTCGCTGGAGCAGAACCTCGCGGCCGCCGCGGGCGCCCTCGCCGCCGCGACGGCCTGGGAGGGGCTCTGCGACTACGTCCGAACGTGCGTCGGGCTCGCGGTCGGCGCCTTCGGACCGCTCGCGGGCGAGATCGAGGCGACGGCCGAGATGACTCGGCTCGCACGCGCGGTGCGCCGCCGCGTCACCGCGCTCGCAGGCCGCGCGCAGGAGGCCGGCGACCTGCGAGCCGACGCGAACGCGATCGACGTCCTTCAGCTGATCGAGCGCCTCAGCCGCGCCTTCCCGCCGTCCGGCGATCCAGCCGAGGAGGCCACGCGACGCCGCCAGGTCGAGATCGCGCTCGCCGGGCTGCGTGCCGGCGCGAGGGAGCCGCTCCCCGGACCCGCACCCAGGCCGGGCGACTACGAGCGCCGCTGGACCCGGCCGCGGCCCGCGGCGAGCTAGGTCACCGCGCGGAGGGCTCGACCCGTCCTGGAGCGGCGGGACAGCTCCTCCATGGCGCGGGTCGTCGCGTCGTCGGCCGGGAGGAACACGACGATCTGCTGAGCCTCGCTGCGCGAGAGCTCGAGGGTCTCCCGGTTCCAGCGCAGGTCCCCCGCGCCGGGGTGCCGGACGTGGAGAGGGGCGCGCGGTGGGGGCACGTGGCGGTCGAAGCGCTTGGTGAACTCCTTGCCCGCGGCGGGAGCCAGCTCCGTCCTGAACCACTCGGAGGTCGCGGCCGACGGTCCGAGCCAGAGGTCGAAGACCTGCTCGTCGGCGACCCGGTCCCAGTCCGGGAAGAACTCTCTCGCGCGCGGATCGGTGAAGACATATGACGTCAGGTTCGGCTCGGCGGAGTCGAGTAGGCCGGCCTCGGCCATCAGGACCTCGAACGCGTCCGTCCACGCGAGCACGTCTCCGAGCCGGTTGGTCACGCAGGCGACCGCGGGCTCGAGGAGGCGGAGCGTGGCCAGCACGTCGGGGCGCACCTCCCGGCTCGGCGGCTCGGGCCGCTCGTGGCCGGAGCAGGCGCCGCCCGTGATCTTCACGAGGTAGCGCAGGTGCTCGCTCTCGGCCGGGTCGAGACTCATGGCGTCCGCGAGGGCGCTGATGACCGAGGCCGACGGGTTGCGGTGGCGCCCCTGCTCGATGCGGGTGAGGTACTCCACGCTGATCCCCGCCCGCGCGGCGAGGTCGGAGCGGCGGACGCCGGGGGCGCGCCGGCGCTCCCGCTCGGGCAGCCCCAGCGACTCGGGCTGAAGCGAATCGCGCTTCGCCCGGATGAAGTCGCCCGCGGGTGTGCCCATCAGTCGAGTCTACGGGGCCGCGACGCACTTTCAGCGCTCAGGGTGGCCCTGTCGGGGCCAGCCTGACCCCGGCCCTTTTCAAGGGCACGGAAGCTCGTCACCTTGGATGCATGAGCGAAACAAACACAGAACACAGGTTGGTCATCGTCGTAGGAAGCGTGCGTGAGGGGCGGTTCGGCGACACGGTCGCCGAGTGGGTCGCCGAGCGGGCGGAGGAACACGGCGGGTTCGACGTCGAGGTCGTCAGCCTCGCCAAGGCCGGCGTCGGAGATCCGCTGCCCGCCGTGCCCCCGAAGTTCGCCGGCGAGTCGTACCCGCGCCCGCCGGGGATGGCGCCCCTGACCGCCGCGCTGGACGAGGCGCAGGCATTCATCCTCGTCACGCCGGAGTACAACCACAGCTACCCGGCCTCCCTCAAGGCGGCGATCGACTGGCACTTCACCCAGTGGACCGCGAAGCCCGTCGCCTTCGTCAGCTACGGCGGGGCGGCCGGCGGCCGCCACGCGGTCCTGCACCTCGAGAACGTGCTCACCGAGCTGCACGCGGTGACCATCCGCGACGGCCTCGCGTTCCCGAACTACTTCAGCGCCTGGGAGGACGGCCGCCCGCTCGACCCCGATGCTCCCGCCTACGCCACGGTCGTGCTCGACCAGCTCGCCTGGTGGGCCGACGCCCTGCGCACGGCCCGCGAGACCGCTCCCTACCCGGCCTGAGGGGACCGGCCGGATCTCCACCGATGAGTTTCGGCGCCCGCCGCCGTTGAACGTGGTGCGACCCCCGAACTCGACAACGGAGACGTGGAGATGTCCCTGGCAATCGCAGACAAGACGGTGCTCGTAACGGGCGCCAATCGTGGCCTCGGCCGCGCGCTCGTGGACGAAGCCCTCAGCAGGGGTGCCGCGCGGGTCTACGCCGCCACGCGCCAGCCGATGGGCGTCACCCCCGAGCGCGTCACGCCCCTGATCCTGGACGTGACCGACGCGGCGCAGATCCGCGAGGCGGCCGGCGCGGTCGACTCGCTCGACGTGCTGATCAACAACGCCGGCGTGTCGGTCCCGGACGACCTGAGCGATCGCTCGGCGCTCGAGGAGCACCTGGCCGTGAACCTGTACGGGACGCTGGACGTCACCCAGGCGTTCCTTCCCGCACTGGTGCGCAGCCACGGGGCGGTGGTCAACGTGGTCTCGCTCGGCGCGGTGTCGGCGGTCCCGGTGCTCCCCGCCTATTCGGTCTCGAAGGCGGCCTCGCTGTCGGTCACCCAGTCGTTGCGCGCACTGCTCGCCGGCAGGGGCGTGAGCGTTCACGCCGTCCTGGCCGGCCCGATCGACACTGACATGGTGCGCGGTCTCGACATCCCGAAGACGCCGCCGGAGGACGTGGCGCGGGCCACGCTGGAGGGCGTCGAGCGGGGCGACGAGGAGATCTTCCCCGACCCGATGTCGCAGTCGCTGGCCGACGGCTGGCGCGCCGGCGTGACGAAGGCGCTCGAACGCCAGAACGCCGCGATGGTCCCCGCCGTCGCCGCCTAGCTCACGGATACCCCCACGCACGACGCACGGGCGTCGGCTACAAGCAAAAGGAGATGAACGTATGACCGTCATGACCGCCAACGAGATCGTCGGACGCGAGGAGTGGGACGCGGCCCGGGACGAGCTGCTGACGCGCGAGAAGGAGCAGACCCGGCTGGAGGACGAGCTGGCCGCTCAGCGCCGGGCGCTGCCGTGGACGCCCGTCGAGAAGGGGTACACGCTCGAGACCGAGGCCGGCCCGAGGACGCTGGTCGAGCTGTTCGAGGGCCGCTCGCAGCTCTCCATGTACCACTTCATGTTCGGTCCGGACTTCACGGACGGATGCCCCACGAACTCATCGATCGCCGACGCGTTCGATCCCCTGGTCCCGCACCTCACGGCCCGCGACGTGACCATGATCTGCGTCTCCAGGGCGCCGCTCGACAAGCTCCTCGCGTACCGTCAGCGGATGGGTTGGAGCTTCAACTGGGCGTCCAGCTACGAGAGCGAGTTCAGCTTCGACTTCGGCGGGTCGACCCGGCCGCAGGTGAGGGAGGCGGGGCTACAGGCGGTTCCCGACGGGATGCCACCGATCGCCCTGCGCAACGCCGAGGCATGCGGCGTCGACGTGGGCACGTACATCTCGGAGGGGTTCGCGTTCGCCACCTTCGCCCGCCAGGGCGACGACGTCTACCTGACGTACTCGAGCGGCGGGCGCGGCGTCGAGTTCCTCATGACGTACTACCCGGTCCTCGACCGGACGCCCAGGGGCCGCGACGAGGGCGAGGAGTTCCAGATGTGGCTGCGCCGCCACGACGAGTACGGCGGCGCGTGAGCCGGTGACCGACCGGGGCCACACCGATCAGCGTCTCCTGCTGGCCTCCGCGCAGGCCGGGGACGAGCGGGCGTTCCGTCAGCTCGTCGAGCCGTTCCGGCACGCACTCGAGGTGCACTGCTACCGGATGCTGGGGTCCTCGCAGGATGCCGAGGACCTGACGCAGGAGACGCTGTTGCGGGCGTGGCGAGCGCTGGGACGCTTTGAGCCCAGAGTGCAGTTTCAGACGTGGCTCTATCGGATCGCGACGAACGCGTGCCTGGACGAGCTCGAGCGCCGCCCGCGCCGCCCGGAGCCGGTCGATCCATTCCCGGATCGGCCGGCGGACGCGACGGCTCCGCCGACCTACGACCCCGCCGCGCGCTACGCGATCCGGGAGGGGATGGAGCTGGCGCTGCTGCGTGCGATCCAGGAGCTGCCGGGACGTCAGCGCGCGGTGCTGATCTTCCGGGACGTGCTCGGCTGGACTGCGCCGGAGGTCGCCGAGCTGCTGGAGTCGACGGTCGCGTCGGTCAACAGCGCGCTACAGCGGGCACGCGGCACGATCGACCCGCACCTGACCGAGCCGGCGTCCGCGGAGGCGAATCCGGCCGAGCACCAGCTGCTCAACCGCTACGTGGCCGCGTTCGAGCACGACGACATCGACGGGCTGATCGAGCTGCTGCACGAGGACGCGAAGCTGCGGATGCCGCCGAACCCGTCCTTGAGCGGCGGCGCCGAGATCGCGCGCTTCTTCCTGGAGATCGTCGCGCAGGGCGATCTCACGCGGATCCGGCACAGGCCGACCTGGGCGAACGGCCGGCCCGCGGTCACCGCCGAGCTGCGCGGCGAGGACGGCACGCTGACCCCGCAGGGGATCAGCGTGCTCGAGATCGAGGACGGCCGGATCGTGGGGATCGAGGCGTTTCTCGATCCCGCGCTGGTGCCGCGGTTCGGGGTGCGGCCCGGGCGCTAGGCGAGGAACTCCCCCAGCGCCTCGGCCGTGGCCTCCGGGTTGATGTCGTGACTCTCGCCCGGCAGCGTCCGCCGCTCCGCGTTCGGCAGCACCTCGGCCAGCGCGTCCGCGCCGTTGCGAAGGAACTCCCAGCTCTCGCCTCCGCCGAGCACGAGCGTGGGCTCGGTGACCTTGCCGAAGCGCTCGGTCGTGGGCGTGAGGTCCCGGGTGAGGATCGCGTCGTAGACGAGCGTGTGTGCGATCGCCTCGAGGCCGGGCCGGAAGGGCGCGTTGCGCAGCTGGACGACGACCTCCTCGGGCAGCCCGATGGCCTTGGTCTGGTAGAGCTCGACGGCGTCGCCGCGGCGGTCTGCCTCCACCAGGGCCGCCACCTGCTCCGGGAGGTCCGCGGGCGGCCGCGGGCGCGTGTCGTCGACGATGAACGGCGGCTCGTAGAGCGCGAGCTTGTCGATCGGAACGCCCGCGGCGGCCGCCTCCAGTGCGAGCACCGCACCCGACGAGTAGCCGAACAGCGATGCCGATCCGCCCGCGGCGTCGAGCAGCGCCGCGATGTCCTCGATCTCGCGCTCGACCGCGTACGGCTGCGTGTCGCCGCTGTCGCCCCGGCCGCGGCGGTCGCAGTTCAGGACGGTGAACCGCGGCGCGAGGGCGGCCGCGAGCGGTGCCGTGGTGGCGCGATCGTTGAACGCACCGGCGAGCATGATCACCGCAGGGCCCTCGCCCAGCTCGTCGTAGGCGATCTGCGTCCCGTCGGCTGACTGAGTGGTCTTCATCGTGGCTCCTTCGGTCGGTGCCGCCGCGAGAGCGCGCTCAGGATGCACACCTCACGGCCGGCGTTGTGGATGGCTCTCAGCGGCATGCGGCCGAGGTACAGGACCGCGCCCGGCGCGTACCCGCACCGGCTGCCGTCGAGGGTTTCGAGTTCGATCGCGCCCCGCTCGAGCACGACGAGCGCGCCCTCCCAGTCCGCCTCGTCGTAGGCGACCCGGCTGTCCGGTTCGATCAGCAACAGCCGGAGATGGGCCCACGAGGGGGGCTCGTGCCGCAGGAGCGAGACCGGTGTCCGCGACCCGGCTCGGTCCATCAGAGCGAATCGGGCAGTCCAAACGCTGCGAACAGCTCCGGGCGGAGGAAGACCGTGATGCTCGCGAGCAGTCCGTCCTCCACGCCGAGCACGTCGATGGCGAGGGGGCGATAGGCCCCGTCGCGGAGCACGTAGCTCGCCGCCGCCGGCCGGCCGTTCGCCCTCGTGGGCAAGCAGCGGAAGCGCCCGGGGGCGGCCGAGCGCATCGCGGAGGCCCGGAACTCCTCCCGGCCCTCGCGGGCACCGGGCAGCGGCGGCACCGCGACGCGAACGTCGTCACGCAGCAGGCCGGCGAGCGCGTCGACGTCGCCGCGCTCGTGCGCCTCGATGTAGCGCTCCAGCAGAGCCCGCTCGTCGCTGCTCGGCGCGGTCCCGACCGACCATTCCAGCGGCTGCCTGGGCAGGCGCTCTCGGAGGGTCGCGCGTGCGCGTTGCAGCGCGCTGGTCACCGAGGGGACGCTCAGCTCGAGCGCCGCGGCCGTCTCCTTCGCCGACCAGCCGAGCACGTCGCGCACGATCAGCACGGCGCGCTGGCGCGGGGGCAGGTGCTGGATGGCGGCGAGGAACGCGAGCTCGATGGTCTCCTTCGAGGCGAGCACGGCCTCTGGGTCGTCTTCTTGCGACGATGCGATCCCCTCCAGCAGGCGCTCCGGATACGGATCGAGCCACACGAGCTCCGACGCCTCGGGAACCGCCGAACCGGGCTCGATCGCGAGCCCGTAGTGCGCCGGCAGCTCGCGGACCGGGCGTCGCTCTAGGAAGTCGAGACACACGTTCGTGGCGATCCGGTACAGCCACGTCTGGAACGTCGAACGGCCCTCGAAGCTCCGGCGCCTGCGCCAGGCGCGCAGGATCGCCTCCTGCACCAGGTCCTCCGAGTCCTCGAGCGAGCCCACCATCCGGTAGCAGTGGAGCTGGAGCCGGCGCCGGTAGTGCTCGGCCAGCGCGACGAACGCGGCCTCGTCCCCGTCGCGAATGGCGGCTACCGCGGAGCGCTCGGCGTCACGGCCGGAGTTGGGGGAAGTGGAAACAGCACCCATATCCCTTAAGACCGGTCGGCGGCGAAAAACTAATCATCGATCCTCAGGCGGAGCGGGACCGGACGCATCAGCGCCAGCGCGACGAGGGCCGCGAGCGCGATCGGCGCGACGGCGAGGAAGACGTGGCCGGTCCCGGCTCCGGCTCGGCCGGCGAACAGCGCGCTCAGGACGGTCACGCCGAAGGCGCCGCCGATCCCTCGGAAGAACGCCACCAGCGAGGTGCCCGCCCCCACGTCGCGCCGTCCCACCGCGTTCTGCGTGACCACCGTGAGGCTGTGCATCAGCATGCCGATGCCGGCCCCGAGCGCCAGGAGGCACGCGCCCACGAACGGGAGGCTCGTCGTCTCGTCGAGCGAGCCCATGAGCGCGGCGCCGGCCGTGAGCAGCGCCGCGCCCGCGACAAGCCAGCGCTTGTACAGGCCCGTGCGCACGATGGTCCGGCCGGCCACCGCGGCCGCGATCACGAGCCCGGCGAACAGCGGCATCGTGAGCAGCGCCGACTCCGTCGGCGACTTCGCCCGCGCGAGCTGCATGTACTGCGGCACGAACACCGAGGCGGCGAAGAGGGCCGTGCCGACCGCGACGCTCGCGACCGAGGCGATCACCACCGTCCGGTTCTGGAAGAGCCGCAACGGGATGAGCGGCTCACGCGCGACGCGCTCGACAAGGATCGCCGCCACGGAGAGGAGGACGCCGGAGAGGACCAGGGCCGCCGTCTGCCACGAGGCCCACGGGTACGCGCGGCCGCCGAGGGAGACCCAGATCAGCAGGGTGGTCATGCCGCCGCAGAACAGGAGGGCGCCGGGCACGTCGATGTGCACCTCTCGCCGGCGACGCGGGAGCCGCAGCGTGCGGTGCACGATCGCCGACACCCCGACCGCGATCGGGACCCCGAGGAAGAAGCACCAGCGCCAGCCGAGCGTCTCCGCGATGGCGCCGCCGAGCAGCGGCCCGCTCACCGAGCCGGCGGCCAGCACCCCGCCGAGGTAGCCGCTGTAGCGGCCGAGCTCCCTTGGGGGGACGAGGTCCGAGAGGACCACCTGGACCAGGCCGGTCAGCCCGCCCACGCCGACGCCCTGGACGGCCCGCCACGCGATCAGCTCCCCGGTCGAGCCGGAGATGCCGGCGGCGAGCGACGCACCGGCGTATATCGCGAGACCCGCCTGGAGCAGCACCTTGCGATCGACCAGGTCCGCGAGCTTTCCCCACACGGGCGTGCTCACGGTGACGGTGACGAGCGCCGCCGTGATCACCCAGGCGTAGTCCGCCTGTGTCCCCGCGAGGTCGGTGACGATCACGTGGAGCGCCGTGGCCACGACGGTGCTGGACAGCACGGCTACGAGCGTGCCGAGCATGAGGCCGAGCACGGCCGCACGCTGCCGGCGCTCGCTCATCGAGGCTACGGCCAACCGGCGTGCGGCGCGCTGGCGGCGGTCGCGATCACCCTGCCGGTTGGCTCGCCGTCCATGCTCGTGGAGCCGCGCCAGTCGGCGGCGACCATGAACAGGGTCGTCCCGTCCTCACCGCCGAGCATGCACGCGAAGCAGCCGCGGTCGAGCTCGATCGTCTCCAGGACCTCGCCGCCCTCGCGAACGCGCACGCAGCGACGGTTGGGGACGTCGCCGTACCAGGCCGCCCCCTCCGCGTCGAGGCAGATGCCATCCGGCACGCCGTCGCCCAGGTCGGCCCAGACGCGCCTCCCGCCGAGGTTGCCGTCGTCGGCGATGTCGAACGCCGTGAGCCTCCGGCCGTAGGACTCGGCCAGGACGAGGGTCGAGTTGTCGGCGCTGACGGCGAGGCCGTTCGGCAGCGCGACGTCGCCGGCCACCTTCCGCGCCGAGCCGTCGGGCCGCACCAGCGCGAGCATGCCGGGGGCGAACTCCCCCTCCGGGAAGTCGAAGCCGGTGTTGCCGACGTACGCGTTGCCGCGCCCATCCACGACGATGTCGTTCCAGGGCGGGGGCGCGAGCTCAGTCAGGTCGACGTACGGCGCCACCGTGCCGTCGAGCTCCCTGCGCAGGAGCATCCCCTCGCGCCCCGAGACGATCAGCATGCGGCCGTCGGGCAGCCAGTCGAAGCAGATCGGCAGCACCCCGGCGCCCTCGACGATCACCTCGGCGTTGCCCTCGGGGTCGACGGCCGCGATCTCCCGCGCGACCCAATCCGCGAACCACAGCCGCCCGTCACGCCAGCGCGGCGACTCCCCGAGCACGATGCCGGTCTTGATCACCTGCACGTCACACCTCCAGGGCCGCGGCCCGCTTGCTCAGGTAGCGCTGCTCCGGGATGCTCAGCGTTCCGCGCGCGGCCAGCTCGTAGTGGTTGCGCGCCGCCCGCCGGTCCCCGGTCAGCTCCAGCAGATGGGCGCGCACGGCGTCGACCCGATGGTGTGCCGCCTCCTCGACCTGGGCCTCCGAGCGCGCGAGCTCGTCGAGGCCCGCCCGCGCTCCGTGGACCATCGCGAACGCGACGATCCGGCCCAGCGTGACCATCGGCCCGGGGCCGACGACTCGGAGCAGGTCGTAGAGCGCGAGGATCTGAGGCCAGTTGGTCTCGCCGGGATCGGCCGCCTCGTCGTGGACCGCGGCTATCGCGGCCTGCAGCTGGTATGGGCCGAGCGGCGCGGAGGCCAGGGCCTCGCTGATCAGCTCGACGCCCTCCGCGATGAGCTCTGCGTCCCACCGGCTGCGGTCCTGCTCGGACAGCGGGACCAGGTTGCCGTCGGCGTCCGTTCGCGCCGCCCGGCGTGCGTCGGTGAGGAGCATCAGGGCCAGCAGACCGCGCACCTCGCCGTCGTCGGGAAGACGCTCCAGGAGCTGGCGCGTGAGGCGGATCGCCTCCGCGGTCAGGTCGACGCGGCTCAGCGCGGGCCCGGAGCTGGCGGTGTAGCCCTCGTTGAAGATCAGGTAGAGCACGTGCCGCACGGCGGCCATGCGCTCGGGGAGGGTCGAGTCGGGCGGCAGGCGGAACTCGCCTCCGCTGGCCCTGATCCGCCCCTTGGCGCGGCTGATGCGCTGGCCGATCGTGGCCTCGGGCACGAGGAAGGCTCGGGCGATCTCGGCCGTGGTCAGCCCGCCGACGGCGCGCAGAGTGAGGGCCACCTGGGACGGCGGCGTGAGCGACGGATGGCAGCACAGCAGGAGGAGGGTGAGCGTGTCGTCCTCCTGCGCGGGCTCGGGCTGCGCCGCCGCGGCCGGGACCTCGAGGGAGGCGACGGCGCGCTCGCGCCTGGCGCGAGCCGAGTCGCTGCGCCATTGCTCGATCCACCTCCGCGAGGCGACGTGGACGAGCCACCCGTGTGGGTTGTCGGGGACCCCCTGGCGGGGCCACTGGTCGATCGCGGCGAGCATCGCCTCCTGGACGGCGTCCTCGCAGGTCTCGAAGCTGCCGTGGCGGCGGACGAGCGCGGCGAGCACGCGCGGGGAGAGCTCCCGGAGCAGCTCTTCGACGCGGAGCGCCGTCCTCACATCTCCACCCCGTTGCGGCTCAGCACGGGCCTGACCTCGACGTTCCCGAAGGCGGCCTCGGGGATGCGGGCGGCGTGCTCGATCGCACGGTCGATCGTCTCGCACTCGACCAGGTAGAAGCCGGCCAGGTGCTCCTTGACCTCCGCGAACGGGCCGTCGCTGGTGGTGGTCTTGCCGTCGCGCACGTGGACACGCCGCGCGTGCGAGGGGTCGGCGAGGGCCTCGGACATCACCATCTCGCCGGATTCGGCGAGGTCCTCGACCAGCGCCACGTGGGCCCTGATGCCCGCGGCGCGCTCGGCCTCGGTGTACGCCTCCCACGCCTCGCGCGAGCGCTGGTTGTGATGGATCAGGATCAGGTACTTCACGTGGCCTCCAGACAACGGTCGGGTGTCATCGGTGTCGAAACAGCCTGCTCGGTTTCGACATTCGCTCCACAGCCATTCGCCGAATCAAAGCTAGGAGCCCGATGGACTCGTCACGGACCGCGACCCCCGCAGCCGCGGAGCAGGCGCTCAGAGTTAACGGCGTCGACCTGTGCGTCGAGACGTTCGGGGCATTGCGCGACCCCGCGCTGCTCCTCGTCGGAGGCGCATCGATGCCGATGGACTGGTGGCACGACGGGCTCTGCCGGACGCTCGCCGGAGCCGGGCGCTTCGTCGTGCGCTACGACCACCGCGACACCGGGCGCTCGACCACCTATCCACCCGGCGCCCCCGGCTACGGGTTCGACGACCTGGTCGCGGACGCGGTTGGACTGATCGACCGCCTCGGGGTCGAGCGCGCCCACCTCGTCGGGATCTCGATGGGTGGCGGGATCGCACAGCGGATCGCGCTCGATCACCCCGATCGAGTGGAGACGCAAACGCTCATCGCCACGAGCCCAGGGCTGCGCCCGGGCGCACGGACGGACGGGGACCTGCCACAGAGGACGCCGGCGCTGCTCGCACACTTCCGGGACGCGCGGCCCGAGGTCGACTGGACCGACCGCGACGCGCTGATCGACCTCGTCGTCGCCGGGCAGCGGCGGCTCACGGGTGAGGGGGCCTTCGACGCAACATCCGTGCGCCGCATAGCCGCTCGCGTCGTGGACCGCAGCCGGGACCTACGCGCCGCTCAGACCAACCACGGCGTGATCGATCCGGGCGAGCCGTACCGGTCGCGGCTCGGCCGGACGCGGGCGCCGACGCTCGTCGTCCACGGCACGGCCGACCCCCTGTTCCCGCTCGGGCACGCCGAGGCACTCGCGCGCGAGATCCCGGACGCCGTCCTCGTGCGGCTGGACGCGGTCGGGCACCAGGTGCCGCCGCCGGCGAGCTGGGGGACGTTCATCCCCGCGCTGGTGTGGCACGTGCGCGACCGGGTCAGGCTGGGGGTGCACTAGACCCGGGCTGGACCTCCAGTACCTCGACCGACGCCTCGCCGGTCAGGATCCCTGTCGCCCCGAGTGCATCGACCGTCTCGCTGTAGGAGCGCGAGCCGGCGAGGGCCTCGAGCGCCGCCGCGTCGCGCCAGAAGGTGATCACCGCGCAGTCCGCTCCGTTGCGCGCGAAGACGACACCCTCGATCCCCTCCTGCCGCTCGAACATCGGTCGCGACCGCTGCTCGGCGAAGGCGTCGTAGTCCGTGGCTCGCGTCGCATCGATGCGTGTCCTCCAGATCCGCACGAGCATGCGGTCAAGCTAGATCACCGCGCGGACCCGCTCGAAGAAGCGCCGCACGTCCCCGACGTACACGTCCGGCGCCTCGAGAGCCGCGAAGTGCCCGCCCTCCTCGTACTCGGACCAGTGGACGATGCGGTGGGCCCGCTCGGCGAAGCGGCGAATGGCCACGTCCGTGGGGAACACGGCTACCCCGGTCGGGACGCCCGACGGTTCCTTGGGGGCCCACATCGCGGGGTCGCGGAAGCGCTCGTAGTAGGACGTTGCGGACGACCGCGCGGTGCCCGTGACCCAGTAGAGCATCACGTTCGTGAGCAGCAGATCCCGGTCGATCGCGTGCTCGGGCAGCTCGGCGGCGGGGTTCGTCCACTCCTTGAACTTCTCGACGATCCACGCGAGCTGCCCGGCGGGCGAGTCGGTGAGGGCGTATGCGAGCGTCTGCGGCCTGGTCCCCTGAATCTGCGCGTAGCCCATCTCGGTCTCCCGGAACCGCCGGTGGTGCTCGAGCCGCTGGCGCTCACGGTCGGTCAGCGCCGCCAGGTCGTCTGGGTCGTCGCTCGGCATCGTCACGAGGGCATTGAGGTGGATCCCGATCAGGCGCTCCGGTGCCCGGCGTCCCATCTCGGGCGCGACGAACGCGCCGGTGTCGCCGCCCTGCGCGCCGAAGCGCTCGTAGCCGAGCCGGCTCATGAGCTCGAGGAAGGCCGCCGCCGCGCGGCCGTCGGTCCAGCCGGGCTCGTCGATGGGGCCCGACAGGCAGTGGCCGGGCAGCGACGGAACGACCACGTGGAAATCGCGCGCAAGCGGCTCGATCACGTCGACGAACTCGACGAACGAGCCCGGCCAGCCGTGCAGCAGCAGGAGCGGCATCGCGTCCTCGCGGGCCGAGCGCACGTGCACGAAGTGGATGCGCTGGCCGTCGATGCGTGTGGTGAAGTGCGGCAGCTCGTTCAGGCGCGCCTCCTGGTCGCGCCAGCTGTAGCTCGTCCGCCAGTACTCGGCCAGCTCCCGCAGGTAGCCCAGCGGAACGCCGCGGTCCCAGCCGGTGCCCGGCATCTCGTCCGGCCAGCGGGTCCGCGCCAGGCGCTCGGCGAGGTCATCGAGCTCCGCCTGGCCCACTTCGATGCAATATGACAGGATGCTGTCGATGCCTCGAAGATTAGAAGAACGACAGGATGCTGTCAATATGGAGGACCGCACGCCGGCGGGCGCCGCGTTCAACGACCTCGTGGGGCAGGTGGTCGAGCTGAACCGCCGGCTGACCGCGGCGGCCGAGACGCTCACGCGGCCGGCGGGGCAGACGCTTGCGCGCTGGCTCGTGCTGGCGGAGTGCAGGGACGAGCCGGCGACCGTGGCCGACATCGCGCGGCGGCTGAAGCTCGCACGCCAGTCGGTGCAGCGAGTCGCCGACCTGCTGGTCGACGACGGTCTCTGCGCGTACCGTGACAACCCGCGCCACCGCCGCGCGAAGCTCCTCGCGCTGACCGCGAGGGGACGCGCGACGCTGGGGCGCATCGAGGCGGCGCAGCGCGACTGGGCCGACGAGGTCGGTGGGCGCGTGGGCGAGCGGGAGCTGCGGGCGGCGCAGAAGTCGCTGGCCGCGGTGCTTGAGCAGGTCTGACGGGTCCGCGGCCTCCGCGTCGCCGATCGATGCTATGGCGGATTCGGGCAGCTGCTCACGGCAGCAGCACGTCGAGCACCGGGCCGTACATGCCGCGCTTGATCGCTGCCAGGGCGTGGCGGGGCTTGCCGGCGAGCGCCTCGGCGCGCGCAATCGCGCGCTCGAGCACCTCGGCCTCGGGGGCGACCTCCGAGACGATGCCGGCCGCGAGCGCGTCTGGGCCTCCGTAGCGGCGTCCGGTGACCATCGCCTCGTGAGCGACGGTCGGCGTCAGGCGAGCGGTGATCAGGGCGTTCATTCCGGGGGTGAAGGGCAGACCGAGGTCCACCTCGGGAAGGCAGAAGTAGCCGCGGTCCTCGCGCATCACCGCCTGGTCGAACGCGAGCGCGAGCATGGCCCCCGCGGCGAACGCGTGGCCGTTGATCGCCGCCACCGTCGGCACCTCGAGGCCGAGCACCCGGCCGAACAGCGCGTGCACCCGTGCGAGGACCTCGTCCACCTCGTCCGGGTGACTCGACATGTACTCGAGATCGAGGCCGTTCGAGAAGAACTTGCCGGATCCGGTGACGACGAGGGCGCCGGCGTCCTCGGTGAACTCGACCTCGTCGAGGACCGCTTCGATCCCCGCCAGGAGCTCGGGATGGAAGCGGTTCTCGTCGTGCGTCATCCGGACCACCGTCACCGAGCCGCGGCGCTCGACGTCCAGCCGGTCTGCGCCTCCTGGTGTGATCATCCGCGCTACCTCCGCCTGCCGTCGCCGCCGTTCCGTGATGTCTTCAGCAAAGCATATGTACATGCCATTCAACTCGGTGCCTTAATCAACTACTTCCATTAGGATCGTGCCCATGAACGAGCGCGCGCGATCCCCGGAGGACGTCAGCCTGACTCGAGGGCTCGTCCACGTGATGCTGGCGATGAACGCCACATACACGCGCGTAAGCCGGGAGCTCGGGCTCACCGCGCAGCAGGCGGAGCTCCTCTGCCTGGCGCAGCGCAGGGCGTCCGTCGGCGAGCTGGCGCACATCATGAGCTGCGACCGCTCGAATGTCAGTCGGCTCCTCGACCGCGTCGCAGGGCGCGGCCTCGTCGCGCGTCGTGACGCCGAAGGTGATGGGCGCATGCGGGTGGTCGAGCTCAGCGACGAGGGGCAGGAGCTCGTCGATCGCTTCACCGAGAGGCTCGGCGCGGAGACCCAGCGCCTTTTCGGCACCTGGTCGGAGCCCGAGCAGCGCGAGCTCGCGCTCAAGCTCAACGAGATCGCCAACACGCTCGACGCGTCGAACGCGCCCGCCCCCCAGCGTCGCCCGGCTCCGAGCCTGGACTCGGCGCTCGAGGCGTTCTAGCTGCAGCGGCGCGCCGGCCTGGCCCCTGCGGT
This sequence comes from Thermoleophilaceae bacterium, assembly GCA_036382905.1. GTDB lineage: Bacteria > Actinomycetota > Thermoleophilia > Solirubrobacterales > Thermoleophilaceae > AC-37. The sequence goes on along the minus strand of DASVPL010000003.1, from coordinate 7,654 downwards.
TCCGCGGGTTGGCGGGTCACGAACGACCCGGAGACCGGGACCAGCTCGCCGCGAGCCCTCGAGAGCTTCTTCGGCCGAGCACTCGAGTGCTTCTTCGACCGGATAGTTGACTTATTCATGTATTTACATGATACTGTCACCTAACCCTAAGAGGAGGTGACGGAAGATGAGGATCATCGGACTCTGCGGCAGCCTTCGAGGTGGCTCGTACAACAGGAAGCTCCTCGACACCGTGGGAAGCGCACTCCCGAACGGTGCCGAGCTCGAGCTCTACGAGGGCATCGGTGAGCTACCGCCCTACAGCGAGGAGATCGACGTGGAGCCCGCGCCGCCAGCGGTCCGGCGCCTCCGCGAGGCGATCGAGCACGCGGACGCGCTCCTGATCGCGACTCCGGAGTACAACTCGTCGATTCCGGGCGCGCTCAAGAACGCGATCGACTGGGCGTCACGGCCGTTCCCCGACAACTCGCTGCGCGACAAGCCGGCCGCGGTCGTGGGCGCGAGCCGGAGCCCGTTCGGGGCTGCCTGGGCCCAGGCCGAGCTCCGCAAGGTCCTGAAGACCTGCGGCGCCGACGTCATCGACCGGGAGGTGCCGGTCGGAAGGGTGCACGAGCAGTTCGACGCCGCGGGCGACCTGCGCGACGCGCTCCTGCGCGGGCAGCTCGCCGGCGTGGCCGGCGAGCTCGTTCGGCGCGCGACCGGCAGCGACGGCGGGCCCGGCGACGAGCTCTCGCGCGCCGCGTGAGCACGAGGAAGGAGGGCACGGTGGCAGTCGCGATTCTCAGCGAGGTCCCGGAGGGGACCGTCGAGATGTACGAGGCGGTGACGGAGAGGCTCGGCGGCAAGGGCGCGCTGGCGCCCGGCCACCTCGTCCACGTCGTCGGCGAGCGCGGCGAGGGCGGGCTCCGGGTGTTCGACGTGTGGGAGACCTACGAGGACTTCGAGCGCTTCGACGAGGAGCACCTCCACCCCGCCGTGCGCGAGGTCATGGGCGATCGCGTCTCGCCTCCGCTGCGAACCCGGTACGAGGTGTACGACCTCGCGATCGCCGACCAGTCGACGCCGGTGGGAGCGGGCTGAGATGAGCAGATTCACCGACGGCGAGCTCGACTACCTCCGGTCCGGTCGTCGACTCGGCCGCATCGCCACGGTCGGCGCCGACGGCACGCCCCACGTCGTGCCGGTTGGCTGGTCGTACAACCCCGAGCACGACACGATCGACGTCACCGGCCGCGACCTGGCCGCCACGAAGAAGTTCCGCGACGCGCAGCGCTCCGGCCGGGCGGCGATCGTGATCGACGACCTCGCCAGCACTAATCCCTGGCGACCGCGGGCCGTGGAGGTGCGCGGAAGAGCCGAGGCGATCCGCGAGCCACGCCCGACGATCCGCGTCCATCCCGAGCGGATCGTCTCCTGGGGGCTCGAGGGTGGGCGCCAGTCGCGGTCGGTCAGCTAGCCGCGTACTCCCGCGGTTGCCCCGCTGATCGCGCCGGAAACGGCCTCGTGAGATCGCGCTGAGCACGGGAGCTCGCGACGGGGTCGTCGGCAACGCTGACGGGACTCGACGATCCTGCTCAGAAACAGCCTTGATCCGTCCTGGCGCGCCCGACGCTGTCTACTGGTCCTCGATCGTCTCAGACCCTGAGACTGGCGCAATCGTTGTCCCGTCCCACCGGTGGCGTGTCACTCGGTACGCGCTCGGGCAGCAGGTCCCGTCGTCGGATCGGTGCAGTGACTCGGAGGTCTCGATCTCGGCTAGGCCACCGTCGACCGCGCCGACGATCCGCCAACTCACGCCGATGACGTACTCAAAGTCCGGGGGCGGTTTCCGGTCGACGTTGTGAAAGCGGAAGACGCGGGCCGCGCTCTGTCCGTTCCATCGGTCGACGCCCTTCAGGGATGGCGAGCTACCGGTCCCGCCGGAGGTGAACAGCTCCCAGACAATCTCCGGCAGCCCGTCGCCGGTGAGGTCGCGGAACCTGACCTTTGTCACGCGCCAGTAATACGGAAACCTCGGCCGCTGGCTGATGGGCGTCAGCACCTTGCGCCGCTTGCATCCTGAAGGACCACCTGCGTGCACCCGTAGTAGGGCATCTTGCAGCGGCGCTTCTTGATCGCGACAGTCTCGCGCGCAGTGTCCCCGTCAAGCTCCACTCGCCAGCTCTTCGCATCCGCCGTCGCACCGAGCGGAGACCATGCCGACATCGCCAACATCACCGCGAGGGCTGCGAATACACGTCCGCTCGAGGGAATCACGGAAAGTAGACGGAGGCGTTATTGCCGCCGGTGCACACGTGCGGAGTGCCAGCCGAGCAGGACATGGTGTACGTGCGATCGGTTGTGGGGCTGTAGACCGTCACGCTCATCGATCCACTGCCTCCTGCTGAGTAGTACTCCTCCCGTACGTTGCCCGCAAACGCGCACGAAGTGTTCGGCCCGGCCTGCAAGTCGCTACCGCAGTTGGTGCGCCGCGGTGCGGGTTGACCCCCGCTACTCGGGGGACTCGAGCGGCCACCGCCCGGGTCCCTCTTCTCCTGCTCACGAAGCTTGCGCTCTAGATCGCGCAGCCGCTCGCGATCGCGACCGGCCTTCTCGCCCTCCTCGCGCGCCGTGCGTATCTCTTCATCACTGGGACCGTTGTCGCCACCGCAGGCGACAATACCCGACGAGATGGCCAGCAGGCAGAGACTCCCAATTAGTGCTCGACGAATCTGAACCATTGTGCGCAACCTATCTGCACTCGTGCGAATGCGCCAGTCCCCGAATCGGGGACCCGCGTCAGCAGCGATTAACCGGCCCGGCGAGGCCGCGCGCGTGCCGGCGCAGCCACTCCGCGATGGCGGTCGCGACGCGCTGTCCGGTCGCAAACTGCCCGTCGTGGGGTATGGCGGCCAGCGTGACCACGAGCTTCCGGGAACCGAACTCGATGACGCCCATCTGCCGGACGAGGTAACGCCCCTCCGGTCCCGGCCCCCATCCGCCCTTCCACTTCGCGGGGCCGCCAGCAGAGCCGAGCCCCCATGTATCTGAGGTAACTGCGCCCATCAATGAGAGCAGGTAGTCGGCGTTGTTCTTGTCGCCCAGACAGCCTCCAGCGAGTGCCGCCATGAAGCGGTGCTGCCGCGCGAGCGCCCAATCGGTTTGGCCGTATGGTGAGAACTCTCCGCGACCCTCTGTCGAGACGTGAGTCTCGTCGTCGCCGGCCTGACGAAGGACATCTTGGACATCGGCAGCGGCCTCCGCCGTACTCCCCAGGCTCGCGAACAGACGGGCTGCCGCACCGTTGTCGGATCTCGTTATCGCGCTTTCGATCTGACTCCGCTTCGTATCGCCAAGGGCGCTCACCCCACCAGCCCGGTCGAGCACGCGCAGTGCAATCGGAACCTTGATGGTCGACCAGGCCGGTCCGCTCGTCAGATCACCAGCCGTCTCGGGCTCATCGGCCCCGGGTGGGCCAGCGGTGACCCCAGCCTTGGCATTCAGCGACGCAAGGAAATCCTCCGCACCCCGAAGACCCACTGTCGTGCGCGGCGCCCGGGGCTCGCTCCGCCCTTCTTGCAGGCGCCTCAGCCGCCGCTCGGCGTCCTCGATGCGCTTGTCGAGATTGCGCGGCTCGCGCGAGGAGTCGTCGAGGTTGACGGGCTTGGTGTCATCCGCACCGCACCCCCCCACCGCGACAAGTGCGGCGGCGAACACCGAGAGTGCAAAGTTCCGGCGGATGCGATTCGCGATGGGCAAATGCTAGGCGGGCCTAGCGTCCTAACCAAGGGGAGGGGACGCCGTGGAGCTTGGCGTCAGACCCGGCTCTGGTAGCCAGCTACTGCCTTGCTCTTGCGGCACGTGCCCCCTCCGGCCCCTGAGTAGCACTTCCATCCGGGATACTTCTTGAGCGTTATCCACCCGCTCGCTCCGGTCCCACCGTTATGCGTGACGATCCCACTCGACGGACCCCAGCGTGCCTTCATGACGCGCCTGGCCCGCTCGCACGAAAGCCGCTTATTCGCGTAAACGTAGATCCGGTACCCCTTCGCCTTGAAGGATCCGCACTTCTTCATGCCCGGCCAGTCGTACGCGGCGACGGGGCCCGCGATCGCGATCCCACCGCCCGTCCCAAAACCAACCGCAAGGGCAATCGCAGCGCACGCTGCCACCGCTGCGAGGCGCCCCGGGCGCCGACAGATTGACGTCCTCGTTCTCATGCCCATCCGATCAGTCGTAGTAATAACCCCAGGTAACGCGGCGAATGCCCTTCTTGCACACGACGCCATCGCTCCCTCCGTTGCAGCTAAAGCCGAGCGGCCGCGGCGGCCCGCCATGGAAAGCGCATCGTCAAGACACCCTGCGAGTCCCACGCCAACCATGGCTGTGATCGCTCGAACCATCCATCGTTGAGCGCCTGCCCGCTCACCCTCTGCTGCAGGCGTCGGTTTGTCAACTCGAATTACGCTGACCGCTACCGGTGCCCCCGCCTGGGGGGGCTTGCGTCAATGCGCCAACGCGCATAGGTTCGTCGGCGGCGGGGGAGACCTCGCTGCATCGGACTCGCAACGTGGTGGCCCTCAATTGGAATCGCAGCCTGCGGCTTTCGGCAGCCTTCGTGCTCGCCTCGCTCGCCCTTGCCCTAGGCGCGGCTCAGGCGTCCGCTGAAACCCTCGTGTCGCTCGGCGACTCGTTCTCCTCCGGTGAGGGGGCCGGCTCGTACGACGAAGGGACGGACGACGACGTGGGATTCCCGCGCAAGCACCGCTGCCATCGCAGCGGGAACGCGTGGCCGCGCCTGCTCGGAGTCTCGCGGGATCACCACCTCGCGTGCTCCGGCGCGATCATCAAAAGCCTTGTCGAGGGACAGGCGGAAAAGCCGCCGGACGACATCGGGCAGATCGAGCGCCTGCGGAATCTCGCAGCCGAGACGCGGTTCGATCGCGTACTGCTCACGATGGGTGGAAACGACATCGGATTCGCAAGTCGCATACGCGATTGCTTTGTCCACACGCGCCTCTGCCTGAACAACCTCTCGGCAATCAAGCGAGATCTTAAGAAGCGCGTGAAGCCGCAGCTGATCCAGCGTTACAAGGAGGTCCGGCTGGCTGCGAACGCGTCGCTACTTGTCGTCGGCTATCCCAACATCGTGCCGTCGGCGGACAAGAAGATTGAGGGCTGCTGGGCTGACAAGCGCGACCGCAAGCGCGCCGCCGAGCTCATTAAGACCCTTGATGCAACATTCGCGAGCGCCGCGTCCACGGCGGGCGTCGACTTCGTGTCGCTCGCCGATGTCCTCAAGGGGCACGAGCTCTGCACTAGGGACTCGGCCTCGTGGGTGCGGAAGATCAACTTGAAGGACGGGCAGGAGCAGGCGCATCCGAATCAGCTGGGCCAGCTCGCGATGGCGAAGCGGGTCCTGGAGTGGATCAACGCCCACCAGGCGCCTTGCACCCCGTCTGACAACGTCGCCGCCATCGTCGATGACTCGGGTTCGATGGCCGGTAGCGACCCTGAGGGCATCAGGCGGCGCGCGCTCGAGCTTCTGGTGTCCAAGCCTGCGGCGCAGATGCGAACCTTCGGTGCAGTCGAGTTCGCCGGAGACGCCGGATCGCTGTTCGAGCCGGGGCTCGTCGCCGACTCGCGGCCGCGGATGCTCGAGGCGCTCGCGGCGTTGGCCGACGACGGGATCGGCGAGAACGACAGCGGCGGGACCGACTACAACGACGCGTTCCGAGCAACCGCTGAGCACCAGCCCGGTGCGACGTCACGCATCTTCCTCACCGACGGCGCCCACAACGACGGCGAATACGAGGAGTTGCACGCCGGTGGACCGCCGACGCACGTGATCGGCCTCGACATCGGCCCCGGCGGTGAGGGCAACGAGAACGCCGAACGCCTCTTGCAGATCGCCGACGAGACGGGCGGACGCTACTTCCCCCTGAAGCTCCAAGACGACGACAGCGCCGCGACGCAGGTCGCGCGGCTGCAGGGCGTCGTCAACGAGATCGACGCCCAGCTGACCTGCGCGAAGTCGGACGCAACGACCCCGGTCAGGCTCGCCGAACCGGGGTTGCCAAGTTCCACGGTCCGCGGGCTTCTCGCGTCAGGCGCCCCCGCCGTCGAGGTTGTGGTCTCGTGGGGTACGGACGACGTGGATGTCGACCTTGCCTCCGCTGACGTCCGCAACCGGAATGGCAGGGTCATCGCCGACCTGGATGGAGGCCCCGGTCAGTCGCGCCTGCAGCCGAATGTCGTCGAGGGGCGGACCTTCGATGTCGTCACCCTCCCGGTTCCGCGCGATGGCCGCAGCCTCGGGCTGAGCGTGTCCGCCGCCGAGCTTCCAACGCCGACTGACGTGACGATCCAGATTCGGCCGACGAGCACGGTTGCGCCGCCAGGCCGATCGGATGTCGGCGGACCCCAGTCGGGCGGACCGCCAGCGTCGGAGCAGCCCCAACCGCAACCACAGCCCCAACCGCAACCACGGCCGCCGCCCCCACCCGTGCGGGTCAGCGCGTACGACCACTACAAGCCGGCCGCTGCTGGTCACGCGATGTGCCGCGGCAATCCCGGCAACTCGGCTTCGATGCCCGGCGGGACCGCGACACAGACCTTCACGGTGCCCTCCGGGGTCGCGTCGATCGACTCGGCGCTCGTGCAGATCGACCCCGACGGATCGGTCACTGGTCACCTGGCCGTCTACGTGAACGGCACCCTGCGCGCACAGGCGGCGTCCGCGGCAGGCGGGGACACCCAGTTCAGCTTCTCGGCCGTGCCGGTTAGGGGCGGCGACCAAGTTTCGCTCTCGATCTCGTTCACCGCGACGTTCGGCAAGATCATCACCGTCTACACAACGGGGAGCCAGCCTACCGGAGGCGGCAACTTCACCGCGAGCAACTCCTGCCCAGCCGGAGCTCCGAACGTCTCGACCCCGAACGGCCTACGGGCGGCCGTCTACGGCTGGAGTGGATAACCAGTACCGCGGTTCTTGGCTAGGAACCCAACGCTCTCCCCACGCCGCAGGTCCCATGCGCATGCGTGCACCGGCGGTCTGCAGTCACCTGACCTGCCTTGGTATAGGTCTTTAGTAGGACCGGTCGTGCTCCCCGGCGGAGGATCAAAGGATCGCCGCCGACCAGACCCGTCAACCGTAGGACCGTCAAGGCAGCGCCGAGTGGGCCATGCCGCGAGCAGATGGACGCTATTGATGCCTCTGCGAACTCCACGCGAGTACTCGAAAGTAGAAACGCGAGTTTGCGGGGCTTTCTCGAAGGGTGAGCGACGGGACTCGAACCCGCGACCGCCTGGACCACAACCAGGAGCTCTACCAGCTGAGCTACGCCCACCAGGGCGCTACGGAATCTAGCGCGGGCGCGGCCCGCCGTTGGCAGCCGGCGCTCAGGCCGGCACCAGCAGCGCAAGACACCACCGCTCCAGTCGAACCACTGGCGTGTTCGCACAAGCGGTGGGAGCATTGAGGGCTATGGGGCGGGGGATCGGGGCACTGGGGGCGACGCTGCTCACGCTCGGCGTGCTCGCGGCGAGCGCCGCCGCCTCGACGGTTCCCGCCGATGTGCTCGGCCCCAACGGCGACCAGCACATCGACTACCCGCCGTGGGACGAGGCCTACGGCGCGCCCGGCTTCGCGGTCGGCGCGGTCGGGGACGTCAAC
>DASVPL010000002.1:0-3767 GCA_036382905.1 Thermoleophilaceae bacterium | reverse complement strand
CCACGCCACCGCAGCGGACGCCGCCTCGGTCGCGTAGCCGCGCCCGCGGAACGCGGGCGCCAGGGTCCACCCCACCTCGAGCTCCGGCCAGCCCTCCGGGAACCACAGCCCGACGTGACCGACGAGCGCGCCGCTCTCGCGCACCTCCACCGCCCAGCGGCCGAAGCCGTGCAGGTCCCAGTGGCCCACGAGCGTCGCCATGTGCCGCCACGCCGTCGATCGGTCCATCGTGCCGCCGAGCCAGCGCATCACCTCGTCGTCCGCGCACAGCGCGGCGAACGCGTCCGTGTCCTCCTGGCTGAACGGGCGCAGCCGCAGCCGCTCCGTGCTGAGCTCGGGGATCGTCATCCGACGAGCGCTAGCACGCGCGCCGGGGTGCCCGACCCGTCCACCAGCTTGAGCGCGCCGACGAACAGCGTCGCGCCGCGCGGCGGCAGCGCGGCGAGGTTCACGAGCCCCTCCAGGTGCCACAGCCCGGCGGGCAGCGTGAGGTGGTGCACCGGGTACGCGGGGTCGTGCCCGGCATCGATGCTCAGCGTGTCGGTCCCGAGGCCCACGCACCCGCGCTCGATCGCCAGCTCGGCGGCATCGACTCCGTAGCCGGGGAAGCTCATGGACTCGACGTAGCGCTCGGCGTCGCCGGCGTGAGCGTCCCAGCCGGTCCGCAGCAGCAGGGCTCCGCCCTCGGGCAGCGGGCCGTGCACGGCCTCGTCGCGCGCCAGCCGGTCGGTGTCGAGCGTGTAGTCGGGGTCGGCGGAGCACTCGGCGCTCACGTCCACCACGGCGCATGGCACCACCAGGCGCTCGGGCGGGACCGCGTGCGCCCGCATGCCGTCCGGCGCGAAGTGCGCCGGGGCGTCGAAGTGCGTGCCCGAGTGCTCGGCGAGCGCGATCGCGCGCGCGTAGAAGCCGTCCGTTGCGTAGCCGCCGACCTGCTCCGCGACCAGCGGCGGGTTGCCCGGCCACATCACGGTTTGCGGCCCGAGCGGCTGCGTGAGGTCCACCACCTTTGCCATCCGCGCGGAGTATGGGGATCGTCCGAGCGCCCCGCCGGCCCAAGGCCCGCGGGGCGCTCGTGCGTCCTAGCTCACCTTCTCCTTGATCGTGTCGACGAGCCCGCTCGGGCTGTTCGCCACCTCGGCTCGCGGCTCGTCGCCTAGCCCGGCGGCCTTGCGCAGCCGGCGCGCGATCTCGGCGATCTCCTCCGGGGCGTAGTCCGGCGCGAACGTCTCCGGCTCCGGCGGGAGGTCCTGCGGCAGCACGCCGGCGGGCGGGCCGTCGACGACCTCGAGCTCCTCACCCGTCTCGGGATGCGGGCCGTTGAACACGGCGACGATCTCGCCGTAGTCGCCGGGGGAGAAGCGGTAGAGCTTGCGGTGCTCGCCCTTCTCGATGTGCGGCTGGCACTCGGGGATCTTCTCGGTCGGGATCCGCGGCGAGGGGAACAGCTTCGTCAGGTCCGCGCCGGTGAGCTTCTCGATCGCGCGCGCGTAGGCGACCTGGTGGACGCCGCCGCGGCACAGCAGGTAGCCGGTCAGCGCGCGCGCCGCCGGGTGGTCGGTCATCTCGTAGACCTTCAGCTTGTTCTGCCTCGCGCCCGTCTCGAGGAAGAAGTTGTGGGTCAGGTCCTCGACGAGGTCGCCCGTCGCGGTCACGTAGTCGCCGGTCCAGGCGCGTCCGTTCGAGTCCTGCGGGAGGGCGGACTTGCCCCCGGCGATGAACTGCTGTGCGTTGCGGGAGCCCTTCGCGCCGTCGAGCGACGCGCCGGTCAGCATCGTGTTGATCGTCGCCGCGACCAGCTCGATGTGGCCGAACTCCTCGGCCGCGATGTTCGCCACGAGGTCGTAGAACGGCCGCGCGCCCTGCTTGCCGCGGAAGTTGAACGACTGGAACGTGTAGTTCATCAGCGTCGACATCTCGCCGAACTTGCCGCCCATCAGCTCCTGCACGGCGGCGGCTCCGTCGGGATCGGGATCGGACGGCGGCGGGAGCTGCGCGGCCCAGCGGTCGAGACGGACGATCATCGAGACAACCCTTCGGTCGAGAGCGGACTCCCCGGCCCTACCCCGACTTAGGGCGCCCTAACAAGCGCCTCCGGGGCAGGCGCGAAGCCGCGCGGGCGAGCGCCGCGGCGCTCGGCTACCCCGCCGCGACCCGGCGCTCGGCTACCCCGCGGCGACCCGGCGCTCGACCAGCGCCTTGAGCCGCTCGAGCGAGCGGTCGGCCTCGCCGCCCGATGCCTTCGTGACCGCGCGGCCGGCGAGGCGGCCCAGGGGGCCGCCCGGCATGGCGTACTCGTTCAGGTACGAGAAGCGCGTGCCGCCGCGGGCGCTCTCCTCGAGCTCGTAGACCGCGCGCGCCTTCGACCCGACCGGCCCGCACCCCTCCCACACGATCCGCGTAGGAGGGTCGACCTCGACGACGGTCCAGGCCAGCTTGAACCGCTGGCCCGCGACCTTCATCCGCTGGCGCAGCGTGTCGCCCTCGACCAGGTCGCCCTCGGGGGCCTCCTCGAGCTCCTCCTGGATCGTGACCCACTCGCCCAGGCAGCGCGGGTCGGTGAGCACCTCGTAGACGCGCTCGCGCGGGGCATCGATCTCGATCGCGCGCTCCAGCTTCGTCACCGCGCCGCCAGCGCCTCCGTCCGCTCCCACTCGCCGAGCGCATGCTCGACAGCGCGGTCGAACGACCGCGGCCGCAGGCCGAGGATCCGCTCGGCGTCGCGGTCGCGCGGGAGCACGTCGGTCTCGAGCGACTCCATGAGCGAGCGCACGAGGTCGACCGGCTGCCCGGTCAGCTCGGCCACGACGGCGCTGGCCGCCGGCGTCTGGCTCACGCTCAGCCTGATCGGCGAGCGCCCGACGCCCATGAGCTCCGCGATCCGCTCCACCATCCCACCGAAGGTCATCACGTCCGGCCCGGCGATGTCGAGCGATCGGCCCTCCGCCTCCTCGACCTGCGGCGCACGCGCGAGGAACTCGATGGCGTCGCGCTCGTCGATCGGGGCCGTGCGGTTGCCCGCCCAGGCGGGGAGCGGCAGGAAGTGCAGCCGCTCGACCAGCCGGACCATCATTCGCAGCGAGGACGATCGCGCCCCGATCAGGATCGACGCCCGCAGCCCCACCGAGCGTGGCAGCTCGCGCAGCAGGATCGACTCGACCTCGAGCCGCGAGGTGAGGTGCGGCGAGTGCCGCGTCCCGGGCGGCGGCGCGATCCCCCCGAGGTAGACGACCTTCTCGACCCCCGCGGCGCGGGCGGCGCGGGCGAAGTTCGTGGCGGCGCGGCGGTCGCGCGCGGCGAAGTCCTCGTCGCCGGCCTCCATCGAGTGGAGGAGGTAGTACGCCGAGCTGACGCCGTCGAGCGCCTCCTCGAGGCCCTCGTCGCGCAGCACGTCGGCGCGCACGGCCTCGACGCCATCCAGCGGCTCGAGCCGCGCGGGGTTGCGCGCCATCGCACGCACCGAGCGGCCCTCGCGCGTCAGCCGTTCGACGAGCCGTCCGCCCACATATCCGGTCGCTCCGGTCACGAGTTCCATCGCGTTCCGGAGCGTACGAACCGGGTGCCGATTTCGGATTGCCCGCAAATACCGGGGGGTCCGTGGGAGGCCCAAAACGAAAAGCAGGCATTTGCGGAAACGCGGGGTGGCGGAGGGGGGCGAATTGTTGTTGGATGGGCCGCGATCGGTCGGGCCGCGGATCGGGCCCGGCAACTCGGAGCAACTGGGGAGGTTCGCCACGGTGGCGAAGGGAAAGAGCGTGTCCTGTGAC
>DASVPL010000001.1:0-2669 GCA_036382905.1 Thermoleophilaceae bacterium | reverse complement strand
ACGACGACAGCGGGCGGTACCCGACGATCGAGCGCTTCCGTCCGGCTCCTGGTTACGGCCAGCGCCCTGCCCGGCAACGGCCCGCGCCCGCTTACGGCGGCGGCTACGGCGCGCAGCAGTACTACCCGGGCCAGCTCTACTACCCGGGCATGCAGGTCTATCCGGAAGCGCGCCAGCCGGCGTACGGCGGTTACGAGCGCTCCGAACGCGGTTATGAGCGTCGCGCCTACGGGGGCGAGGCCCGGCCCCGCGTCTATCGCCGCGCCGAACCGAAGCGGCGCCAGGTGCCGGCCGCGCCCCGCGCAGCCCAGGTCAAGCCGAAGGTCGAGCCCTCGACGTTCCTCGTCGTGTTCGGCGACAACCTCGCCGAGCAGGTCTCGAGCGGCCTCGAGGACGCCTACGACGAGAAGCCCGAGATCGAGGTCGTCGACGAGAGCAAGGCCGATACGGGTCTCGTGCGCGCCGACGTGCACGACTGGCCGAAGCAGATCCAGGATTACCTCAACGGCGACCCCAAGATCACGGCGGCCATCGTGATGCTCGGCGCCAACGACCGCCAGGCCATCCGCGAGGGCGAGACCTCGCACGATCCCCTGTCGGACCGCTGGCGCGAGCTCTACCGCGAGCGCGTCGACGCCGCCCTGCGACCCTTCGTGGACAAGCGCATTCCGTTCGTGTGGGTCGGCGCGCCGCCGGTGAAGAACGAGAAGGCCATGGCCGACCTGATGGCCATCAACGACATCCTGCGCGAGCGTGTCGCCCGGGCGGGCGGCACCTACGTCGACATCTGGCCGGGCTTCGTCAACGCCGAGAACCGCTATGCGCCGAGCGGGCCGGACGTCGAGGGCCAGACGGCGCGCCTGCGCCTGAACGACGGCGTGCAGTTCACGACCGCCGGCGCCCGCAAGGCGGCGCATTTCGTCGTCACGGAGCTGAAGCGCATCATCGACGAGAAGGCGACCGGAGCCGCCGTCGCGGCCCTGCCCAAGACACCCGAGATCCCGGCGCCGGCCGTTCCGGAGCAGGCCACCCCGGCCGTAGCGGCCGCCCCCGAGGCCGCCGCGCCGGCGCCCGTGGTCAAGCCGCCCCGTCCCATCGCCGGGCCGGTGCTGCCCCTGACGAAGCCTGAGACCTCGCCGGGGGGCACCCTCATCAACGCTCGTCCGAAGCTTGAGGGCGAGGCCGGCCCCATCGCCGAGCGGGCGCTGCGCGACGGCGTTCCGCCCGAGCCCAAGCCCGGCCGCGCCGACGACTTCACCTGGCCGCCGAAATCCTGATCGCTCGAAGCGCGCCGATGCCCTCACCCGGCCGGCGCTGACGCGCCACTCGACCTCTCCCGCTGCGCGGGCGAGGCGAGGCGCGCGTCCCCTCTCCCGCATGTGCGGGAGAGGTCGAGTCGCGGCGTCAGCCGCGACCGGGTGAGCGACTGTCTTAGCGGTCAAGCGGTTTGTTGGCGCCACGGCTTTTGGTCCCGAACGATGGCATTGAGGATGGTGAGGAGCTTGCGGGCGGTGGCGACGAGGGCGACGAGCTTCGGCTTTCCGGCCTGGACGAGCTTGTCGCGGAAGACCTTGAGGTCGGGGTTGTACCTCGCCGCGACCATGGCGCCGGTGAAGAGGGCGGCGCGGACGTCGGCCCGGCCGCCGCCGATGAAGCTCTTGCCTTTCCATTGGCCGGACTGGCGCGTCCAGGGCGCGAGACCGACGAGGGCGGCGATCTTGCGGCGGTCGAGGGCGCCGAGCTCGGGCAGTTCGGCAAGCAGGGTGCGCGCGATGATCTTGCCGATGCCGGGCACGGAGGCGAGCAGGTCCTCCTTGTCGCGCCAGGCCGGCGAGCCGCGCACCGCGTCGTCGATGTCGGTCTCGAGGCTCGAGAGCTCCTTCTGCAGCGCGGCGAGCAGCCGGGCGATGCTCTTCTGCAGGCGCTTGTCGGGCAGACGCCTCTGCCTCTGACGCTCGGCCACGATCATCTGGACGATCTGCCGGCGCCTGGCGACGAGGTCGGCGAGCATCCGCGTCTCAGCGTCGGCCAAGGGCCGGATCTCGGGCTTCGTCGCCTCGACGAAGTGGGCGATGATGCGCGCGTCGATCGGGTCGGTCTTGGCCCGCTGGCCGAGCGCCCGCGCGAAGCCGCGCACCTGGGCGGGGTTCACCACCACGACGGCGAGCCCCGCCGCCGCCAGGCTCGCCGCGACGACCGTCTCGTAGCCCCCGGTCGCCTCCACCGCCACGGCCGTCGGGCACAGCGGCGCGATCCGGGCGATGAGCCCGTCGATGCCGTCCGCGTCGCGAGCGACCGCGAACACCTCCCCGCTCGGCCGCACGGCCACGTCCAAGCGGTCCTTCGACACGTCGATACCGACAACGATGGCGTCCATCCTGTCCCGTCCTTGCGCAAGCGGGCTTCGCTGGCGGCCCAAGCGACTGTTCGGGTTCGATGGAACGACGGGCGATGACCCTTGCTCACCCACGGGCTTGGCGTCCCTCAGGGCTTGCGGTCTAGCGCCCGCCACCGCGCCAAGCATCTTGCCTGAGTCGGCACCATCATAGTTACAAGGGCAGCCGCAGGGCCGTTCAGAGCCGTTTCACAGGATCTTCCAGATCCCCGTCGCCGTGGCGACCGTGCGGCGGCCGCAGACGATGTCGCCGCGGATGAACACGAGCGAACTC